>NZ_JBFAWA010000007.1:0-416769 GCF_040680035.1 Nonomuraea sp. NPDC052116 | reverse complement strand
GTGACTGACATCCTCACACCCGCACCGGCGACCAGGGCCGCGCCGTCGCGGCGCCCGCACCTCGTCTCCGGGCCCGCCACCGGGCTGCTGCTGGCATCAGGCCCGGCTTGAACAGGCCGGGCCTGACCACCGCGGAGCTCAGCGCTTCATGAGGGCGAACACGCCCCAGCCGAGCAGGCGCCGCTGGAAGCGGACGTAACGCATCGGCTCGCGCGACAGCTCGGCGCGCAGTTCGGGCGCGAGCTCGTCGTCGGGGTTGGCGTCCAGCCAGGTACGCAGGTTGCGCCACTGGGCGGCGACGTACCGGTCCCAGCTGTCCTCGTCGGCGAGCACCATCTCGACGACGTCATACCCGAGCCCGTCGAACAGCTCGAAGAGGTCGGGCAGCGTCCCGAAGTCGTCGCGCGAGGTCGCGTGGCACGCCTCGACGGCCTCCTGGCTGGGCGGTTCGGCCCGCCAGAACACCTCGCCGATCAGCATCGTGCCGCCCGGGCGCAGGCTGCGCTCCAGCAGCGCGACCGTGCCGGCGGTCCCGCCGCCGATCCACGTCGCGCCCACGCACGCCGCGACATCGACCGGCTCGCCGGCCACGTACGTGGAGGCGTCCCCGTGCGTGAACGTCACCCGCTCGCCGACGCCGAGCTCGGCGGCCCGCTCGCGGGCGGCGGCGAGGAAGACGGTGCTGATGTCGACCCCGGCGCCGGTGATCCCGTGATCGCGGGACCAGGTGCACAACATCTCACCCTTGCCGCAGCACAGATCGAGCACGGTGGCTCCGGGCCGCAGCCCGATCGCCGCGCCGAGCGTGGCCAGCTTCTCAGGGGTGAACGCGTTGATGATCCGGTGGCTGCTCTCCCGGATGGTGAAGCTACGTGGCAGATCCAAGATCGTGAGTCCTTACGTGTGATGGCTGATGTACCGAGACGGTCAGCTCATCGACACGCATAAAAGCAACTCCTCCGTCACGAGATGGTGATCGCGACCCTAGCTCTCCGCGGATTCCGGCGGCAATCGATTTTCCTCGCGCTCGTGCCCGTTTTCGTGCGCTTCGAGAAGGTCCAGATAACCCTGTACGGCCTCCCACAGATGGTGCTCGGGGTAGCGCCCCAGGCTGCGGTGCCGTCGCCGCCACTGCCGGTCCCAGTACGAGTCGCGTACGGCACGCAGATGGTCCAGCGCCGCCCGCAACTCCCCGGCGACCTGGGCGGGCTCCTCCTGAGGCCGGGACGTCACCTCACGCACCCGGTCGAAGCGGCGCTCGGCCAGCGCGTCGAGCACGTCCTGCTCGGGCCCGTCCAGCGACCAGAACCGCACCGGGTCGTGGATGCGATGGTTCTCCACCGGATCCAGATGGGAGCGCCACCAGTACGCGACCCCGCCCTGGTCCAGCCGGAGGAAATCGACCAGCCACGCGGTGCCGGGTGGCTGGGAGCCCCAGGTCACCTCCTCCGGCGGGAGGTTCAGCACCAGGACGATCTCGAGGTGATCGACGGGGTCGGCGCCCGTGAGCAGGTCGCCGAAGACGTGCGCGGCGCGCAGGAAGGGTTCGTCCGCCGGCACGCGGCGGGTCTGCTCGCAGGCCTGGGCGAGCTGCCGCAGCCTCTCCACCGCTCGCCGGTAGCGCATCCTCCGCTCACCTCCCTGTCCCGGACTCGCGACCCAGCGTACGGTCTCCCCACCCCCTCCAGCCGCCCCGGCTGCCAGTCGTCCGGCGACCGTCCGCCGCCCCGTGCCGCCAGCCGCCTCCGACCACCAGCCGACCCCTGTCACCCCGGCCGCCAGCCGCCTCGGCCCGTCGCCCGAGCCTGGCCGCAGCTCTGTCACGAGCGTCGCGTCAGAACCGGTGCCTGGTAGGCCCATTGCCATGCCAGCTCCAGCGGCCCGCGACTGAACCGGCGCAGCCACAACGACGACAGCACCATGAACAGCACGCAGATCCCGGCCCACGCCACCGGCACCCACCACGGCCGCAACCCATCGAACCGATCCGCCAGCCCCAGACCCCAGCCATAACAGAGGACACTGGCCGCCAGGTTCTGGAAGACGTAGCAGGACAGCGCCATACGCCCGACCTCCGTGATCCCCCTCCTGAGCACCCCCGGCGCACCATGCATGCCGAGCACGATCGAGGTGATCAGCCCCAGCAGACCCAGGGCGACCAGCGGCGCCACGAGATAGCGGTCGACGGCGAACCAGGCCGGCCCCGCGAAGGAGGTGGCCAGGTTCAGCGGCACACCGACGCCGAGGCCGACGACGATCAGCTTCCTCCGCAGACCGGCGCCGTCCTCCTCGAAGACGCCGGCGCGCAGCAGGCGGGCGCCGAGCAGGAACAGCACGATGCCCATGGGGACGATGAACACCAGCTCCGCACGGAAGACGGCGACATGCCGCAGACGGAAGGCGACCTGGTCGAGCCAGCCGTCCTGGGGGTAGATCGGGGTGCCGCCACCCGTCGGCCCCAGCATCAGGGCTGCCGTGATCAGGGTAACCATGGCGACGTGCACCGCTCCCGCGGCGACCATCCAGGCGGTGACCGCGCGGTGGCTCCTGCCCACCAGGTACGCCACGATCATGGAGGTGATCGCGTACCCCATCAGCACGTCGAACTCGAAGACCAGGACGTAGTGCAGCGCCCCCTCGACGAACAGCAGTGTCGCGCGCCAGAGATACCTGCCCGGCCACGTCAGCCCGCGCCGGACCGCGCTGCGGTACTGCAGCTCCAGGCCGACACCGAAGAGCAGGGTCAACAGCCCGAGGAACTTGCCGTTGGACAGAAAGCGCAGGAACGTCTCCACCACACCGGCGCCGCCCCCGAACTGAAGGAACTCGGCGGACCCGCCGGGCGCGGTGAAGATCCAGATGTTCGTGCCGAGCGTGCCCATGATGGCCACGCCCCGTAACACGTCAAGTGCGTCGATACGTCTGGTCACACCATCAAGCCTGGTGGCGCGGTGGCTGCTCCCTGTCGTCCCGTTGGGCGAAATGAGCCGTACATCGATCGATGTACGGCTCTACATCTTTGGTCACTCCCCGAGGCCACCATCAGCGGCGACCGCCGATGACGCGGCCCCGCCGGCCGGCTCGCCCCAGCGAAACGGGCGCCCAGATCAGGGACTCGTGCACCGATAGGCGGAAGGAGTCTGGGTGTCGCCGTTGGGGCGGCTGGCCTGGAAACCGAACGTCGTGCTCTGACCGGGCGCGAGCGTGCCGTTGTGAGCGGCGTTCCTGACCGTGACGGTCTGGCCGCTGACGGTCAGCGTGGCGTTCCAGGAGCCGGTGACGGCGTGCCCGCTGGGCAGTGTGAACGTCACCGTCCAGCCCGTGGTCGTGGCGGTGCCGGTGTTGGCGACCGTGACCGGCTGGATCACGTAGCCGGTGCTCCACTGGGTCTGGGTGGTCGGCGTGGCCGTGCATCCGCCGGTGGTGCCGCCCGGACCGGTGGTGACCGTGACCGTGTTGGACACCGGCGACAAATTGCTCGCCGCGTCGCGGGCGCGTACCTGGTAGCGGTAGGTGGTGGCGGCGGTCAGCCCGGTGTCGGTGTACGAGGCGGTCGCCGCGGTGCCCACCTGCGCGAAGGTGCCGCCGGAGGAGCCCGGCGCGCGCAGGACGTCGTAGCCGGTCACGCCGACGTTGTCGGTCGAGGCGGTCCACGTCAGCGTGGTGCCGGTGGAGGTGGTCGCGGAGGCGGCCAGGTTGCCGGGGGCGGTCGGTGGGGTGGTGTCGGTTCCGCTCGTGGCGGGCGGAATGCGGATGATGCGGTCGTCCTGGGCAACCGGTGTGCCGCGGCCGTCCCGGTTGCTGGTCGTCACCCAGAGCCAGCCGTCGGGCCCGAGCGCGACCGCGCGGAGGCGTCCGTACACGGACTGGAACTCGGCCACCGGCGTGCCGGGAGTGCCGCTGCCGGTCAGCGGCACCGTCCAGAGGCGCCGGCCGCCCAGCGCCGCGGCGAAGAGCGTGTTGTTGGCGTACGCGAGCCCGCTCGGCGACGCCTCGGCGGTCGTCCAGGTGACGATGGGGTTGCGGAAGGAGGAGTTGCCGCAGTTGCCTTCGCAGGTGGGCCAGCCGTAGTTGCCGCCCGCGACGATCTGGTTGATCTCGTCCCAGGTGTTCTGGCCGAATTCGCTGGCGTACATCCTGCCTTGGGAGTCCCAGGCCAGGCCCTGCACGTTGCGGTGGCCGTAGCTCCAGACGCGGGATCCCGTGAACGGATTGTCCGAAGGCACCCCGCCAGTGGCCGTCATGCGCAGGATCTTGCCGGCGGGGCTGTTGAGGTTCTGGGCGTTGCTGGTGTTGCCGGCGTCGCCGGTGCTCAGGTAGAGCATGCCGTCCGGGCCGAACGCCAGGCGGCCGCCGTCGTGGATGGTGGCGCTCGGGACGCCAGAGAAGATCACCGTCTGCGTCTGAGGGGCGCTCAACTGGAACCTGACCAGGCGGTTGTCCCCGGCGGTGCTGGTGAAGTACGCGTACACCCAGCCGTCCCTGGCCGCGATGCCGAGCAGGCCGCTCTCACCGGAAGCGCTCACCCCGTTCACGGTGGCGACCTGGGTGGGCGTCTGGCCGGGCCGTACCTGGAGGATCCGCCCGGTGTTCCGCTCGGAGACCAGCGCGCTGCCGTCCGGCAGGAACGCCAACCCCCACGGCACCTGCAGCCCCGTGACGGATACCTCCGCCCTGGCGAAGTCGAAACCCCCGAGCACCTGAGCGCGTGCCTCGGGAGCGCTGACGATGAGGGCGATCAGGGCCAGAATCAGGGCAGGTACGACACGGGCGCGCATGACGGACTCCTTGACGGGATCACGTGTGCGGACCCCAGCACCGTAGGCATCGCAACCGCGGGACCTCAATCACCGCGACCCGCGCATCCCGCCCATCTGCGACGACGGCCACATGGTGGCTGAAACTTTCAACATCCGCCGCTTACGTCTTCAACCCACCCTTTCCGATCCCTGTCTCATCAGGCAGCCGGCTCCGGCCGGCCCGGCACTCACCCGGAAGAGGAGCACCGACGAGGGTCACAGCAATGCCGCCGGCGGCTCCCACGCTGATCACCTCCACCCCGCTCCTCACCCTGCCGCACCACGCCACGAACGCAGTCAGACCCGCCTGGGTACGAGGATGCGCCGCTCACGCGAGGCCGCGCGGCGCTTGATGGGCTCGCGCGAGTCCTGGTGGGTGCGCCACGCGTACTCTGGAAGAGGGACGCTCGCCGGTCGAGCTCGACCATGACGCGGGAGACGGGTGAGCACACGCGCACTCGGGGGGTGAGCCCGATGAGGCCTCACGACGTCTGGTCCGCAGGCACCGCAGCAGTCGCCATAACAGCCGCACTGCTCACCGGCACACCAACAGCCACAGGCCAACTGCCCACCGGCACGCTAACTGCCGCAGGAGGGCCGTCCACCGGCACACCAACGGCCACAGAGCAACTGTTCACCCACACACCGACAGCCATAGGGCAGTTGTCCACCGGCACACTGACGGCGGCAGGGCAACTGTTCACCGGCACATCGACGCCAACGGGGCAGGCGGCCGGGTCGCGGCGCGCCCAAGAATGCACCCCTCCACCGCTACCGGGCAAGGTGGTGGACGTCGACCTGACCGACACAGCCGGCGCAGCACCCATGCGCCTGACCGTGAAGCCGGCCAAAGTCACGGCAGGCACCGTGTCTCTCCGTGCCTCCAACACCGGCACCCTGGCCCACGAGGTGGTCGTACTGCCGCTCGCGGCGGGTAAGCCCATCGGGAAGCAGCCGATCGGAGCCGACAGCCGCGTAAGCGAGACGGGCTCCGCCGGCGAGGCATCCCACAACTGCGCCGCAGGCGAGGGCGGAGGCATCGCCCCCGGGTCCGCAGGCTGGGCGACACTGACCCTGCAGCCTGGACGGTACGAGCTGATCTGCAACTTCCCGGGTCACTACGCCATGGGCATGCGCGCAGAACTCGACGTCACCCAGTAACCCACATACAACCCAAACCAGCTTCACCCCAAAACCACACCACTCAGCACCCCACCCACGCCAAGCCAAATACCGTCCCCCCTTCACACCCGCCCGTCGCAACCTTCGCCCGCCTGTCCCCAGATGCCACCCGCTCGCCCCCAGCCGTCACCCGCCCGTCGCCAGGCTTCACCCGCCGTCTACCGGCCTTGGCACGCCCGTCGCGGGCCTTCACCTGCCCGTCGCCAGCTTTCGCCCGCCCCTCACCGGCCGTCGCTCGCCTGAGCCCTGCACGAGATCGGCACCGGGTTTTGGTCTGTCCGCCTCGGGCTTTGTGACACTGATCACCCCAACGCCTTATGCGGATTTGTCCACAGAACGTCGGACGCCACCTCACTAACGTCCTGCCCTGTCCGAAGAGATCCGTAAGACCAACCGAAGGCAGGCACCCATGAACACTTTCGAGCAGATCAGCAACGGGCGTATCCAGTGGCGGCGTGCGGTGGCCGGCGCGGCCATCGCGGCGCTGGCCTCGACCGCGGCCCTGGCCGTCACCTCGGCACCGGCCAACGCCGCCCCCGCCACGTTCACCAGCGCCAAGGCGGCCAACGCAAAGGTGGCCAGCGCGGCCAAGACGTACTACTTCACCGCAGTTCTTCTCGGCAAGAACGAGGTGCCGGAGGCCGGCAAGAAGGTCAACGACCGGAACGGCCTGGCGGCCGCGAAGTTCCGCATCAAGGGCAACCGCCTCTACTACTTCGTCCAGTGGAAGAAGGTCGCCAAGCCCACCGCCTTCCACATTCACCGGGGCAAGGCCGGCACGAACGGCCCCGTCGTCATCGACCTGCTGTCCAACGGCACCACCCGCGGCAACACGAGCTCCGGCTCCGTCCGCGTCAAGGACACCAGCGTCCTCAACGGAATCAAGAAGAACCCGAAGAACTGGTACGCCAACCTGCACACCTCTGAGTTCCCCGACGGCGCGGTCCGCGGCCAGCTCCACGGCGCCCACCACTGGTAAACATGCTGAAAGGTACGCAGACCAGGGCCGAGCCGCCGCAGCGCGGGCACGTCGGCGCGGCCCCCTTGCCCATCGAGCCAGACGCTGGCACTGCCGGCGCTGAGAGTGCCGTGAACACCGCGAGCACCGATCGCCGTGAACACCGCAAGCACCGAACGCCGTGAAGGTAAGGGAGCACCGCGAGCACCGAACGAGCATCGAGAGCACCGAACGTCGCAAACGTCGCAAACGCCGCGAACGCCGCCTGCATCGCGAGCACCGCGATGTCGGCGTCGGCCGCGACCGTCTGGAGCCAGGTACCCCAGGAAGGCTGAGAGCGGCCTGAGCCAAATATCCAAAGGTGTCGGGTGACCTTTGATCGACATTCCCTGACGCTCACGATCCGTTCGCTTACTATCTGATGTGCCCGTGCTGAGCCAGATATCGACAGGAGGCGACGAATGGTCGCGGAGTCCGAGACGTCGGTAATGGCACGGTGACGTTGCTCGCGGGCCGTTATCGGCTGCTTTCGCAGCTCGGCCAGGGCGGTATGGGCACCGTCTGGCGGGCGATGGACGAACTCCTCAGACAGGAAGTGGCCATCAAGGAGGTCCGGCTCCCGTCGGATCTCGACGAGGCGTCGCGTGCCGAGCTGGCCGAACGCACACTTCGGGAAGCGCGCGCCGCGGCGACGCTGCGCTCCCACCCGTCCATCGTCACCGTGCACGACGTGGTCCTGGATGACGGCCGGCCGTGGATCATCATGGAGTTGGTGCGCGGCCGCTCCCTCGACCGGGTCGTACGCGACGACGGCCCGCTGCCGCCGCACCGCGTAGCCGAGATCGGCATGCAGATGCTCGACGCCCTGGGTGCCGCGCACGCGTCCGGCATCCTGCACCGGGACGTCAAACCCGCCAACGTCCTGCTCCCCGACGACGGGCGGGTGCTGCTCACCGACTTCGGCATCGCGACGATCGCCGGGGACACCGGGCTGACGCAGACGGGGATGCTGACCGGCTCGCCCGGCTACATCGCCCCGGAGCGCCTGCGCGGCGAGGCCGACGGCCCGCTCGCCGACCTGTGGTCGCTCGGCGCCACGCTCTTCACGGCGGTGGAGGGCGGCCCGCCGTTCCCCCGCCCGAACGAGGCCGCGGTCCTGGCCGCCGTGCTGATGCAGGAGCCCGCCCCCTTCCGGCTGGCCGGCCCGCTGGCACCCGTGCTGGCAGCGATCCTGGAGAAGGACCCGGTACGTCGCTGCTCCCCGGACGAGGTGGCCGGCTGGTTGAGGGCCCTCTCGCGGGGCGAGACGACGGACGTCCCGACTTCGCCACGGACGCGGACCGTACCGGGCAGCCGCCCGCGCCGGCGTCGCCGCATCCAGGTCGTCGTGGGGGCCCTGCTCGCGGTGGTGCTGGTCGTGGCGGCGGGGGTGGTGGTCGTGCCGTACCTGTTCCCGAACGTCATCCGCGTACTCGGCGCCATGCTCGCGCCCCCCGTCAGCTATACCTATTCCCCGCGGCCGACGTTCGGCTCGTCGCCGGAGGCCACCCCGGTCATCTCCCGCGACTTCGAGGCATGCGATCTGCTGACCAGCGCCCAGACGCGCTCGCTGTTCGGCGGCCCGATGAAGCGCCAGTTCCTGACCGACACCACCTGCTCCTGGTCAAATAGGGACGCTTCCAACCTGAACATCATGGCGTTCCGCTTGCCGAGCGCCTCCGCGGCCAACTTGACCCATGATCAGATGGTCAAGTACATGAAGGACGAGCCGAAGCGCAACGAAAAGACCAAGATCCGCACGGGGCCGAAGGTCGGCGATGAGGCGTTCAGCTATACCCGGCAGGTGCCCAACTGGCCGTGGCGAGTCTACGAGACCAAGATCTCCTTCCGACTGTCGAACGTCGAGGTGACCATAACCGTCAGAGCCCGACGCTCCGGATTCGGCACCGCCGACCGCGCCGCCAAGCTCGTCGCCACAGCCCTCAACAAGTACCGCTAGCACCCCACTGAACGACGCGCCCTTACCCTGCGGATGGCGCCGGCGGCTTCTCCGGCAGGTCAACGGCCCGGCACTTCGCCCCCGTGCCGGCAGGCTGAAGTGCAAGAGGGAGACGAAAGGCCTGCGGCTGTTGAGGTGTAAACGACGGAAGCGGATGAGGTGAAGAGATGGAGTTGGCTGAGGTGAGGGACCGAGGTGGGGCTGCCGTAATATCCGCCGAACATCATTTGCCTGACCAGCAGAGCAACCCGACCTGAGAAAACGCGTCGTCGCTGGTTATCGAGTCGGGCCGTGCCGGACTCATCCCCTGACCGAAACCCGGTCCCCAGCGGCAGGCACTTCACCCATCGTGACCTGGCACGAAAGGTCTAACCGCCGGATCTCGTTCGGAATCACTCTGCGGACCGAGCCCGAAATGGTTACCAGCGACTACGCGCAACTCCGCAGGGAGGTGCTCGCCGTACAGAGCGCCGAACTCGCCCGCATGTACGCCGGTGGCGAGGTCGGCGACACCCGCCATACGCCGCTGGCGAGGTCGGCGAGGCCACCCGCCGCCACCTCCAACGCCGCCCGGACCACCAGGCCTGCGCCACACCGAGGGCTGGCCAGATCATGCGGCTGTAGGTCCCGCGTCATGAGGCGTGAAATCCGCCGCGGGTCTGGACGGACGAGGCCAGCGTGCGGCGCGGGCGCGAAATCCGCCGCGGACCTGGACGGACGAGGTCGGCGTGCGGCACAAGGGCAGCGGTTGACGGGGGCGGGTCCGCGTGCTGCGGCACTGGCGGACGGCCCGGCATTGGATGACCACGTTCTCGGGCGGCCATGCAGGCGGGCCATGCAGGCGGGCCATGCAGGCGGGCCACGCCGAGCTCGGTGAGCGCGGCGTGGCCCGGTTCGGCTACTTGACCTGACGGCCGTCGCAGAACACCTCGTTGATGAGCCTGTTCAACGCCTTGGGGAACACCGTCGCCGTGTCGACCGCGGTGTCTCCGGAGGTCAGCGAGGCGGTAAGGATCTTGCTGCCGTCGGGCGTGCTGTACATCAGCGATCCGTAGCCCCCGGGAGGGCTGCCGTCGTGGTTGAGGACGATGCCGGCGCAGTCCGGGCCGGTGTCCAGCACGTACAGTCCCAGGCCGTAGCTGCCGAAGAGGCCGGCGCTCCTCGGGTCTGGCGTGCTCATCTCGGTCAGCAGCGCGGCCGGCAGGAGCCTGCCGCTCACCAGCGCGGACATGAACGTCTGCACGTCCTTGGTGGTCGAGATCATGTTGCCGGCGCCGGCCAGCAGAGAGGGATTCTGGCGGGTGACGTCGACCACCTTCCACTGGCCGGCGTCCTCGTACCGGTAGTAGCCGTGCGCGTGTGGTCCGGGGAGGTCCGGCCGGTTGCCCGGCACCGAGGTGCCCGTCAGCCGTAGCGGTCCCAGGATCCGGCGCTGCATCTCCTCGGCGTACGGGCGGCCGGTGACCTTCTCGATCAGCAGCAGGGCGAGGGTGTAGTTGGTGTTGGCGTAGCCCCAGCTCGTCCCCGGCGCGAACTTGGCAGGCTTGGACAGCGCGAACCGTACCAGTTCCTCCGGCTGGTAGGACTTGAACCGGTTGTCCACCCACTCCTTGCCCACGGAGGGCAGGCCCGGCACCCATACGCCGTCGTCGTAGGCGTCGCCGGTGTAGTTGAACAACCCGCTGGTGTGCTGCAACATCATCCGCACGGTGATCCGCGGGTCCAGGCCCAGGTCGGGCAGGTAGCCGGCCACCGAAGCGTCCAGCCCGACCCTGCCCTCGGCCACCAACTGCAGCACCACGGTCGCCATGAAGGTCTTGGTGGTGCTGCCGATCCAGTAGCGCCCGTTCGTCGGCGGCTTGGCGCTCTCGCCCAGCTTGCGCACCCCGGCGCTGCCCACCCAGTCGCCGCGCTCGTCGTGGACGCGCATCTGCATCCCGGCGAAACCGTCGTCGATCCACTCCTGGATGGCTTTATGCAGCTCCGGACGGTCCTGTGCGGTAGCCGCGGCGGGGGTGGCCGCCCCGGCCAGCAGTGCGGCCGCCAGCGCCGTGACCGCCGCTCGCCGCAAGACCTTGCTGCGGTTTGGTACGCCGAAGATAGTTCTCATGGTTCCTCCCGGAGTCGATGGGGATGAAGCAGCCCGTCAGGCGGCGTCGAGGGCCGCGGTGATCTTGCGGGCCATGTCGGTCAGGGTGGGGCTGGGCCGGCCCTGGTGATTTCCGGTGGAGGCTTCGACGGCGACCATGACGGTGCCGCGGAAGTTGTCGGCCTCGGCCGGGTCCTGCTGCCTGAGCAGGTTCATGGACGCGGTCAGCGCCGGCAACACCTGGTCGGCGAGGGCAGCGACGGTCTTGCCGTACTTGACGCCCTTGGGCGCCTTGGTGAGCACGTGTCCGACGGGGCCGGTGGCGGAGGTCAGGGCGATGGAGCCCTCGGTGGCGACCTTGTGGGCCGAGCCGGCGGCGCCGGCGGCGGACATCAGGGAGACGGCGCCCCACGCGGCGGTCCGAAGGGTGAGCTTGTCCTGGTCGGTGAGGGTGATGGCCATGGTGGTGCGCTCCTTCAAAACTGTTGGGAATCGGTTGGGCGGGCAGGCGTTCAACCGTTCATGGCCTTTACGATCGCCGACCGCTCTGATACCGGACCGTTGCCGTCCTGACACGGCCCTTACAGCTGCTCCCGCAGCCACACCGCGATCTCGTAGCCGTAGGCGGGTTAGCAACGCCGAATAGCTGAGGTGCAGCCGGGGACCGCGTGCTGCCGGGCCAGGCCGCTGAAGGTACGGCCCGGGCCCAGCTCGAGCAGCGCGTGTTAGCCGGTGGTGAGCAGCGTGCGCAAAGCGTCCGAGAAGCGCACGGTGAGGCGCAGGTGGGCCGCCCAGGAGGGCCGGGTGAGCACGTGTGCCGTCGCGACGTGTGTGATGGCGCGCCACGCCACGGTCGAGGACGCCATCACGGTCCGGGCTCGGATAGCGACCATAAGCCCCGAACTGGAGCGTTGACGCAGGTCACTTCCAGTGACGCAAAGCCCTGTCCGAGTGCAATTTCGGCCCGGGCGCGCTGGGACGAGTGTGTTGGATCTTCGGCGCATACTACGGAGATCCCGAGGCGGTCGAGGTGCAAGGGGCGGAGGCACCCTGAGGTGCAAGATCCGCGCTGGCGAGGCGCAAGCGGCGAAGTCGACCCGAGGTGCAAGATCGAGGCTGGCAAGGTGTAAGCGGCGGAGGTGCCTCCTGGTGAAAGGCCGACGCTGGCGAGGTGTAAGCGACGAAGTTGACCCGATGTGAAAGGCCTGAGGCTGCGAGGTGCAAGCGACGGAGGCGGCGGAAGCGAACGATCGGAGGCGGCTGAGGTGCAGGGGGCCCGTGTGCCAGAGGGCCGCAGCCGCCGTACCGTCGTGGAACGCCATCCGCGCGGGTCAGTTCGTGGTCAGGCGTCGCGACGGGTGATTGCCAGGGCTGCTGCGACGAGGAAAATCGTGACATAACCGGCGAGGATGGCGCTGGCCGACGAAGGGGCGAAGGCGCCGGAGTCGGGGACACCGGCTAACTGCCTCGTCAATGAGGGGATCGTCAGAGAGCTTGTCCAGTCGTTCCAAGGGGCGGGGAGAAAGCGCTCGATCACGGTCGGGGCCGTCAGGAAGGCGACCAGTGCGATGAGTGCTCCCGGTGTCGAACGAAGAATCGTGGCCAGGCACAACCCCATCACCGCTGCGACGGCGGAACCTGCGCCTGTCGACAGCACCTCGGACAGGGCGGTCGGTTCGGAGAACGAGGCGCCGATCGGGCGTCCGCCCACCACCGCCTGCGCGGTGAAGTAGGTGGCGAACGCCAGCACCTGACCCGTGATCGCGGCCACGGTGGCCACCACGGCGGCCTTGGCCAGGAGCAGGATCCACGGGCGCCGGAGCGTGGTCAACGTCAGCCTGATCATGCCGGTGCTGTACTCGCCGGAGATGGCGAGCACACCCAGCATGCCGAAGAGCACGGGGGGAATGTCGGCGCTGAAGGTGAGCCCCGTGCCGACGGGTTCGCCGCCGGGACCCTTGGTGTCGAAGTAGCGCGAGATCGAGAGGGCGGCGAAGCCGGTGAGTGCCACGGCCGAGAGCGTGGAGGCCAGGACGTAGTAGGTGGATCGGAGCGAGCGCAGCTTGAGCCATTCCGATGCGACGACGTTGATCATTGGGTTATCTCCATGAAGGCCTCTTCCAGCGACGCCTGGCGAGGCGCCAATTCGTGGATGGCGCAGCCGTTCGCCAGGGCGACATCACCTATGGCGGCTGCGGACAAGCCGGTCACCAGCAGCTCTCCTTCGGCCCAGGGGGGAGAAGTCGAGGGTGTGCTCGCGCCGGATGCCTGGGCGCGGCGTACGGTTGCTCCCGCCGCTTCGAGTGCCCCGGTCAAGCGGGCCGCGTGGGGCGATCGGACCGAAACGTCGCCTTGGAAGCGGGTCAGCAGCTCCGCCATCGTGGTGTCCTCGATCAGCTGGCCGCGGCCGATGATGATGAGCCGGTCGGCGGTGAGGGACATCTCAGTCATCAGATGGCTCGACAGGAGGACGGTCCGCCCCTCGGCCGCCAGAGATCTCAGCAGCGTCCTGAGCCAGCGGATGCCGTCGGGATCGAGGCCGTTGACCGGCTCGTCAAGAATGAGCACTCCCGGATCGCCGAGCAGTGCCGCCGCGATGCCGAGGCGCTGGCGCATCCCCTGGGAGAACCCGGCGATCCGCCTGCGTGCCGCGCCGGCCAGGCCGACCTCCTCGAGAACCGCTACGACTCTGCGGCGCGCGATCCCGCCGGCATGCGCCAGCGCCTGGAGATGATCGAACGCGCTGCGCCCGCCCTGCACCTCGGTGGCATCGAGCATGGCACCGACCTCACGCATGGGGTCATGGAGGTCGCGCTTGCGGACGCCGTTGATCAACGCCTTGCCTGATGTGGGCGCGTGAAGCCCGAGGATCACTCGCATGGTGGTGGACTTGCCGGCCCCGTTGTGGCCGAGAAAGCCCGTGACCTGTCCGGCTTTGACGTCGAACGTCAGCCCCGAGACCGCCCGCGTGGAACCGTACACCTTCGTCAGATCTATGACTTCGATCATTTCCCCACCCGTTGAATCCGCTCGGCCGGGCAGCGCGTTCCCCGCGCGGGCAGCGCCCCTGCGGTCAGGTAGGCGAGGACATGCCGCCGCAGGCAGGTGTTGGCGGCCCACGCCGCGTGGCCGTCGCCGTGCCACAGGACCTGCGCGGACGGAATCTGCTCCGCCACGTGCTGCTGCCCGAGGTAGTTGGTGTTGTTGTCGAGCTCCCCGATCGCGAAGAGGATCGGTGGAACGTCCTTCACCCGCAACGGGTGCGGCGCCCAGGACGCGCCCCCGCTGCGCCCCCAGCACCGCCCGAGCTCGAAGCGTCCCTCGATCCAGCCGAACCTCGGCGCGATCTCACGAAGCCTGGCCTCGATGCCTTGGAACTCCTCGTACGTCGGCAGCTTCGGCATGAAGTCGTTGCACAGGGAGTCCTGGCTCACGGACGAGCCGCCCTGATCCGGTGCGAGCTCGGTGAGAAAGCCGGCGGCGTCGCCGTCGAGGGCCTTTCGGATGGCAGTCGCGAATCGCGGCCAGTATGCCGGGTTCATGCCTTTGACCGCGCCCGCGTACAGCTGTCCCTCGTGCACCGTCCTGCCGGCCGACGCCGGCAGTGGCGCGCGGCGCACCCTTGCGACCAGTTCGTCCCATGCCTTGCCCGCATCTCTGCCGTGCAGGGCGCAGTCCGTACGGCGGGCGCACCAGTCACGGAAGCGGGTGAGATGTCGCTCCTGGGTCCGCGCGTAGTTGCGCAACCAGGGCTCGAACTCCTGCTGGGTGTGATCGGCGGTCCCGTCCAAATACATCCGGCCGACCCGCTGCGGGAACAGCTCCAGATAGGCCTGGGCGTAGACAGTGCCGTAGGAGTTGCCCGCGTAGACGAGCTTGTCCTGGCCAAGCGCGGCGCGCAGCGCGTCGAGGTCGTGTGCCACGTTCCAGGCCGTCATTCCGCGCCATGCCGCCCCTGCCGCCTTACGGCAGCTCGCCTGATGAGCCGCGTTCTGGGCGGCGTGGGCGTCCCAGTCCTGCTTCGCCCGCGCGCTGATCAATCCGTAAATGGAGGCCTCGGGCTCCGCGCAGCTCACCCTCTTGCCGCTGCTGCCGGGCTCGGACATCCCGCGCGGATCGATGGCGACGACGTCGAACCGGCTGCGCAGTTGCTTGAGCAGGATGGGCCATTCCGGCGGGGCTTCGGCAGCGTTTTTCGGCCTGAACATCGCCGTGCTGGTGCTGGGGCCTCCCAGGTTGATGATCAGTGGGCCCGTGCTCCTGCCTGTCGCGGGTAGCTTGGCCACGTGCACCGAAGTCTTCGGCCCGCCCGGATCGCCCCAGTCCACGGGAACGACAAGGTCGGCGCAGCGCAGGCCGTCACCGCACTCCTTCCAGACGAGGCGATGAGCCTGCGCCGAGGCCAGCGCGATGCCACCCAGCGACACGGCGAGACAGGCGGCGAGGCACACGGCGATGGCTGTGCGTCGATTCATGGCGCCAACGATCCGGGACGGTGGTGGGTGCGCGCATCGGAGCCAGGTCCGGTCTTGGCGGTCGGATCAGGGTCACAGGGCCCGGGTTTTCGACGGCTGAGTACGACCCTGGTCTGACGGCTCGTGCTCCGATTCGCTCGCGGTCGTTCCTCGATAGCGTCGAGCCGTGAACCTGCTCGTCCGGCGGCCCCCGCACTGGCTGCTCGTTCTCGCCGACACCGTGGTCGCGGTGCTGCTCGCGCTGGGGTCCACGACGGATCCGGAGGGCCTGGCGGTGAGCACCGCGTCGGTGCTGATCTGCTGGCTGCTCGCGGTGCCCGTGGCGGTGCGGCGGATCTGGCCGGTGCCCGCATACTACGCTGCGCTCCTGGCCGGCCTCCTTCTGCTCACGGTACAGGTGAATCGGCTGATGATGGTCGGGGTAGTGGCCTTGACCATTTACCTGGTGTCGGCCACCCAACCGGTGCGGCGATCGGCGATCGCCCTCGTGCTGGGCCTGCTCGTCACCGGAGGCGCTCTGCTGACCTCGGTGATGGGCGTACCGCGAGTGAACGGCTGGCCGGATCCCGTCTTCATCGTCGGGGCGGCCTGGCTGGTCGTGGGAGCCGGCTGGAGTCTCGGTACGGCGGCGCGCACCCGCCGAATGTCCGCCGCGCGCGAGGCCAAGATGCAGGCCGAGAAGGCGGTGGTCGACGAGCGCCTGCGGATCGCCCGCGAGTTGCACGACGTCGTCGCCCATTCGCTGAGCATGATCACCGTCAAGGCGGGGGTGGCGGCCAAGGTCCTGGACAAGCATCCGGAGGAAGGGCGCGAGGCGTTACGTGCCATCGAGCAGATCGGGCGCGGCTCGCTCGTGGAGATGCGCCAGTTGCTCGGCGCCCTGCGTTCGTCCAGCAGCGCACCCGAGAGCACGCCGCTCCCCGGCCTCGCCGATCTGCCGTCCCTGGCACAACGCGCGGCGGAGGCCGGTGTGCAGGTCGAGCTCTCGGTGAGCGGAACCGTGCCCGACAGCATGGGGCTGTCCGTCTATCGCATCGTTCAGGAGGCGATCACCAACGTCGTCAGGCACGCCGCTCCCGCCCATTGCCGGGCCGGCGTGTCGGTCGCCGACGGGTTGTTGAAGATCTCGGTGGTCGACGACGGGCCGGGGCAGCGAGTGCTGCCGGGCAAGGAGGGCGGGCACGGTCTCGCGGGGATGCGGGAACGGGCCATGTTGTACGGCGGCACCTTCGAGGCCGGACCTCTGCCGGGGGGTGGGTTCGGCGTACACACATCATGGGAGATCCCGTGACCTACGTGACTCACTCCGGCCGCGCGGCACCCCGAGACCTCGACGCGACACGACGGCCCGCGACCACACGCCCCCGCCGCTGGCCGCCGCGTGGCCGATGCGGCCCCGCGATCGACGTGCCCTCATGGTCGGCGCGATCCCGTGGGTAGTGCGCTGCGGTCCCGTGGGCGGTCCTGCGCTCGGCGGGGTCCCGTGGTCCGTGCGGTCCTGTGGTCGGTGCGGTTCGGTGGCTGGCGTGCCTCGTGGCCAGTGCGATCCTGTGGTCGGCGCAGTCTCGTGGTCGGTGCGATCATGTTGCTGGTGCGCTCCCGCTGCTGGTGTGGTCGTGCGGCCGATGCGACATCGTGGGCGGCCGGTTGCGGGAGATTTTCGTGTACGACTCCGCCTCTCCGGGAAGGTATGGGGCTTTACCAGCTGGCCGGCGACGTCGTTCGAGGTCGGTGGTTTCGCGCGACGGGGATGGATGGATGCGGGAGTGTCTGATATCAAGATCGCGGCCCGGGAGCCGGTGTCCGTGGTGTTGAGTGGCGCAATGTGGGAGGCAGAGAACTGGGCAGAGCGTCAGCGGACCTGGTGTTGAGCCTGCTCGTGGTGGGTGTGTTGTGGGGGATCTCTTGATTCGAGTGCTCGTCGCCGACGATCAGGCACTGCTGCGTGGCAGCTTCCGTTTGCTGATCGACTCGGAGGACGATCTCGTCGTGGTCGGGGAGGCGGCCGACGGACGCCAGGCGGTGGCACTCGCGCGGACGGAGTCACCCGATGTGGTGCTCATGGACGTCAGGATGCCGGAGATGGACGGCATCGCCGCGACCCAGCAGATCGCCGGGGATACCCGAGTACTCATTCTGACCACGTTCGACCTCGATGAGTACGTTTACGCGGCGTTGCGTGCGGGCGCCAGCGGGTTCCTGCTCAAGGATGCGCCCCCTGACGATCTCCTGAGGGCGATCCGGGTGGTCGCGTCGGGCGAGACGTTGCTTGCGCCCAGTGTCACCACGCGATTGATCGCGGAGTTCGTACGGCGGCCGGCACAGCGGGTCTTTCACGGGCTCGGCAACCTGACGGATCGGGAGCGGGAGGTGCTCACCCTCATCGCCCACGGTCTGTCTAACGCCGAGCTCAGCATCCAGCTCCAGCTGAGCCCCGGGACCGTGAAGACGCACATCGGCCGCTTGCTGGCCAAGCTGCAGGCCCGAGACCGCGCCCAACTCGTCATCGCCGCCTACGAAGCCGGTCTCGTCAGGCCGGGTTAGCGTCCGCGCCGGACGCGGTTGTTGCTGGGTGGTGGTGCTGGGGTCTTTGTGATTGGCCTTGGCGAGCTGGGTTGGTCTACGCGTCTGAAGTAATTATTGGCGGGTGGTGGTGCCGGGGTTTTGCGGTTGGCCTTGGCAAACCTGGTTGGCGTACCCGTCTGAAGTGGCTATCGGCGGATGGTGGTGACGGGGTCTCTGCGGTCGGCCTCGTCAAGTCGGGTTGGCGTACGCGCCAGATGCCGTTATTGGTGGGTGGTGGTGCCGGGAGCTCTTCGGCTGGTCTCGACAGCGGTCTGGCCGCGGGTTAGGACGGTTGCGGCTGCGAGCGGCACCAGGAGCAGGGTGAGGAGGCCCGAGACGACCAGGCCCGTGTCCGTGCCGGTCAGTTGGATGAGCGGGCCGCCGGCCACGAGGCCCAGTGGGGCCGCGATTGTTGACCCCGTCGTCCAGAGTGTCACCACCGGCTGCTGTTCGCTGGGCCGCAGGTCTGACTGTAGGAAGCTGTACGCGACGGGGGTGAACGGCGCCCAGACCAGGCCGCCCAG
This sequence comes from Nonomuraea sp. NPDC052116, assembly GCF_040680035.1. Lineage (NCBI taxonomy): Bacteria > Bacillati > Actinomycetota > Actinomycetes > Streptosporangiales > Streptosporangiaceae > Nonomuraea > Nonomuraea sp. NPDC052116. The sequence goes on along the minus strand of NZ_JBFAWA010000007.1, from coordinate 398,178 downwards.
GGCGAACACGATCATCGCGGCGGTCAGGTTGTCCGCGGCGGCCAGGGCGATCGGGCAGAGTGCCCACAGGCCGATGATCGTGATGAGCAGATGGCGCTGGGGGAGGCCGCGCATCAGGTTGACCAGGGCGGCACCCGCGATCGCGCCGACGCCCAGGGCGCTCCAGAGCAGGCCGAGGCCGGACGCGCCGCTGTGCAGGGTGCCCTGGACGTACAGGGGGAGTGCTACCTCGACCGGCATGTAGAGGAAGTTGAAGAAGAACACCACGACCAGCAGCCGGGCCGCCACGGGGCGGCGGCGCAGGACGCGCCAGCCCGACTCGTCCTGCCGCGCGTGGGTGGACTCCTCCGACGGTGATTCCAACCGCGACTCCGGCGGTGACTCCGACTCCGGCCACGGCTCCGACCGCGACTGCGGCTCGGACTGCGGCTCTGACCGGTCCGGCTCTGATCGACCCCGCTCTGACCGGTCCGGCTCTGACTGCTCCGACCACGGTTCCGCCTCCGACCGTGGCTCCGGCGGTGATTCCAACCGCGACTGCGACTCCGACTGCGACTCTCGCCATGGCTTCGGCTGTGGCCTCGACCGCGACTGCGACTCCGATCGCGGCTCTGACCGCTCCGACCCCAGCGGCGGCGACTCCGACCGCTCAGACTTCGACTGCGGCTCCGGCCGCGGTTTCGACTTTGGCTTTGACCGCGACGGCGGCTCCGATCGCGGTCGTGACTGTGGCTCCGACCCCGCCCGTGGTGCCCAGCGCAGTACGCAGGCCATCAGGAGCAGTGCACCGCACGCGTCGACGAACAGCACCGCGCCCGGTCCATCGGCCGCCACCATGAGCCCGCCGGCCACAGGGCCCAGGACGTAGAGTGCGACGTTGCTGTTCAGGCCCAGCAGTCCGTTGACGCCGTACCGTTCCGACTCGCTCGCCATCGAGGTGACGAGCAGACGACGACCGCTGGCACCGGCCATCCGGAAGGCCGCGCCCAGCAGCAGCCCGCTGACCAGTACGGGCAGGCTGAGCCGGTCGGTCACCGCGGCCAGGCCCAGGCCGGTGAAGGTCAGCGCCCGCAGCACGCAGTCGGCGAGCAGCAGGGTGCGGGGCGGTGTCCGGACCCGGCCCAGGCCGATGCCGAGCGCCAGGATCGTGGACAGGACGAACGGGGCCGCCTCCACCATCCCGACGGCGATCGCCGGAGGTATGTCCCCGTGGATGCGCAGGGTCTGCACGGGCATGGCCACGAGGATCATGCCCGTGCTGATGTTGGCCAGCAGGTCGCCGAGCAGCAGCCCGGCCACGCGCTTGTCGCGCAGCACGTCACGGTACGAGCGGTTCGAGCGGTTCGTCGTCGTGGATGAGGTGCCGGCCGAGTTGGACACGTGGTGGACTCCTCGTCAGTGGGCGAGCCGGAGCGCGGCTCAGTGCTCGTCGACGAGCAGGCCGTTCAGGGCGGTGGCGTCCTTGGTGAGGGACATGGTCAGCGGCGCCTCCGGGAAGGTGGGCAGGGCGGCGAGCGCGGCGCCCAGCTGCTCGGCGCTCTCCCAGTGCCAGGTGTCGGTGTACGTGTCGTCGTCGAGCCGGATCAGCACGGTGCGGGTGAGCCCGGGGTGACCCTTCCGGACAGTCGCGATCAGCGACCTGCGGCGGGCCAGGAACTCCTCCAGGTCGGCCTCGGGGACGGAGTAGCGGTGCGAGCGGACGGCGGACATGTCGGTGTCTCCTTCTGTACGTGTGAGCAGGGGGCTTACCAGGTGCCGGCGACCTGCCGGATCGGGGCGTTCAGGCGGTTGAAGAGGTTGGTGACGGCGGTCATCAGCAGGATCGAGGCCAGCTGCTGCTCGTCGAAGTGGTCGGCGGCGTTGTTCCAGATCTCGTCGGAGACGGCGTCGTCGCGGTCGGCCAGCCGGGTCGAGGCCTCGGCCAGCTCCAGGGCGGCCCGCTCGGCGTCGGTGTAGTACGGAGCCTCGCGCCAGGCGGCGATCAGGCCGATGCGGTCGTCGCTCTCGCCGAGCTTGCGCAGGTTCTTCAGGCCGGCGTCGACGCAGAAGCTGCAGCGGTTGATCTGGCTGACCCGCAGGTGGATCATCTCCATGAGCTCCTGGGGGAGGCCCTGCGACTGAGCGGCCTTCATCACCTGCATGATCGGCTGCATCGCGGCGGGGATGAGCGTGGCGGGGTTCTTCATCCGGGCTTCCATCGTGTTCTCCTCTGTCGCGGTTCGTGTGAGATCAGAGTGTCTGCCCAGGTTGATACATTCGCGATGCGTGCACGATGCGAAGGTGATGGGGGACGAAATGCTGCGATTCACTCTTCTCGGCCCCGTCCAGATGATCGTCGACGGCGCGCCGCTGACGGGCATCGCCCCACGTCACCGGGCTGTGCTGGCCTACCTTCTGCTCAACGCCGGCCGGGTGATCAGCATCGAGCGGCTGATCGACGCGATGTGGGGCTACGACCAGCCCGACACCGCCCGGTCGCAGATCCATGCCTCGATCACCGCGATCCGCAAGGTGCTGCGCGGAGCGGGGGCCGTGAATCTCCTCGAGACGCGTGCCGGCGGCTATGTCGCGCAGCCGGAGTCCGGGCAGGTCGACGCGCAGGAGTTCACCGAGCTGGCAGCCGCGGGTGAGCTGCGCAAGGCCCTGGAGCTGTGGGGCGGCGAGGCGCTGGAGGACGTGCACGCGCATTACGTCACCGGCGTCCGCGAGCTCTGGAACGACCGGCGGCTGTCGGTCTACGAACGCCTGGTGGAGGGCGAGCTCGCCGCCGGGCGGCACGGCGAGCTGCTCGACGAGCTCGCCGCCCAGGTGACCGCCAACCCGCTCCGCGAGAAGCTCAACGGCCACCTCGTCCTGGCCCTGCACCGGGCGGGGCGGCAGGCCGACGCCCTGGCCGCGGCGCGTTCGTACCGTACGGCTCTGGCGGACGAGCAGGGGCTGGATCCCGGGCACGCCTTCATCGAGCTGGAGCGGGCAGTCCTGGCGGACGATCCGGCGTTGCGTCTGGCCGGCGCGGCGCCGGTGGTCGCGGGTCCGCCGCGTCGCTCCACGTTCCTGCCGTACGACATTCCCGATTTCTCCGGACGTACCAGCGAGCTGGACCGGCTGATAGGAGAGGTGGGCGAGCAGCACGGGCCGGCGGTCGTCACGATCGACGGCATGGCCGGGATCGGCAAGACCACGCTCGCCGTACACGTGGCCCATCGGCTGGCCGCCCGCTATCCCGACGGCCGGCTCTTCATCGACCTGCAGGCCCACACCGCGGGCCGGGAGCCGCTCGACGCCGCCGCCGCGCTGGAGGCCCTGCTGCGCCAGCTCGGGGTGCCCGCCGACCGCATCCCGGTCACGCTGGTCGAGCGGAGCGCCCTCTGGCGCGCCGAGCTGGCCGATCGCCGCGCGCTCGCCGTGCTGGACAACGTTCTCGACGCCGAGCACGTACGTCCCCTGCTGCCGGGACACTCCGACACCCTCGTCCTGATCACCAGCCGGCGGCGCCTGGTCGACCTGGACGGCGCCCACGCGCTCTCGGTCGACGTGCTGGGCGAGCAGGACGCCGCCGAGCTGTTCGAGCGGATCGTGGGCGAACGCGCCGGCCGTGAGCCGGAGGCCGTACGCGAGGTGCTGCAGCTGTGCGGGCATCTCCCGCTCGCCATCCGGATCTCGGCCGCCCGCCTCCAGCACCGTCCGCGGTGGACCGTGTCCTACCTGGCGGGGCGGCTGCGGGACCATCGCCGGCTCCTGGACGGGGTGTCGGCGGCCTTCACTGTGTCATATGAGCAGCTCGACGAGGCCGAGCAGCGCATGTTCCGCCTGCTCGGGCTGGCGCCGGGGCGCGACATCGACGCCTGCGGAGCGGCGGCGCTGGCGGGCATCCCGGAGGACGAGGCGGAGGAGCTCCTGGAAGGCCTCCTCGACGCCCACATGCTCCTGCAGTTCGAACCGGGCCGCTACACCTTCCACGACCTGCTCCGCGAGCACGCGCGCTCGATCGCCGAGGACGACGGCGAGGTCCTGCGACTGCTCACCTACTACCTGCACCGCGCTCGGGCGGCGATGGACCGGCTCTACCCGTACAGCGTCGGCCAGCGGGAGGGCATCCCCCAGCCGGCCGCACCGATCGCGCCCATCCGGGACGCCGCGGAGGCGATCGCCTGGCTCGACGCCGAACGCTCCAACATCATCGCGACCGCCGTCCACGGGCCCGAGATCTGCGTCGGCATGCTGGCTCTGACGATGCGCCCCCTCCTCGACCGGCAGGCGCACCACGACGACGCGCTCACGCTGCACACCCTGGCGCTGCAGCGCAGCCGCAAGTTCGGCCACCGCGAGTTCGAGGAGCGGGCGCTCGCCGACCTGGCGTGGACGTACTGGCGGCTCGGCGAGTACGAGCGCGCGGAGGAGCACGCCCACCAGGCCCTCGACGCGTGTGAGGAGGCCTACGAACGCGCTCGGGCACTGCTCACCCTGGGCAACGTGGCCCTGCGCCGGCGCCAGGACGAGCAGGCGGAGCAGTACCTGGAGCAGGCGCTCGACCTCACCCGGATCGGCGCCGACACCTGGGGCGAGGCCAACGTGCTCGGCATCCTCGCCTTGGCCCTCGACCGGGCCGGCCGCCCGGAGGAGGCCCGGCGCCATCTCGACCTGGCACTGGCGCTGCACCGCAAGGTCGGCAACCCGGCAGGGGAGGCGATGATCCTCAACCACCTCGGCGTCGTCCTCCGGCACCAGGGCGAGCTCGCCCAGGCCCGCACCCGCCACGAACAGGCCGCGGCCCTCTACCGCAGGCTCGGCAACACCACCGACGAGGCGGCCGCGCTCAACGGGCTGGCCGAGGCGGCGGACGACCCGGCCTGGGCGGTCGGGGAGCACACGGCCGCGCTCGTGCTCGCCGACCTGGCCCGCAACCGCCCGGAGCAGGCGCGTGCTCACGACGGGCTGGCCCGCGCGCACCTCGCGCTCGGGCGGGCGGAGCAGGCCTGCGAGCATGGACGGGTGGCCCTCGGCCTGTACGAGGAGCTCGGCGTTCCGGAGGCCGGGGAGGTTCGCGCCTTCCTGGAGCACACCGGATGAGCGGGTCCTAAGGCTGTGGCTGCGCCGTCCAGGGCCGGAGCTTCTCGGGGTTGCGTACCGCCCAGATGTGCTTGATCCGGTCGCCCGTGACGTCGAACGCCGCCACCGTCACCGTCACGCCGTCTAGCTGGGCCACCAGACCGGGCTGACCGTTGACCGTACGCTCCAGGATCGTCAGGCCGGGGGACATTCCGGCGATGGCGAGGAGGTAGCGGGCGATCTGCTCGCTGCCTTCGATCGGGTGGAGGCCGGCGCTGACGAGGCCGCCGCCGTCGATGACCGCCGTGGCGTCGGGGTCGAGGAGGCCGATGAGGGCTTTGATGTCCTTGGCTTCCCATGCCCGCTTGAAGTCGCCGACGATGCCGGGCCGGGCCGCCGGAGCCGCGGGAGCCTGTGCCTCGCGAAGACGACGGCGTGCCGAGGAGGCCAGCTGGCGGCACGCCACCGGCGTACGGCCGACGATCTCCGCCACTTCGGCGAAGGAGTAGCGGAAGACGTCGTGCAGGATGAACGCCACGCGCTCGGCCGGGGTCATCGACTCGAGCACGACCAGGAAGGCCATGTTGATCGACTCGTCGAGGGTGATCCGGTCGGCGGGGTCGGTCATGGCGCCGCCCGGCCGCGCGCTGATCCACTCCGTACGGTCGGGCAGCGGCTCGGGGATCCATTCGCCCACATAGCGCTCGCGCCGCGCGCGTGCCGAGCCGAGCACATCGAGGCAGATGCGGCCGGCCACCTTCGTCAGCCAGGCGCCGGGGGAGTTGATGGCCTGCTGCTGCTGCGGGGTCATGGCGTACCAGCGGGCGCAGGCCTCCTGGACGACATCTTCCGCGTCGGCAAGGGAGCCGAGGAGGCGGTAGGCGAGATTGATCAGCTGACGCCGCTCGCTCATGATCACGCTCAGGCTCGGGTCGAGCCCTGGCTCGGATGGGGTGGTCATGGTGTCGCCTGCTCCTCGATCGTTTCCGCCCTCACCCGGACAGACGAGACAACTTCCCGGAACGTGAGGTCGCCGCACCTCACATTCCCGGCGGTCGTGTCGTCGGACAGCCGAGACACCGGGATCGAGAAGGGAAGCCCCGACATGTCCACACCCACGAACCTCAGGTTCCTGCGGATCGCGATCACCCTGCAAACCTTGGCCGTCTTCGTCCAGGCGATCACCGCCGGGCTGCTTTTGTCCTTGCCCGGGGGTGGGGCACTGCACAGTGCTGGAGCATACGCGACGTTCGTCGTGACCCTGCTGCACCTGGTGGTCTCGATCTTGGTCTGGCGGCCGGGCGGCGGCTCGCCCAGGCCCATCTGGTACGCGGCCGGCTTCTTCGTGGTCACGTCGGCGCAGATAGCGCTGGGCATAGCGCACGTGAAGACCCTGCACGTCCCGTTGGGCGTCCTGATGTTCGGCATGAGTGTCATTCAGCTCGGCCGGATCTGGGACGGCCGCCGCACCCGCGTGGACGCCACCGCGTGATTCTGGAGCGTGTGCTCGGTTATCATAAGGGGTATGCCTCGCCCTCGAGTTCATGATCTCGACCGGTTGCTGGACGTCGCCGAGCAGTTGGTGGCCGATGGCGGCCCGGAGCGGTTCACGGTGCGAGCGCTGGCGGCGGCCGCCGGGGTGTCGAACGGGGTGATCTACCACGCGTTCGGGTCGTTGCCGGTGCTGCTCGGGCGGCTGTGGCTGAGGGCGGCGGGAGATTTCCTGGATCTCCAGGTCGAGCTGGCCGACGCGGTGCAAGGGGGCGACCGCGAAGCGGCAGTCGAGGCGGTGGCGGCGGTGGCGAGCGTGCCCGCGGTGTTCGCCGACCGCCGGCCCGCCGCCGCTCGGATGCTCGTGGCGGTGCGTCGTGACCAGCTGTTCGGTCCCGAGGTGCCGCAGGAGCTGGCCGAGGAGATGTTCGCCCTGGACAAGCGGTTGGTGGCGCTGCTGACCCGCCTGTCGCGGGCGCTGTGGGATCGTGCCGACGGGGCGAGCGTCGAGGTGGTGACGCTGTGCGTGGTCGACCTGCCGACCGCTGTGTTCCGGCGGGCGCTGGCGGCCCCGACCGCGGACGGCCGGCCCGTGATCGGGACTGACAGCCGAGAACGGCTGACGGCCGCGGTCCGCGCGGTCCTCGCGCTACCGCCCCCGCCCCACCCCCGCGGCGGTGACTAGCGTTCGTCGGCGGGGTAGTCGGCCGAACGGCTGACATCGGCCCATTTCTCGGTTTCGGCGGCACGGAGCTCGGCGGCCTTCTGGGCGGAGGCGACGGCGTCGCTGCCGAGGAGGAGCCGCCTGGGCGGGTCGTCGTGGCCGACGACGTCGATGATGATCCTGGCGGCGCGGGCGGGGTCGCCGGGCTGGGTGCCGTCGGTGTCGCGCCGGTAGCGGTGGATGACGCCCACGGTCTGCTCGTAGTCGGGGCCGACGGGGTGGATCTCCATGGAGGGCCCTTGCCAGTCGGTACGGAACGCGCCCGGCTCGACGATGACGACCTTGACGCCGAAGGGCGCGACCTCGTTGGCGAGCACTTCGGAGAAGCCTTCGACGGCGAACTTCGCGGTCTGGTAAGCCCCCATCCCGGGAGTGCCGCCGACGCGCCCGCCGATGGAGGAGAACTGTACGAAGACTCCTGATCGCTGGGCGCGCAGGACGGGCAGGGCGGCCCGGGTGACGTTCACCACGCCGAAGAGGTTGGTTTCGAGCTGGGCGCGGAAGTCGTCCTCGGCCATCTCCTCGATCGGCGCGCTGTTGCCGTAACCGGCGTTGTTGACGACCACGTCGAGGCTGCCGAAGGCGTCGGTGGCCTCCTTGACCGCCCGGGCGGCCGCGGCGGCGTCGGTGACGTCGAGCGCGACCGCCCGGATCCGGTCGCCGTGGCGGGCCACCAGGTCGTCGAGCTGCTTGGGGCTGCGCGCGGTGGCGATGACCCGGTCGCCCGCTTCGAGGACCGCTTCGGCGAGGTGGCGGCCGAAGCCGCGCGACGATCCGGTGATGAGCCATGTCCTGGCCATGGGTGCTTCCTTTGGTCGGCATTGCCTAACTGCCTCATCAATGTAGCACTTATAAAACTAAGCTCCGCGTTAGTGCGGCGGAAGGGGTATCTTGGGACGGGTGAGAGCAGACGCGACCCGCAACCTCGAACGCGTCCTGAGCACAGGCGCCCGCATGCTCGCCGACGACCCCTCGGCGACCATCGCCGCCATCGCCGTGGCGGCGGGGGTGGACCGCCGCACGGTCTACCGCCGCTTCGCCTCCCGCGAAGACCTCATGGCCGCCGTCTACGGAGCCCGCTACGACGCGGTCGAGAAGGCCATCGAGGCGGCCAGGCTACGCGAGGCCCCGGTCGAGGTCGCGCTGCATCGCTACGTCGAGGGCATCATCGCCGTCAACCGCAAATGGCCCGTGGAAACGAGCCGCATGCTCCGTGAGGAGACGCTCCACGAGCGCCGCCGCGGCCTGATCGACGAGGTCGACGCCTTCCTGCGGCGCGCCACCGACGAGGGGCTGCTGCGCTCCGACCTGCCGCCCGGCTGGGTGGCCACGATCCTGCCGCCGCTGCTGGTGCACGCGGCCGAGGACCTTTCCGAGCTGAGCGCCGCGCAGGCCGCCGACGTCGTGGTCGACACACTGCTGCGCGGCGTCGGCCGTACGGCACGGTCCTAGGCGCCGCCTGCAGACGACCGAGCTGCTCAGGCCGGCCGCGATGTGTCACGTGCGCTCAGCCTTCCGTGGCGCCGGACGGGACCGCGAGCGCGGCACGCGTCTGGGCGAGACCACCACCTGGAGGCAGAGCTGTGGGCCGAGCCTGTTCCGCCGCCATGGCCTGTCACCGGCTTGACAGGTGACGGAAGGCTTTGCCAATATCGTCACCACTTGAACCGGTGACGCGCCATGTGTCCCCGGAAACCTTGAAGGGAAAGCCATGGCTGTCAGCTACACCGGAGTCGTCACCGTCACGGGAGAAGGCCGCAACGGAGGCCGGGTCCAGGCCGACGACGGCCTCCTCGACACCACGCTCGCCATCCCGAAGCAGCTCGGCGGCGCGGGCGGGGCCACCAACCCCGAGCAGCTGCTGGCCGCGGGCTGGGGCTCCTGCTTCCTCGGCGCGGTCAGAAGGGCGGCGGCGGAGCGCAAGATCAGGCTGACGAGCACGGCCATCACGGCGGAGGTGACCCTGCACCACGGCGACGACGGCGAGTTCGGCCTCAGCGCCGTGCTCAACCTGGAGCTCGGAGGCGTGGACCAGCGGACGGCCGACGAGCTCGGCGCCGCGGCCCACCAGATCTGCCCCTACTCCAAGGCGACCCGCGGCAACATCCCGGTCACCATCAACACGAAGGCCGCCTGACGCGGAGGACCCCGCCGAAGCGGAGATCATCGCTCCTTCCGGTGCTGACCCTGGAGCACGGGCTGCGCGGGCTTGGCCAGGAACGGGGACCGGCCGAGGATGACGATGCCGGTCACCATCGCGACCAAACCGGCCACCTCACCCGCGATCGCCGCCGGGGTGACCTGCAGGCGTTCGGCGAAGATCGCCACCCCCAGCACGATCCCGCAGATCGGCTCCGCGACCGTGGTGGCCGGTAGCGAGATCTGGAGCGGGGCGGCGTCGAACGCGCTCTGATTGAGGAGCAGCCCCACCACGGCGACGCACGGCAAGACGTACAGCTGCCAGGTCGTGAGCATGTTCGGCCCGTGGTCCAGCGTGAGCAGGGAGCCGCGGGTCAGTACGTCCTGCAGGCCGTACAGCACCCCGGCGGCGGCCGCCAGCAGGATCGCCTTGACCTTCAGGCTCCGCCGCAGACCGAAGAGGACCAGCGCCCCCGCGACCACGACCACCGGGAGCGCCGCGAGCCACCGTATGGAGACCGGATCGGGGAGGCGGCCACCCTGGGGCCTTCCGGCGAACAGGAACAGCGCCACTCCTCCGCTCACCAGCAAGGCGCCCAGTTGCAGCGTGCGGCCGAACGGTTCCTGGTAGATGACATGGGCCGCGGTCAGGGCGAACAGCAGGTTCATCGCGAGAAGCGGCTCCACCTGCGACACGTCCGCATACCGGAGCGCGATGGCGCCGAGGATCTGGCCGCACACCATCAGCCCGATCCCGGCCAGCCACAACGGCATGCGCATGAGGTCGAGCAGGAGGCGCGGGTGAAGCATCTCCTCCAGCGGCTCACGGTACGCGGCGTGCTGCTGGGCGACGAAGCCGATACCCAGAAGGCACGCCGCCCCCAGAGAGACGATGATGACGATCACCAAGGGTGACGGTCTCCGATGTCCTGTTCGACAGGAATGAGCACCCCGTTCCGCTTCCCCGGACGCCGACTCTGTAACTGAGTGCACCAGCGGCTCTTACGACCTCTGTATTCGACATGCGGTAGAACTTCTACGCAACGTAGAAGCGCGCGCAATGAGAGGCAGTCGAATGGGCGACAAGCCGCAGGGCACGATCAAGGAGCGGCTCTCCGCGCTGCAGGCTCAGCAGCGGCGACAGGAGAGACGGCGCCGGATCGCCGTGATCGGCGTCTCCGTGACCGGGGTCGGCGCGCTGGCCGCGGCGGTGACGGTGTTCTGGCTCGAGGACCGTGCCCGTACGTCCCTGGACGCGGTGCAGACGGTCAACGTGACGCAACGCAACCACACCAGCAAACCGGTCACGTATCCGCAGGCGCCGCCCGTCGGCAGCGATCACTCCCCGGCCTGGCAGAACTGCGGCGTCTACACCGATCCGATCCGCAACGAGAACGCGGTCCACAGCCAGGAGCATGGAGCGGTCTGGGTGGCCTACCGTCCGGGACTGCCCAAAGAACAGCTCGACATGCTGCTCGACCAGGCCAGGGGACGCGACTTCGTCCTCCTGTCCCCCTACCCGGGCCTGTCGTCCGCGGTCGCGCTCAACTCCTGGGGCAAGCAGCTCAAACTCGACAGCGCCGACGATCCGCGACTGCCGGTGTTCCTGCGTACCAACATCAACGGCTCAGGCACGCCCGAGCCGGGGGCGACCTGCACCGGCGGGGTCGGGGAGCCGTCCGCATGAGGCTGCCGGCCGTTCTGCGGCGGCGTCGCGTGCTGGTGCCCGCGACCGCCGCGCTGGCGTTCGCGGTGGCCGTCTTGGGCCTCGCACTCCTCTACCCCCGGCCGCCCGCGGACACCTCGGTGGAGGCGGGGTTCGCCCGTGACATGCAGGCTCATCACGCGCAGGCCGTCCAGATGGCGCTCATCGTGCGGGATCGCACCAGCGATCGCGAGGTCAGGACGCTCGCCTACGACATCGCGACCACTCAACAGCAGCAGATCGGGCAGATGTACGCCTGGCTGGACATGTGGGGCCTGTCCCAGGCCTCGCTGCAGCCGCGCATGGCCTGGATGGGCCAGAGCCACCACAACACGAACAAGGCCATGCCCGGCATGGCCACCGCGGCCCAGATCAAGGAGCTGGAGCAGGCCGACGGCAAGGACGCCGAAGTGCTGTTCCTGCGCCTGATGATCCCGCACCATCAGGGCGGCGCGCAGATGGCCCAAGCGGCCGTTCAGAGCAAGCAGCCCCAGGTCAGCCGCATGGCCGGCGCCATCCTGGCCGCCCAGAAGGCCGAGATCGACCTGATGCGGCGCATGCTGGCGGCGCGCGGCGCCTCCGAGACCTCGGCCTGACCGCACGCGTGGCCCGCGGGCACGGGACGTCAGAGGAGGAACGTGAACAGCGGCGAGCCCGGTGGGATGCGCTCCACCGTGAGCGGGCTGGCCTTCATCCGGGACAGGAGACTGTCGAGGTCGCCGGCCCGCTCGAGTTCGATGCCGACGAGCGCCGGGCCGGTTTCACGGTTGTTCTTCTTGACGTACTCGAAGACGATGATGTCCTCGCCCTCTCCCAGAACCTCGTCCAGGAAGTGGCGCAGGGCGCCAGGGCGCTGCGGGAAGGTCACCAGGAAGTAGTGCCTCAGCCCGATGTGCACAAGAGAGCGCTCCAGCACCTCGTTGTACCGGCTGACGTCGTTGTTGCCGCCCGACACCACGCACACCACCGGCCCTCCGGAGGAGGATGGCAGCAGCTCACGGGCCGCGGCACCCGCGAGAGCTCCGGCGGGTTCGGCGATGATGCCGTCGGTCTGGTAGAGATCCAGCATCTCGGTGCACACCGCACCCTCATCGACCGCCACGACCTCGTCGACCAGGTCCTTGACCAGGGGGAACGTGACGTCTCCCACCCTCCCGACGGCGGCGCCGTCCACGAAGGTGTCCAACTCGGGCAGGGCGAGAGGCTCGCCGTGGTCGAGGGCGGCGCGCATGCTGGCCGCTCCGGCGGGTTCGGCCCCCACGATGCGGGTGTTGGGTGAGTGCTCGCGCAGCCAGACGGCGATGCCGCTGATCAGGCCGCCTCCACCGACCGGGACGACCACGGTGTGCGGCGCCTCCCCGCACTGCGCCAGGATCTCCAGGCCGACCGTGCCCTGCCCGGCCATCGTCCTGACGTCGTCGAACGGATGCACGTAGATGGCGCCGGTGTGCTCGCTGTCGGCGTGCGCGGCGCTGCTCGCCTCGTCGTAGGTGCCGCCGCCGACCACGACCTCCACCCGGTCGCCGCCGAGCGCCGCGATGCGCTCGCGCTTCTGCCGTGGCGTGGTGGACGGGACGTACACCCGGCCGTTGATCCCCAGACGGGCGCAGGCGAACGCGACGCCCTGCCCGTGGTTGCCCGCGCTCGCGCAGACCACGCCGCGCCGCCGTTCCTCATCCGTGAGCGAGGCGATCAGGTTGAACGCCCCGCGCACCTTGTACGAGCGACAGACCTGCGCGTCCTCGCGCTTGAGCAGCACCTGACCACCGAGCATGTCGGACAGCCGCTGGTTCGGCTCCAGCGCCGTGTGGCGTATGACCGGCCGCAGCCGTTCGGCCGCCTGACTGATCAGCCCGGCGGTGAGGCGGTCGGTCATGCACACTCCTGGCACAGCGGTGGATCAAGAAAGGTCGTGTCGTGGTGGCCATGGCCGCAGCCGAACGGGCGATCACCGGGAACGGCGCCCGTCGCCGGGCGAGCACTTCGGCCACAACGATCCCACCCGGCCATGCTATTCCCGCGGCGCCCGCCTCTCAGCCGGTCACAGCCGAGGCGACCCGCCCGCGGCCGTCCAGTTGTGCGCTTGTCCCCCGTGCGAGCTACCGGCGAATGTCCACCAGGTGGTGACGATTCCGGGGCTGTCGATTCCATAGCGTTACGTCATGGCCGCAGCAATTCGGTCATTTCTCTGACTGGAGGACATCATGCTCCGCACGTTCAAGGCATCCGCTGTGGCCGTACTGTGCTGCACCGTGGTGGGTGTGGGACTCGCCGGTACCGGGAGCGCCGCGGCGGCGGACTGGGACCCTTTCGCCTCCACCAAGGCAGAGGACTGGGACCCCTTCGCCTCCACGCCGCGGAAGGGTGATCCGTTCTCCGGCACCAAGAAGATCGAGGTCGGCGGCCGGTCGGTGAACGTGTCCTGCTCGGGCGACTTGGCGGAGGGCAAGCCGGTCGTCGTCCTGCTGCACGGCGGGGGTGACGCTCTGGACAAGATGGCTGCCCTGCAGAAGACGCTGAGCGCGAAGAACCGGGTGTGCTCCTACGACCGGCTGGGCGCGGGCGGCAGCGACCAGCCTGATGGGCCGCAGGACTTCGCGAGCACCGGCAAGGTCCTGACCGGGGTGCTCGACCGCATCGCCGGTGACAACCCGGTCGTCCTGGCCGGGCACTCGCTGGGCGGGCTGATCGCTGCCAGGTACGCCCCCGCGCACCGGGACAGGGTCAAGGGCCTGGTCCTGATGGACGCCACACCCTCGACCATGGTCGCCGACATCTCCAGGACGATCCCCGCCTCCGCCAAGGGCCCGGCGGCCGAGGTGCGCGCACAGAACCTCGCGATATTCCGGGGAAAGAACCCGGAGAAGCTGGTCATCACCGACGGCAAGGTCCGTTCTGCCGGGAAGATCCCGGTCAAGGTGATCCAGCACGGCAAGCAGTACCTGGCGGCCATCCCCACGTACGGGCCGAGCCTGGAGCGGGCGTGGACCGCGGGCCAGCGCAGGTGGCTCGGCCTGTCCACCCGGAGCAAGCTGAGCACCGCCAAGAACAGCGGGCACTACATCTACCTCGACCAGCCCGAGCTCGCCGTCAAGGCCATCGAGCTCGTCACCTCGCAGGCCGCGCGCTGAGCGACCGGCCGAACGCCTGCTCAACCTTCATCCACGCGGCCCCGACGCCTCACCATGGCGCCGGGGCCATGGCAGTTCAGTTTTGACGTAACGCTTTTTGCCAAGTTCTCTGTCGCACGTTGTGACGGAATGGAAGGCGATCTTCGCCGGGTATTGACAGCCGCCGCATCGTTGATGACACTTTGGTCGAAACACAGCGGAAACCTGCATGTTATAGCGGAGCGCTCGCCGGTGACTGACCTGCGGCGCACGTCAGAGTGCGTAGAGCCATGCCGACGGTCCCACACCAAGGAACCGCGCAATAGCCCGTTGATACAGAAGCGCGTGTGGATAACTATGTTAGCGCTAACAAACAATTCAATGTTAACGCTAACAATTCCCCAATAGTCACCGCCGGGCACTGCGCTGCCTCGCCGCACACGAAAGGCACACAATGGGTTTCTGGTCTCTGCGCCACTGGCGGCGAACGGCCCTCGCCGTCGCCTCCTTCGCGGCGCTCGTCGTCACCACGCTGGTCACCGTGCCAGGCACGGCACAGGCGGCCGGCACGTTGTCCTGCGACATCTACGCGAGCGGCGGCACACCGTGCGTCGCCGCTCACAGCACCACCCGTGCGCTCTTCGGCTCCTACAACGGGGCGCTCTACCAGGTGCGGCGCTGGTCCGACGGTGCGACGACCAACATCGGCGTGCTCAGCGCCGGCGGTTACGCGAACGCCGCGACCCAGGACTCCTTCTGCTCGGGTACGTACTGCACGATCGTTCGCATCTACGACCAGACGTCGCGCCACAACGACCTCACGATCGCTCCCGGCGGCGGCGCCAATCCCACAGCCGACCAAGGCGCGAACGCGGCGGCTCTGCCGGTGACGGCAGGTGGCCACAAGGTCTACGGCGTCTACATCTCTGCGGGCAACGGCTACCGCAACAACGCGACGAACGGCATCGCCACCGGCAGCCAGCCCGAGGGCATGTACATGGTGACCGAGGGCACTCACGTCAACAACCGGTGCTGCTTCGACTACGGCAACGCCGAGACCAACAACATGGACACCGGCAACGGCGACATGGACGCGATCTACTTCGGCACGCTTTGCTGGTTCTCACCGTGCGCGGGCGGACCGCGCGTCGCGGCGGACCTCGAGAACGGGTTGTTCGCCGGCGGCAACGGCTCCTGGACCGCGAACACCGGCCGCAGCTCCGCGTTCGTGACGGCGATGCTGAAGAACAACGGCACCTCGACATACGCCATCAAGGACGGCAACGCGCAGTCCGGCAGCCTGGCGACGCGGTACAACGGAGCGCTGCCGACCCAGGCGGGCTACAACCCGATGACCAAGCAAGGCGCGATCATCCTCGGCATCGGCGGCGACAACAGCAACGGCTCCGTCGGATCCTTCTTCGAAGGCGTGATGACCAGCGGCTATCCGAGCGACGCCACGGAGAACGCCGTACAGGCCAACGTCGTCTCCGTCGGCTACAGCAAGAGCGTCACCTTCCCCGTGAACGGAGCCACCTACCGGCTCACGAACCTCACAAGCGGCAAGGTGCTCGACGCGGTCAACTGCGGCACGGCCAACGGCACGCAGATCGACCAGTGGCAGGCGCTCGGCAACACCTGCCAGCAGTGGCGCTTCAACAGCGTCGGCGCGAACAAGTGGACGATCACCAACGCCAACGCCGGCAAGGTGCTCGACGCGGTCAACTGCGGGCTGGCTCTCGGCACGGCCGTGAACCTGTGGGAGCCGCTCGGCAACACGTGCCAGCAGTGGGCGGTCATCCCCGCGGGCAACGGCCGATATGAGCTGGTGGTCGAGAACAGCGGCATGGTGCTCGACGACCAGAACTGCGGCACGGCGAACGGCACGCCGGCCCGGCTGTGGATGTGGCTCAACAACACCTGCCAGCTCTGGTCGATCGCACCGTAGGCACCGGCTGGGCGCACTCGGGTGAGTGCGTTCCACCGAACGGCATGAGCGTGGGACCGCCGGACACCGACGGTCCCACGCTGAGGCCGCCTTGGGCAGGTCAGCCGGAGCGGACGGCGCGGTTCAGCAGGACCATGAGCTGTCGCAGTTCGTCGCGGTTCAGCACCGCCAGCGGGGTTTTCTCCAGCGCCGTCCGGACCAGTTCGTCGCGAACCTCGCGGCCCTTGGCGGTCAGGACCAGGACGCGAGAGCGGCGGTCGGCCGGGTCCACGGCGCGCTCCACCAGCCCCCGATCGACGAGCTGGTTGGTGATGAAGGTCAGGTTGGGGGCGTTGCAGTACAGGCGCTCGGTCATCACCTTCATCGAGGGTGGCGGCTCGGCCGGGTCGATGGCCCAAAGCGCCTGGAACGTCGCCGGTGTCAGGGCGTGCTTGGTCAGCGCCTGCCCGATCAGGTCGTTGGTCCGCATCCAGATGTCGTGGGTCGCGGCGACCACCGCGGTGAGCTCGGGCGTGGTCATGCCGCCATCCTACCGGTGTTTCGAGTCTCGAAGGATCGTGCTAGCGTCAATGTTTCGAGACTTGAAGCAATGGAGGTCTTTGTGAGCGACGACTATCGCGGCGTCACCGCGCTCGTCACGGGCGCGTCCAAGGGGCTGGGGCGGGCGTACGCGCTGGAGCTGACGCGCCGGGGAGCGCGGGTGATCCTGCTGGCCCGTTCGGACGGGAGCCTGCGGGAGCTCGCCGCACACATTCGGGAACAGCACGGCAGGTCGGACGCCGAGGTCATCACCGGTGACCTCGCCGCTCCGGATGGTCCGGAGCGGATCCTGCGGGAGCTGCGTGACCGCGGCCTGACCGTCGATCTGCTGCTCAACAACGCCGGCGCGGGCAGCGCGGGCCCGTTCCTCAGCCGCCCGCTCGAGCCGCAACTGCGCTCCGTCGGGCTCAACGTCGTCGGCCTGATCGCGCTGACCCACGCGATCGGGGCCGAGCTGGTCGCCCGCGGCTCCGGCGGCATCATCAACGTCTCGTCCACCGCGGCCTTCCAGCCCATGCCTTACCAGGCCAGCTATGCCGCGACCAAGGCTTTCGTGCTCTCCTTCACCGAGGCGCTGGCCGAGGAACTGC
The DNA here is from genome assembly GCF_040680035.1 of Nonomuraea sp. NPDC052116. Lineage (NCBI taxonomy): Bacteria > Bacillati > Actinomycetota > Actinomycetes > Streptosporangiales > Streptosporangiaceae > Nonomuraea > Nonomuraea sp. NPDC052116. Next base: position 380,882 of record NZ_JBFAWA010000007.1, on the reverse strand, counting down.
GCGGCACCGGCGTCCACGTCATGGCCGCGCACCCCGGCGCGATCGCGACCGGCTTCTTCGACGGCACCTCGGCCACGATCAACTCCCGGGTCGCCGACACGCCGGCCACCGTCGCGGCCCGTACGCTGGACGACTACGCCCGGCGACGCGCGGTGTCCTACCCCGGCCGGGCCATGAACCGCGCCCTGACCTGGCCCGCGCGCCTGCTGCCGCGTACGGTCGTCGCGCGGATCACCGGCGAGTTCAACCGCCGGCTGCGCATGCACGAAGTCGTCGACCTCGCCTAGCGCTCCGGTGACACATCGCGATCATGGTGGGAATCAACGCTCTCCCCGGACTGGCTGTCCACCCCCGTGCCTCGGGGATCCCGCAGCCTCGGTTCGCCCCGCCCGGCGTACAGACTGGACACCGCTCGGACCACCGGCCCGGGCGAGAAGGCTCAGCGCTGCCGCTGACCCGGTGCCGGCCTCGGCGGTCACCACGACTATCCGCTGGCCGTCCTCCTGCGGGACGTTCAGGGTCTGGAGGTTGAGCTGCATGCGGCCCACGACCGGATGGTGCATGCGGTAGGTCGCGAGGTCCCACTTCCTGACCCGGTGCTCGGACCACATGCCGGCGAACTCCGGGCTCTTCATGGTCAGTTCACCGATCAGTGCGGCCAGCCGAGGATCGTCCGGATGCTGCTCGGCGGCGAGTCGCAGTTTCCCGACCACGTCCCTGGCCTTCTTCGGCCAGTCGACGTACAGGTCCCGTGTGTGCGCGTCCAGGAAGACCAGCCGGGCCGTGTTCGGACGCTGGTCGGGCTGATCGGGGATGTGCGGGTCCAGATGCCCGGCGAACAGTGCGTGTCCCGTGCGGTTCCAGGCCAGTACGTCGCTGCGGCGCCCCAGCACGATCGCGGGCGCGTCGCCGAACGCGGCGAGCAGTTGCTGGGTCGTGTCTCCCGCTCGCTCCGGCGCGGGCCTGCGCCGGGTGCCGGTGCGGCGCGAGGCGCGGGCCAGGTCGTGCAGGTGGGCCCGCTCCACCTCGTCAAGACCGAGGGCACGGGCCAGCGCGTCCAGCACCTCCGGTGACGCGTTGAGCGAGAGCCCCTGCTCCAGGCGCGTGTAGTAGGACAGGCCCACCCCGGCGAGCTGTGCCAGTTCGTCGCGGCGCAGCCCCGGCACGCGACGGCGCTCTCCGAAGTCGCGGAGCCCCACATCCTGAGGAACTCTCCCAACCCCGACTTCTTGTTCATACGCCGAGTATCGAGCACCGGAGCGCCAGGCAACCTGACCCCGCCAGGGACAGGGTGTGAACGGCCGGCGGCAGCAGACTCGACGCCACGAGCAGGACACCGGCGCGGACCGGCCGGCGTCATCGGGCCGGAGTCCGGTACGGCGACTTCGGCAGCTGCTCGACCTGACTCACTTGGAAACGGTATCCACGCGCTGACCGGCACAACGGGCCCGACCGCGTCTTCGGAAGGAAGAACGCCCCCATGAAGCTCAAGCGTCCCGCGATCGCCCTGGCGCTCACCACCGTGACGGTCCCCGGCACCACGCTGGCCAGCACCACCGGCGCCCTCGCCACTTCCGAACGGCACGTCGCCCCCACCTCCGCCCAATCCCGTCCGGCGGCGGCCACCATCGACGCCAAGGGGCCGGGGGTCTTCCCCCACTCCGCGGACTACTACCCGGGCTCCCGGAAGTTCGTGACGGGTTCGCTGGCGCACAGCACCATCTCCTCCGTCGACCAGAACGGCAGGGTGCGCACCATCATCGAAGACAAGAAGCTGGTGTCGGTGCAGGCCGTGCGGGTGGACTCCAAGGGGAACCGGATCCTGGCCGGCAACGTGGACTACGGGACGGCCGACCGCTCCACGGACGCCACCAAGTTCAAGGTCGCAGGCGTCGCCGCCTACGCCATCGGCAGCGGACGCCGGCTCTGGTACGCCGACCTGAACAAGGTCGCCAACGACGACAAGCAGCATCTCGTGTCCGACGTGACGATCGCTCCGGACGGCACGGCGTACGCCGTCGACCAGCTCTCCCCGACGATCTTCCGCATCGACCGCAACGGACAGGCCTCCGTCCTCCTGCGCGACGACCTGCTGGCCGGGGATCTGAACATCCCGGACTTCCTGGACAACGTGGGCATGAGCGCCGTCGCCTGGATGCCCGGCAACCTCCTCATCGTCGTCAAGGCCGACGGCAGCCTGGTGCGGGTGCCGGTCGACAGCCCCAAGAAGGCCGTCAAGGTCAAGCTCTCCACGAACCTCAAGGCCCTCACCGCGGGCATCCGGGTCCTGCCGGACAAGTCGCTCGCTGTCGTCAGCAGTGGGCTGCTCAGCGGGAAGGCCGCCGTCGTGCAGCGGGTTCGCCCTGACCGTGACTGGAAGTCCGCCACCGTCAAGGTCACCGACACCGTCGCCGACACCGTCGCCGACCCGGTCACCAGCTCCGTCACGGCCGGCCCCGGGGGCAGGACCTACGCGCTCAGCGGCGGTCTGGCCGCCCTGCTGGCCGGCAAGCCGAACGACGGCTTCACGCTGCGTCCGGTCGACGTGCGCTGACCCGCGCCACCGTTCGCACACGCCTCTCTCCCCGGGCCGGTTCCGAAGAACACCGGCCCGACCTTCCGCACCACACTCGCCCACCGTCATCCCTGGGCACCCGCGAAAGGAAACAACCTGTCTGCGCTGTACACCACCGAGGCCCTGTCGACCGGCGACGGCCGCTCTGTGACCGCTCATCGCGTCGAGGAAGCTCTCGTCCGGCTTCCCAACGGCGTACACACTCGACCATGGCGTCGATCTCGCCGGGGCTGAGGACGCGCTGCTTGCCGGCGGATGTCGAGCAGGGCCGATGCGGCGCGTTGGAAACGGCGGATCTCGGGGGCTCTGCAGGTCGCTACTGGCACCGAAAATGCGAAGCGGGAGAAGTCATCACTTCTCCCGCTTCGATATTGAAGTGTCCGAGGGGGGACACACTCGATACGTACATGCCCTTCAGCGCCTCCACCACGCTTGTTCTCCCTGGTCGGGAGGGATAAACAGCCATGGAGCCGAATATGGGGGCGGTGCGCAGCATCCGGCGTACGACGATCACGGGGGTTCTCCTTCTCGCGGGCATCGCGGCGGTCGTGTCGTTCCGGCACATGCACGAGTTGTGTCTCCGGCACGGTGAGGATCATCTGGCGGCGGTGCTTATCCCGCTCGCGGTGGACGGCGCGATCGTGGTCGCCTCGATGTCCATCCTTCTGGCCAACCGGTACGGCTCTCGTGGCGGTGCCCTGGCGTGGACCATGTTGATGGTTGGCAGTCTGGCAAGCCTCGGGGCAAACATCGCTGTCGCCGAGCCGAGCTTGATCGGCCGCATAATCGCAGCCTGGCCGAGTGCCGCCTTGATCGGCAGCTATGAGCTGTTGATGTCCCAGATTCGGCGAGCTTCTGCCGAGGAGCCCACAGCCGTGCAGGTCGAGATAGTTGGGTCCAAGGAACCAGTCGGTGACGATGACCACGACATTACAGAGCTGGCGGATCCTCATGAGCGCGAGACAGGAGATCTTCGTCGATCTGCTTGGAAGTGGGCTCTGGCGAATCGGCTTCCTGATGGGGCGCTTCCGTCGGGCCGGATCATTGCTGAGCAGTTCGCGCGGAGTGCTCGGTGGGGTCGGTGGATCAAGCGAATTGGTCTCGAGGGAAGGCTCGGGGAGCGTGATCAATCCACTGCTACATGAAGTAGCGACGTTACGAGCACGAGGCACTTGCGCAGCCCGACTGCGTCAGTGGGCACGCACCCGGTGCCTCACCTGGAGCACCGCTGCGTGTGTGGGCGGAGAACACCCCAACGCGGGGCCGAGGAGATGAGCGCCGGCCGGGCTGGCCCATCAGAACATCTCTCAGGAGCGGGGCCGACCTGAGGCCGCGACCACCCGGGCCACTCATCACCCACACCAGACACCGGAAGAGGCTCGGCAGCGGCAGGTCAGTCTGCAGGTTGGGCAAGCCGAACATCCGGCCGCCTGCCACACGGCCGGGGTGGGCCACGCGGTCGTCGGGGTTACGGGCGGCGACTGGCGTACCCAGGTGGACCTGCTCGCGGAGACCGCCCGCCTACTCCGCGAGCACTCCGCCTGACGGTCTCTAAACCGCCTCGCCCGCCGACGCCGTGCGGGCTGGCGTATGGGCTTCTCGCCTTGCGCTTCGGCGCGGCCCACGTACACCCTGCCCTCAGGCCCCCCGCCCGTGGTACCGGTCTCCTTCCACCTTCACCCGCCGCGGCATCAGCCCACCTTTCTCAGGGAAAGCGCGGGGACGTGGCGACGAGGAACTCCCGTAGGATCTCGCGGCCGTCCACGCTGACCACCACCTCATCCCCTTGTATCTCATACAGGTACGAGCCGTTGCGAGCCAGCAAGCCCGCCGAGGTCTCCTGCGCGGGCATGAGCAGTCCCGTATCGTCCCGGCCGATGTACTGGCCGTAGTAGTACAGCTCTCCGGTCGCGGTGCGGCAGATGACGATGTGCTTGTCGCCCGCGTCGTAGGCGGCCACCAGGTCGGCACCGCCGTCCGGGATGAGCAGGGCCACCCGGTCCGGGCAGGCGACGGCCTGATCGGCCGACGTCGTGATGATGGGAGGGTCGGACCGCGCTGCGCTCGCCGGCACCCGCGCCCTGAAGCCGGCCAGCATCACGAGTAGCAGGACGCAGGTGCAGAGGAAAGCCACGGTGAGTATGGCGATCATGCACCCGGCGAAGCTGCTGGTGGAGGACGAGCGGTAGGCAGGCGGTGGCATCGGGGGCGGCAGGGGCGGCGGCGGCATCACCGGCGGAGGCGGTGGGGCGAAGAACAGGGCCCGCGGGGGTTCCGTGGCGGTGCGGCGTACGGCGTCGCAGCACCGGCACGAGGTGTCGGCGGTCGCGTTGTACACGTCGCACAGTGAGCACCGCCAGGTCGTCGTCACACCGCTCACAGGCTGTTCGCTATCGTGTCGATGATCTCGTCCAGCTCCAGCTCCGCAAGTCCCTGACCGGCGACGGAGGGGAAGTGCAGGGTCATGTTCCACTCCTCGGTGATCTCGGTCCATGGGTAGGCGTCGGGCGCGAAGAGGACGAGGCGCTTGGCCGCGTTCTCCATGACAGCCGTCTGGCTCCGCGCGTACCCCCACTGCTCGAGCAGCCCGTCCAGGTCGCGCGGGATGCTCCGCGGGTACGTGTGTGCGGTGACCGCCCGCGGCGTGTGCAGCGGGTGGGCGGGGGCGTCGGTGAACATCACGATGACGTGGCGCCGCCGATCCAGCCCGCGTTCCCAGTCGGCGTTGATGGCCAGGGCGAGCGCCTCCAGCCCGGATTCCGGTACGTCGCCCCCGCCCGTCGCGCGCAACTCGCGGACGAACCGATCGAAGTCGGCTGCCCGCTCCGGGAACACCAGAAATTCGGTCTCCTCGATCGCATCCTCGGCGAAGTCGCCGAAGTCTCTGAACGCGATCACCTTGAGCCGCAGCCGGCTGATCTCCTTGCCCTTGCCGCCCATCACGAGGTTGAGCCGCTCGTGAAAGGTGAGGGCGCTCTTCTTGACCATATCCAGCACCGGGGCCATGCTCTCGGTCACGTCGACGCAGAGCACGATGTCCACCGCGTACCGCAGGTTGCCCCGATACTCGTGGTCGTTCGTCATGGCTGTCTCTCCATAGTTGGCCTGCTCATCCGCACTCGTGATCCCGGTGACGTCCGATAGGAGGCGCGCACCTCGCACGTCGCCGGGTCCCGCAGCACTGCCAGGAACGTGCCCATGTCAGGACGGACGTCGGGCGACCGCGCCGTCATGGCCGCGAGGAGCCCCCGCATCGGGGCACTCAGCCGCTCGTCGATGCGCAGCTCGGCGCTGTCGTTGAGGGCGTCGGCGGGCGACGCGTACCGGTCACCGAACTCCGGCAGCGCGCCCGTCAGATATTGGTGTGCCATCAGCCCGAGCGAGAAGACGTCGGCCCGGGTCGTCAGCCACTCGGGTCGTACGTCCGCGTCGCCGCTCACATAACGCCGCCACTCGGGAGCCCCGAACACCAGGTCGCCCGCGATGTCCTCCCGGTCGGGCGGGCGGCCGGACACGTAGGCGTCGTCGAAGTCGATGAGCTTGGCGGTGTGGTACGCGCCCGCCCTGCTCTGCCCGACCAGCACGTTGCCCGGCTTCAGGTCGCCGTGCACGACGCCGATGCCGTGCAGGAGCTCCACACTGAGCCCCAGCGTTCGCAGCAGCACAGCCTTCCGCAACGGGGTGAGTACGCGCGGCGGTGGGGTGCTGGCGGTGTGGATCTGCTCGGTGACCTTGTAGTACGTGGTGCCGTCGTGGAAAAAGTCGAGGGTGAGCACAAGGTTGCCGCCACCGACGGCGTCCGGCCGCAGGAGCCCCATGATGGTCCGATGCCATCGCTCGAACTCCTCGCACGCCTCCATCCGAAGCCGCACGCTCCTGGCGCTCGCCGTGGAACCCTCCTTCGGGCGTTTGGGGTCCAGGAACCGCTTGATGAAGTAGTCGCGTCCGTCCCGCTGCGCGAAGGCCCACATGCAGCGTCCGCCGCCGCTGTTGGTCGGCTCGCTGACGATGCGGTACCCCCCGATGACGTCGCCCACCCTCATAGCGGCTCCACCGGCGGGGGCATGAGCCGTTCGTAGTCCGGCCCGTACTCGTTCCAGGTACGCGTCCGCCACCGCCTGGCGGCCTCCTCCTCTGCCGGCCGGTCACAACCCCCGTAACGCGCCTCGACCTGTTCGGCCCGCTGGGCGAAGTCCGCCCGGAGCCGGTCGAAGCCCGGGTACCCCAGGGCCACGAGGCTGAGCGAGGCGTCGTCACCTGTGTAACCCGACACGTGCCGCGCCAGGCGCTCGGCCCACTCGCGCGTGTCGCACGACTCCTGCATGGTCCGCAGCAGGTGGCACTCGAAGTGCGCGGGCGTGGCCACGTACCCATGGAAGCCGTCGGTGGCGCAGAGGAGGACGCTCGGTAGCGGCAGGAGCAGCACCTGCGTGTCGATCGTGAACTCCTGGTCGGCGCAGATCACGTTCGTCATCGGCGGATCGCATACCAGTTGCTCTAGGCCGTCCGTTTCGTCGGTGTGATCCCTGGTCAACGCCTGCAGTCCCCAGCCAGGGCTCAGGGCGTAGGCCCGGGAGTCGCCGGCCCACAGGACGCGGCACTCCGCTTGGCCGCCGGTGAGCCTGTAGCGTACGGTGGCCATGGTCGTCGGGAGCCACCGGCGCATGCTGCTGACGATCTTGCTAGGACGCGGCGGTGGAACGGCCCCCAGCACCTCCACGAGCCTCGTACGCAAAGACTCCGGGCCGTGTCCGCCCAGGAACCATGACGCGACGCCGAGTCTGGCCAGCCGGGCGCCCACCCAGGCCCCGCTGCGCGTCGTACCGTCGCTCAGCTCGCACGCCGCCCTCGCGCCCGAACCGCCCAGCCCGTCGAACACGCCGAGGATCCCCTCAGCCATTGATACGCGGTGCGCGAACAGCGGTTCGGCGTCCTCACCGCCTCCGCGTGAGCGCTCCGTCCACACCCCTAGCGCCAGAAGGTCGTCGCCGTCGTACCGCCAGACCGTCCCTTCGCCTGGAGCTCCGAGCAGGCCTTCGATCAGCACGGCTGTCATTCGTCCGCGTCCTCGACCCGCATCCGCGGCAGCCCCCGGACTCGACTGGCGGCCCGGTTGGTAACCCGCTCCGCGTTGGCCGCGAGGGAACCGCGCAGGCGGCTGGAGCGGATCCCGCCGAACGGCGCGGAGGAGTCGCCAGTGATCCGGTCCCGCAACGCCCGCTCGGCCTGCAAGAACTCCCACGACTCGCGTTCCTCGCTGTGAGAGCCCTCCATCATCTTGTTCCACGCGGTGAGCAGCTCGCCGCGCTCCTCCCGCTCAGCGCCCGCGATGATGTCGTACGCGGCCCGTGGGCCCTCGCGCTCCATGATCTCGGCGATCAGCCCTTCCGCGCCCTCCTTGCGGAGCATGCGCAAATGGCGCTCCCTGCGCATCTCGATGAGGCGGGTCTCGCGCTCGATCTCCCGGTACCTGCGCCCGCTTGCGAGCACCTCGTCGTTGTTTACGACCAGCTCGACGGTGATGTTGCGCAGTTGGATCGCGGCGTCGCCGGTGAAGTTGCGAACTGATCTGCTCAGCTCGTCCTCGGCCTGATGTAGCTCGCCGATGTCGTAGTTGCGCGAGACCTGGCGGAGCATGCGCTGCAGCGGCAGGCGCAGGGCGGCGCTGACATCCACGATGCCGCGCACCACGATCTCGACGGCGTCCCCGACCTGGCAGTTCAGCCGGACCAGACTCGGGAAGCCGAAGGCCGGATCCTGACTGAGCAGCGGCATCTCCAGAACGAGCCGGTGCTCGGTGGTGTCCACCAGGTAGGCGTGCCTATAGGTGCCATACCAGGCGTCAGGGATGGACTCGCCGTTTCTGATCGTCAGCAGGTCGCCCTTGCGCGGCGCCAGCACCAGCGCCGATCCCGGCTCGGGCGGCCGCAGGGGCATGCGCGGCAGGACCAGAGGCAAGCTCGTGCTCTTCACGATCGGGTTGTAGGTGTACTCCTCCATGTCAGGACCTTCCGTTGCCGTGTGAGTGGACGTGTGAGGGGCGGGTGAGGTCGGCGAGTACATGGGCGGCGGGGTGGTCCGGGCGGCCTGTCGCACGGGTCCATGCGCCGAGGTGATGGCGCAGCCGCTCACGGTGCCGCTCCGAGCGGTCGGCCACGGCGAGCACGAGGCGGCGCGCGTTGCGGTAGGCCAGGTTGTCGCGATCCGCGTGCTCGTCGAGGTAGTCGCGCAGCGTTTCGAGTGCCTGGTCCTGGGCGGGCTTGCGATCCAGGGCCCGGGCCCAGAGCTCGGTCAGCTCGGGCCGGTGCCGCTCGGCTCCGGCCAGCAACAGCGGAACGCCGGACGTACCCGCGCTCTCGGTAGGACGGGCAGCGAGGAAGGCGAAGGCGGACAACGCCTTCGCCACGAACTCGGCGGACGCTCGTGGTTGCGACCAGGCCAGCAGTCCCGCTAACACCTCACCGGTGCACCCGCCCTCGACCAGGCGGAACAGCGCGCTGCCGACCGGCAGGAGCGTGCCCCAGTCGTCCTCGCGGTCCAGCAGCACGCGCAGCGCCTCGACCGCGCGTTCCGGCTGCGCCACGCCCAGGCTGCCGCCGAGCGTCGCCGCCGCAGTCACGCCGCGCCGACGCTGCTCGGCCGTGTCCGCCTCCGCGACCCACGTCTCCAGCAGCAACCACACGGCCTCGGTGAGGTCGGGATGCCCGCCCGCTACGTCGAGCGCCGTCGCCGCGCTCTGGCGCACCACGAGCGACGGGTTCTCGGCCCACGACATGAGGTAGCGGTGCAGGGCATGCGAGTAGTCGCTCCAGGCGATGATGCCGGCGGCCACGGACACCCGCGCTCGCACATCGATGTCGGCATGCGTGACGAGTTGACGCATCCACCGGACCAGTGCCGAACGCTGTCCGTCCAAGTAAGTCCAGGCGAAGCCGAGCACCGCCTGCCGTACCAGCGGATTGTCGTACCGCACGCGCGGCGCCACGTCGCCAGGCGTCTCGCCGGAGCCGGGCAGGAGCCGTACCCAGGGGTGCTCCGTCGCGATGTGCTCACGGAAGCGCAGGTCGAAAGGTGCTTCCACGGGCAGCACCAGTCGCTCGTAGAGCGCTGCGGCGGCGTCCGACACCGTGAGGTAAGTGGCGCCGTCCAGCACCGCCGCCGCCAGTGCGAAGCTCACGGTCTCCGACGTCCGGTGCCGTGTGAACCACTCGTGGACGCGCCCGGTCGGGTTCCGCAACTCCTGGACGCACGCCGCCACGTCCGCGCCCTCGCGGATCGCGTCGCCCAGGCGCAGCGCCGTGCGCGGGCGGTGGTCCTCGCGCAGAAGCTCATGCGCCCCCGCCTCATCGAGTCGGCGGCGCAGCTCCGCCGACTCCTCGGGCGCGGGGCCGCGGCCGTGGACCCGCCGCTCGATGAGCCGTACCGCGTCCAGCTGGCCGAGGTCGGTCAGCACCTGCGCGGTACCACCTCCGGCCTGTACCAGCGCACCCCTGGGCGGCCCGGTCACCAGCACCAGGTAGCTCTTGTTCTCGTGTAGGGAGACGGTCATGTCCTCGATCCACTGCTCGTCGATCAGGGACGTGTCCAGTCCCGTCGCAACGCCGTCATGGACGAGGTAGCCGCTGTTGGCCTCCGACTTCCATTGCCCATCGCTCAGCTTCGAAGCGTCGTACACCTCGAAACAGGCGCCGCCCGGATGGTCCCGCAGCACTCTGGCCAGCAGATTCAAGCTCGTGGCCCTCCTGCCGCCGGGCGGCAGAGCCAGGATCAGCAGCCGGTGCTCGGCGAGGATTCGCAGTGCCTCGTCGAAACGCGGCACCGGTACATAGCCCTCCGTCCAGCGGGCCAGCCGCGGCGGCCGGATCGTCGTCTTCGTCGGCCGCGCGCGCCGCTCCTCGCCGCCGATGTTGAGCCCGCCGCCGAAGTCGACCTTGTCGTTGAACAGGGCCACCGTGCCGATGCGCATGCCGCGCGAGTCGTCGGTGAGCTGCTCCATGAAGCTTGCCGCGATGGAGGCCAGCCGCGCGGCCTCCGCCCGCTCCGCCTCGTCCTCGCCCTTGCCCCGCAGGGCCTGCAGCGCGTCTTGCTCGCTGAGTGGGCCGCCATCGTTCTTGTCGTCGTCCTTGTCCTGCTCGGTCTGTGGGGGCGACTCCGCGCCCGCCGCCTCCGGGCTCTCCTTCTTGACGGGCGGCTCGTCGGTCTGCTGGCTCATCCAGTCACCCGTTCCTAGGAGATGTTGAAGTCGCCCGAGACGTGCACGGGCGCGTTGTAGACGCTGGCGTTCTTGATCTGGTCGGCGGAGATTGACGACCCGCCGGCCTTCGCCCGCGATGCTTGCTCCACCAGCAGGCGGGCGGTCTTCAGGAAGGTCTGGTCCCGGTCGAGGTAGGCCTCCAATACACGTCCGAGCGCTGCGACGGCCACCGTGTCGGCGGGGTCGGCCTCGACCTGCGCGAGCGTGCGCTGCGCGGCCTCGTCGTCGGCGAAATGAACGCGGACCAGCTCCAGCATCTCGACGGGCTGGCTCGTCCAGGACTCCCCTCTGACGGCCTCGGTGACAAGGCGGACGGCGTCTTTTCCGATTTCGGCTGATGAGCGCATGGTGGCTCCAGGAGGATTGACTTCGTAGGAATGAGCGGGTGGGGCGAGAGCGGGGTCCTGGCGCAGGATCCGCTGCTGCAATTCCTGGACGGGAGCGCCGGGATCGTTTCCGAACTCGTCCCGCAGGGTGCGGCGGAGGTTGTCGTATGCGGTGAGCGCGTCGGAGGAGCGGCCCGCCCGGTGTAGCGCCAGCATCAGCAGCCGCGTCACGTCCTCGACCAGCGGCCATGTCTCGGCGAGGTCCTGGAGTTCGGGTACGAGCTGGATGTGCCGCCCGAGCCGCAGTTCGGCCTCCAGACATTCCAGGAGCGCTCCCCGATGCTCTTCCCATAGCCGAACTCGAGCGCCGGCCGCTCCCGGGCCAGGCAACCCCTTGAGCGGCTCGCCCGGCAGCAGCCCGCCGCCCCACTGCCGCAGGGCCTTGCGCAGCAGGTGCGTGGCCTGCGTGTCGTCCACACGGAGCAGAGACCGTGCTTCCGCGACGAGGTCGCGGAAGCGGTGGACGTCCACCTGCTCCCTGCCGACTTTCGCCACATAACCGATCCCATACGGCGGCAGAAACGACTGCCCCAGCCGCTGACGCAGGCCGCTGGCGTACTGCGCGATGACTCGGCGGGCGGTTTTGATCGGGTCGTCGCCCCAGATCTTGTCGATGAGCTGCTCGATGGTGACCGGCCTGCCTTCGGCGAGCAGCAGCAGGGCCAGCATCAGGCGCTGCTGCCGATCCCCCAGTTGAACGGGCTGGTCCCCTTCGTGCGCCTGCATACCATTCAGCAGGTGAAACTGCATGGCCTTTTCCTCCACCATTGGAGAATTCCTATGACGGGCCTATGACCGGCCTTCACTAACTCGCTCACCCGACCTCGTAACGCGCCATTCGATTCTTTATCCAGCGGGACGCGCAAGAGTCTCCCGAAGACAAAGGAGAAAGAAATGAACGAGGCCGAGGTCAACAACTTCCTGGGCGCCGGGTGGCACAAGGCCACCTTCAGCGACCTTGGCGGCGGTTGCGTCGAGGTGGCGCTCGACCGCAATTGGGTCGCCGTCCGTGACTCCAAGGACCCGAGTGGGCCCGTGCTCCGCTTCAGTGCCGCGGAGTGGAACGCCTTCCTCTGCGGTGTGGACGCTGGAGAATTCGACCTGCCTGATTCCAGGTCTACCTACTAGGAAGGCCGCTTCAGGGAGAGGCGCCGCGGCCCGCGGATCGCGGCGCCCTCCCCGGTCTCGGGGCCCCCGTCGGGTGCGCCCCGAGACCGGTCAGACGTCCATGGAGGGTCATCGCTCCATGGAACGAATGTCGGTGCTCAGCCGCGCGAGAAACTCCCGAGCTGCGTCACCGTAAAGAGCCATCTCGCTGAGCAGTGACCATTGCCGCCGGTACGTCGCCACGTCCTCGGCGTCGCGCGCGATCAATCTCATATGCGTGACCTCTATTTCCACAAAACTGTCTCCCGTGCCGCTGTCACTTTCGTAGAGCGTGAATCCGTGCGGTGGACACACAGCCGATTCCGAGTCTTGGGGGATCACCCCGACCATGACGTTCTCCAGAGTGCTCAGCGTCGCGACGCGGTCGAGTTGCGCCAGCAGCAGCCGAACTCGTCCCGGCCGGCAACGTAGCGCCGCCTCCGTGATGATGAACTCGAACCTCCTGCTCTCGTCGTACAGCGCGAGCTGACGTTGCAGCCGCGCCGCGACGACCATGGGCAGGTCCCCCTCTGAGTAGGGCGGGTCAAAGAGCGAGAAGACCCGGCGGGCGTACTCGGCAGTCTGCAGCAGCCCAGGAACGATCGTCGGCTGGAAGACCCGGAGCAGTTGCGCCTGGTCCTCCTGCTCACGGATGTCGTCCTGGAGGTGCGTCTGCCGCTGCAGGGCCGCGCGCCAGCTGTACATCTCGGTGAACGCGGCCTCCGTCAGGTCGGCGAGTAGCTCCCGGGTCTGAGTCGGCGCCTCCACGGCGTCGCCCCAGGCCGTGACCTCGGGCAGCGAGGGGATCACGCTGCCGGACTCGATCCGGGAGACCTTGGACTGGCTGATGCCGATGCGGTGGGCGAGGTCCCTCCCCGATATGCCGGCGAGGTCGCGCAGACGCCGGAGCTCCGTCGCCAGCCGCTGCCGCCTAGTGCGGTGCCTCCCCGCTTCAGCCGCAAGGTCGTCCATGGGTCCCCGATCCGGTGGAGCCGGTTCATCTAGTATGCCTTCTGAGTCGTTTTGATTCATTACTATTCGTCACATTGCTGCACTCAACCATGGCTGGCCATGGGAGTCAAGACTCCTATAACGCGTCGGTATAGGTCTGCGTGGAAGCTTTCGGTAGAACGGGTGATTCACCTTGATTCACTTCCGTTCTGGCATTGGTGAGGCTTGTGGGTCTCCTTGGGCTTGTGCGGCTTGTTGGCTATGGGATACGGGGCTGGACGGGCTTGCTCGGCAAGATGGACAAAGGCGAGTTCGTCCAGGCCGGCAAGCAGAACCTTGGGGCGTACCTCGATGAGTGGGTGGCCAGGCTCAGACTCGAACCGCGGTCAAGGGGGAAGGCCATCGTGAGGGGAGGCGACACTAGGACCGCCAAGCCCCGCATGGTCAATATCGACGCCGCCACGATGGCGTACGCGTAAGTAATGACTGCCCGTCCACATGATGTCGGCTAGGACCGACAATTTGGCATAAAGGGTTCTTGGACAAACATCTCGGACGTCATGCAGTCGGGTCGACCCGCGCGTGCGGGCGATCCCGAGATCCGATGGCACCCGGGGCTGGGGCTTACCGGTCTCCTCATGCCAGCACCGCGCCCAACCAAACCTCCGGATCGCAACGCCGCAGCGCGTCTGCTGTCAGAAGCAAACCCCTCCGGGCTCGGGTTCTTCAAGAGCTACGGCTATGCCGCCAGTGAGCCAGAGCCGCCCGGTGCCCCCTGACTAGCTGCCGTTTTCACGCGGTTTGGCTCGTGGGGACCTTATCGGCGACAGCAGTTCGCACCCTTCCAAAGGACGTCGCTCGTGGATACGCATGACACACCGCAGCAGCCTGGACCTGACGACGCCGTGCCTCTCAAGAGCACGAACCAGACCGGTTGGTCGTCCAACCGGCGTCGGCAGACGTCAGACGCTTGGCAGGTGAGTAGTCTGCTTGGCCTCATCAACGGTGCGATCGTTTCCGTTGGCGGAGTCTTCGTCGCCACCTCCTCTGTGGTCATCACTCTGATCGCCAGCGTGGTTGCGCTGCTCGCCGCGTTGATGATCACTGTCAAGAACTGACGCCGTCGCGGCATTCTAAAAGATCTTGCTTTCGTCCTTCACGCTTCGCCTTGGTGATGGACCTCATCACCAAGGGGGTGAGCAGCACTGGGCTCGAAGACACGGAGGTCGGCAGGTGGTGCAGCTGAACAAGAGCACTGCTCGAGTTGCGGCTCCGCCAGGGGCAGACCTCGGCAGCCGTGGCCAGGTTGAGCACTTCTTCCGCGGCCACTACCGACTCTTGATGAAGGTGGCGGCAATGGCCGGTGCCACAGAGCAGGAGGCCGACGAAGCCGTCGGCATGACCATGATCGATCTTTGGCGCCGTTGGCCGGAGATCGATCATCCCAAGGCATATGCCTGTAGAGCGGTGGTGAGTAATTTCATCAAGCGGCGCAAGCAGGACGCAAAGGAAACTGAGCGCCTGCTCGGCACGCAGGCGCCTGTCACAGAGGCCGACGGGGACGCCCGGATGACTCTGTGGGAAGACCGAGAGTGGGTGGAGCAGATGCTCGATCGGCTACCGCCCGCACAGCGAGAAGTCATGACCTACTACCTGGAGGGCTTGAAAGCGCCAGAGATTGCCGGATACCTCGACAAGAGGCCTGACGCCATTCGCAAGAACCTGCAATTCGCCCGCGAACGTCTCAAAGAGATCATTGAGCAAGAGCGCTGCATACAGACGACGGTTACCCATATGGCGCCGCAGACCAGGGAGGAGGAAGCTCTGTGAACGACGGCCACACCCGCGAAACCCCGCGGCAGCCGCTTCCGTCGGCGTCTTGTGACCCCGTAGCTGTTTACCTGGATTTCCTGGAAAAGATCAGCGAAGACGTCGACCAGATTCCCGACCGTAAGATAGACGAACGAGCGAGGCAGCTCTTTGGCGAGCCCATGATGTCGAACGGACTATCGTCCCAAGGCGGCAGTTTTGAGGGTGTCTCCGGTCTCGGACGGCCTCAGCAGGCGGACTTTGACTGTCTCTTGGAGACGATCATAGAGCCTGTTGATGTCCTGAAGGGCATGCCCCTAGAGATGTCCGGCGTGGTGGAGATAGTCGCCGCCGCACAACGTGAAGCCGACCGAATTCGTTGGTTGGCGCGCCAGGAGGCACTGGCCGAGGCTGCTTACATCCGTGCCCAGGCCAAGCGTGACGCTGACGCTCTCATGGACACGGCCCTTACCCAAGCCGCTCACATTCGCGCGGAGGCCGACCGCGACGCCAAGACGCTCATAGAGTCCACACACGAGCAGGTTGCCCTCCTTCGCAGACTGGCCGCAAATGCCCAGAGCGTGTCCGCGAACACGGTCGATGCCGACGAGAGCAAGGGTCTTGAAGAGTCGGAACGCCAAGCGAGCCAAGTTGAGCGTTGGCTGGACGAGGACGCCGGTCCGATCGTTCCTGCCTACCTCCTAACTCGGGGTCGTACGGTGCCAGCGAGCGAGGACATCGACCTCATCTCAGTGATTATCACGGCCGACGACCTGGCACCGCCCGTGGGCATGGGTCCCGAACATCTGACCATTTTGCAGAAGTGCACCAAACCGACTCGGCTTGTGGACGTGGCCGCAGAGCTGAACCTACCCATCAGTGTTGTCCGCGTCCTGGTAGGAGACTTGCACGCCCAGGAGCTTGTACGGGTCGAGAATCCGCCTCCCGCGCCGGACGCCAGAGTCGTGCTGAAGGTGCTCAGCAACCTGATCGCAATGTGACCACGCAGCGGTTGGGCCACATGTACATTGCCGACGCGGCTCCCGCGGCGGCACGTTTCTCTTGCCCGTCTACCGATACGAGACCGGCCGGTCAAGTGCCGATTGCCGTTGGTCGCCGTTGCCTGGGACAGGCGGGAATGATGCTGGAAGGTACTGCTACACGGTGTTGAACGGTCTGGTTTTTTGCGTCGGCCTAACGAGAGAGAACCTCCCGAACGAAAGTCTGCTGTGGTACCTCGCCGAACATCCGCGGTTCCTGGTCACCGGAATGGCAGATGTATAGTTCCCCGCGCGTCCTCGTGATGAGCACGTAGTACAACGTGCGCTGGTGGACCTGGGCCGGCTACCGCGCGAACGCGACACTCGCCGCCTCGCTGCCCTCGATCGCCGACCCTGTCCAGCGGCCGACGGACTTCTACGTACGGCTGCTCGAAGACCTGACGCCACTTGGAGAGAGGCCTGTCGCAGGGCGGGCCAAGGCGAGATTCTGGTGCTACCGGACGTTGACCGCCGCGCCATCAACGGGCTGAAGTTTTCCGCGGTGTTGCCGGAGCGGCTGGCGGTGGCGACGATTGCTGTTCGACTGGCCGACTTCGAGGGAGCATATGCCGCGCTGACCGAGCCTGTCCGGCTGCGCTCGCACGGTGACCTTCGCACGACTGGCCACTATCTTGATCGACGTCGCAGCTTCGGGCTCTGCTGAGTCGATATGGCTGTACCGTTCGCCGGGCTCGCCGGCTCCCAGGGAGCCAGCGGCGACGAGCTGCAGCGAGGAGCGGCAGGAGCGCGCAGCGAGTACGGGTGTCAGTGATGTGGGGGATACAGGCGCTCCAGCCGGTCGGCGTGGACGGCGTATATGAAGGGGCCAGGAGTGTTGGAGGCAGCGAAGACGGCCTGCTGGTTGGTGATGAAGCGTTCGGCGTAGGCCGCAGATGTCAGATCGCCGCGGGTGATGACGAAACAGCGGGCCTGATGCTCGATGACGGCGGCGATCTCTGCTTGCCGGTAGCGGATGCGTTTGTCCTTCATGAGCACGGCCCAGCCGAGTTTGGCGCTGTCTTCGATCCAGCGGGTGTCTTCGATGGTCTCGTCTTGGGGGACGCCGTAGTGTTCGGCCAGGGTGATCAGGTCCCATCCGGCTTCGCGGAGCAGTTTGGGTACGGCGACGCGGCCGAGGCTGCGATCGATGAAGAATTTACGCGGCTGTTCGGGTGGCGACACGCAGGACGTCCTCGATCTCGTCGCGGGTGAGTCCGTACTCCTCTGCTACGACGTCGACGGGTTCACCGGCTCGAAACAGATCGATCACATCTTCGAGCTTGGCGCCGCCGTGGGCGAATCGGGGCCGGCCGAAGGCGTGGCGGGCATCTATCGTGACCTCGGCGACGTGGTATTGCGGGAGGGTGATCACTTCGGCGTATCCATCGTGGGCGAAGTCCACCCGGCGCAGGTAGTTCTGCACGATCTCGGTGAAGACGCGCTGGTTGTTGCGGACAACGACGAGTTCGCGGGCGGAGTCGTCGCCGACGTGCTCGGCGTAGTCGTAGAGGACTTCGGCGCCGTCGGTGAAGAGCCGACGGCTGGCCAGAGCATGTTCCAGGCCGAGTTCCCGTTGCAGCGCGTCGATGGCCGGTCGGATGCGCTGCAGTGGCACGCCTGCTTGCCTGAACGCGGCGAGGGCGTAGCCCTCGGCCAGGCCGATGAACGGCACGGACGCTTCGTTCGGCCGTTCTGCCCTGGTGGCGGTGATGACCGGCTTGGCGTGAACTGCACGGCCGCCGTGCTGGCGGCGGTAGCCAAAGGCCCAGTTGGTGAAGGTCGAGGCGGGGATCGCGAGATAGCCGGCCGCCTCGGCGATGCCGTACAACGGCGTGGTAAACCGATCGATGGCCACACACACCTCCTGGATCACGTCGTTGGGCCCCTTCATGATGCCTCATGGTGTGGCGTCATAGGTGGCGCATTTCTGCGTCATCTAGGTATGTCCTCTTTGTTCGATGACTGGGTTCAGCACAAGGCCATCAGTTCGAGACCGCTTCGTCATCGTTCGAAGGACGGGCCGTTGCGGTTCGCCCTGTACGCGCGGACATCCACGAAAGATTTCCAGGATCCTGTCTCCTCCTGCGGCTGGCAGCGCGAGGCAGCGCAAGTCTTGGTCGAGGGTCGGGGCGTGATCGTGGCCGAGTTCGTCGATATCGGATACTCGCGGCGGTTGCCGTGGAACGAGCGACCGCGGTCCGCCGCGCTGCTCACGGCTCTGGCCGATCCGGACCGCGGCTGGGACGCGATCGTGATCGGCGAGTACGAGAGAGCGTTCTCGGGGGATCAGCTCACACGGCTTCTGCCGCTCTTTCAGTCCTACGGCGTCCAGCTGTGGATGCCGGAGGCCGGTGGGCCGGTGGATCCAGGAAGCCCGGTGCATCAGGCGCTGATGCTGTTGCTGGGCGGGCAATCACAACGAGAGGTGCTGCGAGCCCGCTACCGCGTGCTGGCCGCGATGCGGAACCAGGCTGCCGATCAGGGACGCTTTCTCGGTGGTCGCCCGCCGTACGGCTACCGCTTGGTCGACGCTGGGCCACATCCGAACCGGGCGCACGCCCGCTGGGGACGCCGTTTGCACCGGCTTGACGCTGATCCGGTCACGGCGCCGCACGTACGGTGGATATTCGCGCAGCGGCTGGCGGGTATGAGTGTGGCGGGGATCGCCCGGATGCTCAACGAACGCGGCGTACCGTGCCCCTCGAATGTAGATCGCGAGCGTAACCCGCATCGGTCGGGACAGGCTTGGACGCTACGCACGGTCGCGGCGATCCTCGGCAACCCGCGCTACACCGGTCGTCAGGTCTGGAACCGGCACAGCACCGATCCCGCCGATCTCGCCGTACGCGGCTGGAACGCCCCGAAAGAGTGGGCGATCTCAACGATCCGGAGCCATCCGGCGCTGGTCAGCGACGACGACTTCGTTGCGGCGCAGGCGATCCGATCTGCTCGTTCCACCCAGGACGGCAGTCGGCGCGTTTATCTGCTCGCGGGGCTGCTGAGGTGCGGGTTATGCGGGCGTCGACTGGATTCGCACTGGGTGAACGGACGTCCCGGATATCGGTGCCGGCACGGCTACACCAGCGCCAGACCTCGCGAGGTGTCCGGCCCGAAATCTCTGTATCTACGTGAGGACCGGCTGCTGGCAGAGCTCTTAGCCAATGTCGGCGGCGGAGAACGGGGTGGGCCGGCTGAGGTCATTGCTGCATTGCGAGCCGGCGGCCTGGTCATCGTCTGTCACAAGGACACTCGTTTCGTGACCGCGCTCAACAAGAAAGAGCCCGCCCCGCAGGGCGAGCTCTTCATGGGGTAATCCTGTGTCCGAGGGGGGACTTGAACCCCCATGCCCATCACTGGGCACTAGCACCTCAAGCTAGCGCGTCTGCCTATTCCGCCACCCGGACTTGGTGCCTGCACGCGGGACCGTCATCTCGCGTCGGCTCAGTAAGGTTAGCAAACTCTGAGGGGTGCGTCATACCAAGAATCAGCTCGCCCCTCCGAGGTGTCTCCGCGGGCCCGGATATGGGGCGGGCGGGAGCTCCTGATGGGGCCTCGCTGACGTACGCCAGAGGGTGTTGAGGCAGTTGGTGGCGGTTTGGCCCATGGGGAGTTGGCGAATTTCTGGGTCTCCGTTGAAAAGCTCTTGCGGCAACCTTGAGTGCTGCTACGGTTACGGACCGTTGAGGGGTGAGTCCATGGACCGGCCTCACGACAAATGAGGCCGGTTCTGGAGTGCGGGAGGTCACGTGGCGCGCATGGTGGTGCAGCGGAGGGCTGTGGCCCTCGGTGTGCATCGCCTGCCCGTGACCGTCCCGGCGCATGACGTGACCACCGTTCGGGTTGACCGGATGGCGCGGTTCGCGGCCGGTGCCCGGCGGCTCGTCGTGCGGGCAGTCACTGTCGGCGCCCTGGTAGCCGCCGGATGGCTGTTCGCCGTCATCTTCGGCATGCTCACCGCCGCCCCGGCGGCGGCCGAAGTGGCAACTCCTGCGGCGGACGCGCAAGCGAAGACCACGGCCGCGCAGACCGTGGACGGAGCCGCGTCCGCCCAGGTGCCTCACTCCCTCACCAGCCCCGATGACAACGCCGAGGCCATGGCCGGGCGTACGGTCGACGGGCTCAACAGCCAGCAGGATCCTGGCCTGCCATCGCCATCCACCGCCGGAAAGATCCTGGACACCAATGGCTTGGTGCCCAACGGCGGTGGCAGCGGCTCGTTCGGGGCCGCTGCGGGGGACGTCGCGAGGTCTGTGTTCGACCCGCGGCTGCAGGTGCTGCGCGCCCTCCTGGCGCGGGTGCCTGCCCCCGTCGTCCGCACAGCGGCGGACGACCCCTCCTTCTCGCCTGACTGACCCGCCTTGCAGCTGCCGGTCCTTTCGTTGACCGGCCCCTTTCCGAAGTAACGCGGTTGAGCGCGGTCTGAGACGCCTCTCCGCCGGCGGGTGCACAAACACGTCAGTTCAGCTGTTCGCGAACCCGAGGTCTCCGCTGTGCGCGAAACCTCGCACGGCCTTGGGCTGCCCGCGAACCGTTCCGTTATCCCCCAAGAAGTTATCCCCCAAGAAGTTATCCCCCCAAGAAGAACCACTAGGAGCATTCATCATGCGTACGTGGGCAAAGGCATCTACTCCCGCGGCTCTGCTCGCCGTTGCCGTCATGTCGTTCGGCGGCGGCACCGCCCTGGCCGACACCTCGGGCGACGCGTCCGTCGGCGGCGGCAACCAGGTCGACCTGCCGATCTCCCTGCCCATCGACATCAGCGGCAACTCCGTCGGCGCGGTCGGCAGCTCCTCTGCCTCCTCGCAGGGCGGCGCCGAGGTCGTCAACAAGGGCGGCATCCCGGGCAACCGCACCTCGGGCAACGCGAGCGTGCTCGGCGGCAACCAGGTGAACGCGCCCATCAGCGCCCCGGTCAACGCCTGTGGCAACGCCGTCTCGCTGGTCGGCAGGTCCGACGCGGGCTGCAAGGGCGGCGCCACCGTTCGCAACCAGGGCAAGGGCGGCGCGGGCGGTAACCGTACCTCCGGTGACGCCAGCGTGCTCGGCGGAAACCAGATCACCGCGCCGATCTCCGCGCCGATCAACGTCTGCGGCAACGCGGTCGCGATCTTCGGCAGCGCGACGGCGGGCTGCAAGGGCGGCTCCAGCGTCCACAACACCGGAGTGGGCGCGGGCGGCAACCGCACCTCGGGCAACGCCAGCGTGCTGGGCGGCAACCAGGTCGTCGCGCCGATCTCCGCGCCGGTGAACATCTGCGGCAACGCCGTCGCCGTCGTCGGCCGGGCGTTCGCGGGCTGCAAGGGCGGCTCGACCGTCACCAACGGCGGCGGCCACCGGAACGGCTACCACGGCCCTCGCGGCCCCGTGGGCTCCTCGGGCAACGACACCGACGGGCGCTTCGGGGTCGGCAGCGGCAACCAGGTGATCGCCCCGATCAGCGTGCCCGTCAACGTCTGCGGCAACGCCGTGGGCAACGCCGCCGCCAGGTGCGAGGGCGGCTCCAAGGTCGAGAACACCCGCCGCGGGTCCGGGGCGGGCGGCAACGTCACCTCCGGCCAGGCCGGCGTCCTCAGCGGCAACCAGGTGGTGGCGCCGATCAGCGCGCCCGTCAACGTCTGCGGGAACGCGGTGGCCGTGGTCGGGCACGCGTTCGCCGGCTGCAAGGGCGGCGCCCGCGTGAAGAACGGCGGCACCGGCGCCGGTGGCAACCAGACCTCCGGCCGGGCCGGCGTGCTGAGCGGCAACCAGGTCATCGCGCCGATCACCGCCCCGATCAACATCTGCGGCAACGCGGCCGCCGTGCTCGGCGCCTCCAGGGCCCACTGCAAGGGCGGGGCCAAGGTCGACCGCACCGGTGGCGGCGGCAACCACACCTCCGGCCGCGCCGGGGTGCTCGCGGGCAACCAGATCATCGCGCCGATCGCCGCTCCCATCAACGTCTGCGGCAACGCGGCGGCCGTCCTCGGCGACGCCGCGGCCGGGTGCCTCGGCGGCGCGAACGTGGGCAGGCCCGAGTACGGGCACGGATTCGTCCGCGGCGGCGTCGAGCGGACGGCCGGCAAGGGCTCCAAGGGCGGGCTGCTGCCCATGCTGCCCGCCGTCCCGGTCCTGGGCGGCGTGCAGGACCTCGCCGGCGTCACCCAGAAGGGCAACGACCTGGCCGGGGTTCCCCAGCAGCTGGGCGTGACCGGCAAGCTGCAGGAGGTCACGGGTACGGGTCTGACCTCGGTGCCGCTGGTCGAGGACGCCGCCCAGACGTTCGGCCTGCCGAGCCTGCCCGAGCTGCCCGGCCTGCCCGGCCAGGCGCAGACCCCTGCCCAGCCGAAGAAGAAGCACGCGGCCGGCCAGGTCGACGGCGCCGGGCGCCCCGTCTCCTCGAGCGGCGCCGTGTCCGTGCTCGACCCGGCGACCGGCCTCGTGGCCGGCACCCCGGTCGGCGGCGCCGTCACCTCGGCCACCCGCGGCCTGCCGGTCAGCGGCCTGATGAGCGCCGAGCAGCCCGCCGGCCTCGGCGGGATGAACTCCAGCTCCCTGCTCGCCCTCATGATCGGCGCGATGTTCGCCGCCTCGGCGACGCTGTTCGGGACCGCCCGCCGGTTCCGGATCGGCCGGAAGTAAGGGAATCAGGCAGCACGTAACAAGGACGGCTATCGCTCACAGCCTGTGAGCGGTCAGCGTTAGACGCTTTGCCCGTTCCGGGGGCGCGGCCCGGGGCGGGCAAAGCCATGTCCGGGGTTCACAGCGTGCTGCGTACCCGCATGACCTTCCGACGCAGCCGTACGTGGCGGCTACCGTCGGGGTAGACGCGTACGCGGGCCAGCTCCCACTGTCCGTACTCTGCGTGTTCGGTCAGCAGCTGACGTGCTGCTTCACGAGTGAGATCGCGTGGAATGAAGATATCCATGTAGGAGTAGTCGAGCACAACGATTAGTCTCCAGGGTGAGTCAGGGCGCCATGCCGCTCGATGGGGCTTATTCTGCGTGCTTGTGGGTGGACCCGGAAGCTAGTGGGTAGCCCGGGGGAAGGAAATTTCCGCGAGTCGGGTTACCTTTCAGTCTGTGCCGACTCCCGGCAGGGGGATTTGCAAAGCGAACAGCGAGGTAGGAAGCAGCGTGCCAGCCAAGAACGGCAGCGCCGGCGGAACACGCCTGGTGATCGTCGAGTCGCCCGCGAAGGCGAAGACGATCGCCGGGTACCTCGGGCGCGGCTACATCGTCGAATCGAGCATCGGCCACATCCGTGACCTTCCGGAGAGGGCCGACGACATCCCCGAGAAGTACAAGGGAGCCCCATGGGCCCGCCTCGGGGTCAATGTCGAGCACGAGTTCGAGCCGCTGTACGTCGTCAACCCGGACAAGCGGTCGCAGGTCAACAAGCTGCGGCAGCTGCTGAAGGACGCCGACGAGCTCTATCTGGCCACTGACGAGGACCGCGAGGGCGAGGCCATCGCCTGGCACCTGCGCGAGGTCCTCAAGCCCAAGGTCCCGGTCCACCGCATGGTGTTCCACGAGATCACCCCGCAGGCCATCCAGGACGCCGTGGCCAACCCGCGCGACCTCAACCTGCGCCTGGTAGACGCCCAGGAGACCCGGCGCATCCTCGACCGCCTCTACGGCTACGAGGTCAGCCCGGTCCTGTGGAAGAAGGTCAAGCCCCGCCTGTCGGCCGGCCGCGTGCAGTCGGTGGCGACGAGGCTCGTGGTGGAGCGCGAGCGTGAGCGCATGGCGTTCACGCCCGCCCACTACTGGGACCTGCAGGCGCTCTTCGACACGAACAAGCCCGAGGAGCGGCCGCGTGACTTCACCGCGACCCTCACGGGGGTCGACGGCAAGCGGGTGGCGCAGGGCCGCGACTTCGCCAGCACCGGGCGGCTCAAGAACGTCGACGTGCTCCACCTGTCCGAGGAGGCCGCGGGCGAGCTGGCCGGGCGGCTGACGGGCGCGTCGTTCGCGGTCAAGTCCGTGGAGCGCAAGCCGTACACGCGCAAGCCGTACGCGCCGTTCCGGACGACCACGCTGCAGCAGGAGGCCAGCCGGAAGCTGGGGTTCTCCGCGAAATACACGATGCAGGTGGCGCAGCGGCTCTACGAGAACGGCTTCATCACCTACATGCGTACCGACAGCATCACGCTGTCGGAGACCGCCGTGGCGGCCGCCAGGTCCCAGGCGATCAAGCTGTACGGGGCCGCGTACGTGCCCGACAAGCCGCGCGTCTACAGCAGCAAGGTGAAGAGCGCGCAGGAGGCGCACGAGGCGATCCGGCCGTCGGGCGAGGAGTTCCGCACGCCGGGCGAGACCGGGCTGTCGGGCGACATGTTCCGGCTGTACGAGCTGATCTGGCAGCGCACGGTGTCCTCGCAGATGAAGGACGCCGTCGGCGAGTCGGTCACGGTCAAGGTGGCCGGCAGGTCGTCGTCGGGCGAGGACGTCGAGTTCAGCGCGTCCGGGCGGACGATCACGTTCTACGGGTTCCTCAAGGCGTACGTGGAGGGGGCCGACGACCCCTCGACCGACCGCGACGACTCCGAGAAGCGGCTGCCGAACCTGGCGGAGGGCGACGCGCTCAGCGTCACCAGGCTCGACGTGGCGGGCCACTCGACCAAGCCGCCCGCGCGTTACACCGAGGCGTCGCTGGTCAAGGAGCTGGAGGACCGCGAGATCGGGCGGCCTTCGACGTACGCCTCGATCATCGGGACCATCCTCGACCGCGGCTACGTGTTCAAGAAGGGCACGGCGCTGGTGCCGTCGTTCCTGGCGTTCGCCGTGGTCAACCTGCTGGAGCAGCATTTCGGCAACCTGGTCGACTACGACTTCACGGCCGAGATGGAGAAGGTCCTCGACGACATCGCCAACGACCGGGCCGAGCGGGTGCCGGAGCTGCAGCGCTTCTACTACGGCTCCGACGGCGACGAGGGCCTGAAGGAGATGGTCACCGACCTCGGCGACATCGACGCCAAGGAGATCAGCTCGTTCCCGATCAAGGGCACGGACATCGTGCTGCGGGTCGGGCGCTACGGGCCCTACCTCGACAGGGACGGCGCGCGGGTCAACGTGCCCGAGGACATGACGCCCGACGAGCTGACGGCGGAGAAGGCCGAGGAGCTGTTCTCCAGGCCGACGGGTGACCGGGAGCTCGGGCGCGACCCGGTGTCCGGGAACATGATCGTGGCCAAGGACGGCCGGTACGGCCCGTACGTGACGGAGGTCCTGCCCGAGCCGCCCGAGGACGAGGCGCCGAAGAGGCGGACGAAGAAGGCCGACGCGCCCAAGCCGCGCACGTCGTCGCTGTTCAAGACGATGTCGCTGGACACGATCACGTTCGAGGACGCGCTCAAGCTGCTGTCGATCCCCAGGCTCGTGGGCGAGCTGGAGGGCGAGGAGGTCGTGGCCTCCAACGGCAAGTTCGGCCCGTACCTGAAGAAGGGCACCGACTCGCGCTCGCTGGCCTCGGAAGAGGACCTGCTGACGGTCACGATCGAGCAGGCCAAGGAGCTGTTCGCGCAGCCGAAGCAGCGCGGCCGGCGGGCCGCGGCGGCGGCGCCGCTGCGCGAGCTGGGCGCCGACCCCAGCTCCAAGAAGCCCATTGTGGTGAAGGAGGGGCGGTTCGGGCCTTACGTGACCGACGGCGAGACGAACGCGTCGCTGCGCAAGGGCGACACGGTCGAGGACATCACGACCGAGCGGGCGGCCGAGCTGCTGGCCGAGCGGCGCGAGCGGGCGCCGGCGGCCAAGAAGACCACCACGAGGAAGGCGCCGGCGAAGAAGGCTCCCGCGAAGAAGCCGGCGGCCAAGTCGTAAGGCGAGCAGTGGGGTTGGCGGGGCCGCCGGACGCGGCCCCGCAAGTAGCATCGATGCTGTGATCGTCTTGTTCTTCGCGGGCCTGATCCTGCTGGCACACCTTTATCTGTGGCAGCGGATGGTCCGTTCCACCACGGCCCCCGGGCGGCTGCGCAAGGCGTTGACGTGGGGTGTGGTGGGGCTGACGGTGCTCGTCGTGGCCACGTTCGCGGCCACGCGGATGGACTTCGGGCACTGGCTGGCCTGGCCGGGCTACGTCTGGCTGGCGCTGATGTTCTACCTGATCGTCTTCCTCGTGGTGCTGGAGGTGCCGCGGGCGGTGGCCGCGCTCGTCCTGCGCAGGGCCTCGCGGAAGGCCGTGACGCGCGAGGCGGCGCCGGTGCCCGTGCCCGCCATGGCGGGCGCCCCGGCGCCCCCCGAGCCCGCTCCCGTGGTGGCCCCGATCAGCAGGAGGCTCTTCCTGGGGCGGACCACCGCCGCCATCGCGGGCGTGGGAGCGCTCGGCACGGTCGGGTACGGCATGACGAGCGCCCTGGGCGACCCCGTGATCGAACGCGTGAAGGTGGCCCTGCCGAAGCTGGACTCACGGCTCAGCGGCCTGCGGTTCGCGGTGGTGAGCGACATCCACCTGGGGCCGCTCACGGGCAGGGGGCACACCGAGCGGATCGTCCGCATGATCAACGGCCTGGAGGCCGACGTGGTGGCGATCGTGGGCGATCTGGTGGACGGGTCGGTGGCCCAGCTGGGGCCGCTGGCGCAGCCGCTGAAGAGCCTGGAGTCCCGTTACGGGGCATATTTCGTGACCGGCAACCACGAATACTTCGCTCCCAGCGGGCCCCTGGAGTGGATCGAGGAGCTCGATCAGCTCGGCGTACGCTCGCTGCGGAACGAGCGCGTGGAGATCAGGCACCAGGGCGCCGTGCTGGACCTCGCCGGGGTCAACGACCTCAACGGCGCCTCGGCGGGCGACGGGCCCGACTTCGACAAGGCGCTGGGCGGCCGGGACGCCGGCCGGTCCACGGTACTGCTGGCGCACCAGCCGGTCCAGGTCGGCCAGGCCGCTCGCCACGGCGTCGACCTGCAGCTGTCCGGCCACACGCACGGCGGGCAGATCGCGCCGTTCAACCTGGTGGTGGGCCTGCAGCAGCCCGTGATCTCCGGCCTGGCCACGGTCGACGGGGTGCAGGTGTACGTCACCAGGGGCGCCGGGTTCTGGGGCCCGCCGGTGCGCGTCGGGGCGCCGCCCGAGATCACGCTGCTGGAGTTGCGCTGACTTTCCGCGATCTACTGGTCACCTGCGGTCATGATGGCGTAGAGTATCCAACCGGATACTGATCGGAGGTGGGGGATGGTCTCCTCGCCTATGGAGGCGGCGCACGCCGCCTTCTGGGCCAAGCGCGGCGGGCAGCTGTTCAAGCAGGCCCGCCATGCGGCGAGCATGAACCAGCGCGTCCTGGCCAGCGTGAGCGGCACGTCGAGGACCACGCTGTCGGCCTACGAGCACGGCAGGAAGTCACCGACGCTGGAGACCGCGGGGCGCATTCTCGACGCGGCCGGCTTCCGGCTGGCGCTCGAGGCCAAGGTCGAGTTCGCGGCCCGCGCGGGCGACGGGCGGACGTTCCACGTGCCGAGCCGGTTGCGGCGGCTGCCGGTCGGGGCGGCGCTGGGCGTCGTGCGGCTGCGGGAGCGGGTCTACGACCTGGCCGACCGGCAGGCCCGCCGGGCCGCGTACACCGTGCTGCTGTGCGAGGGCGAGCCTCAGGAGCTGCTCGATCACGTGGACGGGGTGCTGCTCGTGGAGCTGTGGGGCGAGCTGGAGCTGCCCGAGGAGATCCGCGCGGAGTGGGGGCCATTGGTGGAAGAGGCCCGACTTGAGGCCGGAGTTATGAATTGATGATGCTTTTGGGGGCCTATTCGAGGTCTGCACCCTGCACGCTGGCCCACGAACGTAATACCCTCAGCCCCGAGTCGGCCGGGAATATCCGGCTGGTCTGTTGTCCGCCCACTTCCTGGATACGCTGAAATCATGACTGCCCCTGGTCGAGGCCGCCCGGCCCACGTGCTGGCCAATGCGCCGTTTCGACGGCTTTGGATGGCCATGTCGGTGTGCAGCCTGGGCGACTGGCTCAACATCCTGGCGCTGACCGCCCTGGCCGGTAATCTCACGCAGAACGACTACCGTCTGCAGTCGCTGGCGGTCGGCGGGGTGTTCATCGCCAAGATGCTGCCCGCCGTGCTGCTCGGGCCGCTCGCGGGGGTGTTCGCCGACCGGTTCGACCGGCGGCTGATGATGGTCGTGGCCGACCTGCTCAGGTTCGCCGTGGTGCTGTCGATCCCGTTCGTCCGCAGCTACCAGTGGGTGATCGTCGCGACCGTCCTGGTCGAGTGCGTCAACCTGTTCTGGGTTCCCGCCAAGGACGCCACGGTGCCCAACCTGGTGCGCAAGGATCAGCTCGAGTCGGCCAACCGGCTCAACCTGCTGGTCACGTACGGCACCGCGCCGGTCGCGGCCATGCTGTTCGCGGCGCTGTCCGTGGTGGGCGGCGTGATCACGAGCCTGGCGCCGTCCATGTCCGGCCAGGACGGCACGTCGCTCGCGCTGGTCGTCAACGCCTGTGCCTACCTCGTCTCGGCCGTCCTGATCTTCACGCTGCGCGACATCCCCAAGCGTGACGGCGCCATCTCCACGCCCTCCGTGCTCAAGCAGATCGTCGAGGGCTGGCGGTTCGTGGGCGGCAACCGGCTGGTGCGCGGGCTGATCATCGGCATGCTGGGCGCCTTCGCCGCGGGCGGGGCCGTGGTCGGCGTCGCGAAGATCTACGTCCAGGCGCTCGGCGGCGGCGACGCGGCCTACGGCGTCGTGTTCGGCGCGGTCTTCGTCGGCATGGCGCTGGGCATGTTCTTCGGCCTCAGGCTGCTGCGCGAGCTGTCGCGGCGGCGGCTGTTCGGCCTGGCCATCACCGTGGCGGGGCTCGTGCTGGTGGCCACCGCGCTGGTGCACAACCTGGTGATCGTGGTCATGCTGACCGTGCTGCTGGGGGCGTGCGCGGGCATCGCGTGGATCATCGGCTACACGCTGATCGGGCTCGAGGTCGAGGACGGGCTGCGGGGCCGTACGTTCTCGTTCCTGCAGTCCACGGCGCGGGTGACCCTGCTGCTGGTGGTCGCCGTGGCCAACCCGCTGGCGGCGATCTTCGACGTCCACTGGCTGCGGTTCGGCACGATCGCCTACCGGTTCGACGGCTCCAACCTGGTGCTGGTCATCGGCGGGGTGCTCGCCATGGTCGTGGGCGTCCTCGCGCTGCGGCACATGGACGACAGGAAGGGCGTCTCGCTGTCCGGCGACCTCATCGCGGCGGTGCGCGGCGAGCGGTTCCCGGCCGAGGCGGCCGAGGCGGTGCCCGGGCTGTTCGTGGCGTTCGAGGGCGGCGAGGGGTCGGGCAAGACCACCCAGTCGCGGCTGATCGCCATCTGGCTGCGTGACCAGGGCTTCGACGTGGTGCAGACGCGCGAGCCGGGCTCGACCAAGGTCGGCATGCGGCTGCGGGCGATCCTGCTCGACGCGGCCGAGCGCGGGCTGTCGGCGCGCTCCGAGGCCCTGCTCTACGCCGCCGACCGGGCCGAGCACGTGGAGAAGGTGATCCGTCCCGCGCTCTACCGGGGCTCGCTCGTGATCACCGACCGCTACGTGGACTCGTCGCTGGCCTACCAGGGGGCCGGGCGGGCGCTCGACCCCAAGGACGTCTCCAAGATCAACGCTTGGGCCACCGGCGGGCTGGTGCCGCACCTGACGGTGCTCATCGACACCCCGCCGCAGGTGGGGCTGACCCGGCTGGGCGGGGCCGCCGACCGGATCGAGTCGGAGCCGCTGGACTTCCACGAGCGGGTACGCAAGGAGTTCCGGGCACTGGCCGCGGCGGCGCCCGAGCGTTACCTGGTGGTGGACGGCACGCTGGAGCCCGAGGTGATCACCCGCCAGATCCAGGACCGGATCCGCGACATCCTGCCGGACCCGGTGCCGCAGGAGTCCGAGGACGCCACGGGCACGATGCCCGCCATCCGCGGCGATTGGACGATGCCCACCATCCGCGACTAGCCCTCTTCGCGTGGGCGGGGCCCCGGGTTCTTCCGAGGCGAGTGGCGTCTTCTTCCGGGCGGGCGCGTCGGCGAGAGTCGCGTACGGGCGTGGGGACTGCCGTCGGCGGTTAGCCTTACGTCGTGGCAGTTTTCGATGACCTCGTCGGGCAGGACCAGGCGGTGGCCGTGCTGTCGCGGGCCGCGGCGGCGGCCGGGGAGGTCGTCAGGGGCGGGCGCGGCGCGGGCATGACGCACGCGTGGCTGTTCACCGGGCCGCCGGGCTCGGGCCGGGAGGACGCCGCCCGCGCTTTCGCCGCCGCGCTGCTCTGCCCCGACGGCGGGTGCGGTCACTGCGACCAGTGCCACCAGGTGTTCATCGGCTCCCACCCCGACCTGGAGTCCGTACGCCCCCAGGGCCTGTCCTACAGCGTCAAGCAGACCCGCGAGCTCATCCTGCGGGCGGCCGGGGCGCCGACGCAGGGGCGATGGCGGGTCATCCTGTTCGAGGACGCCGACCGGGCCACGGAGTCGGCCGCCAACGCCCTGCTCAAGGCCATCGAGGAGCCCCCGCCACGTACGGTCTGGCTGCTGTGCGCGCCCGCTCCCGACGACCTCATGATCACCATCAGGTCGCGCTGCCGGGTGGTCAACCTGACCACCCCGCCCACGGAGGCCGTCGCCCATGTGCTGGCCACGCGCGACAGCGTGCCGCCGGACGTGGCCAGGTTCGCCGCCAAGGCCGCCCAGGGGCACATCGGCAGGGCGCGGGCGCTGGCGCTCGACGAGGGCGTCAGGCGGCGTCGTGAGGCCGTCCTGGGCATCCCGCGCTCGCTGACCGGGGTGGGGGAGTGCGTCTCGGCCGCCGAGCGGCTGGTCAAGACGGCGGAGGAGGAGGCCGCCGCGGCCACGGCCGCGCTCAACGAGAACGAGACCGCCGAGCTGCGCAAGCTCTACGGCGAGGGGTCCACGGGCAAGGGGCTCAACCGAGGGCTCGTACGCGGCGGGGCCGGGGCCCTGAAGGAGCTGGAGGACCGG
Organism: Nonomuraea sp. NPDC052116; assembly: GCF_040680035.1. Taxonomy (NCBI): domain Bacteria; kingdom Bacillati; phylum Actinomycetota; class Actinomycetes; order Streptosporangiales; family Streptosporangiaceae; genus Nonomuraea; species Nonomuraea sp. NPDC052116. The sequence continues at coordinate 349,812 of NZ_JBFAWA010000007.1, read as the reverse complement.
CAGAAGTCGCGGGCCACGCGGATCAAGCGCGACTCGCTGGACGCTGCGCTGCTGGAGCTGGTGTCGTTCTACCGGGACGTGCTGGCCATGCAGTTCGGGGCCCGGGTCGAGCTGGCCAACGACGATCTCCGCTTCGACCTCGACCAGCTGGCCAAGGTGGCCACGCCCGAGGAGACGCTGCGCCGGATCGATGCGATCATGCAGTGCAGGGAGCGGCTGGCGGTGAACGTCAACCCGCAGATGGCCGTCGAGGCGATGATGCTGTCGCTGCGTTCCTGACTCGTGGTCATGGGGCGTTGGGCGGGGATGAGGAGTGGCGGTGGCTGACGAGGCGCCCTCGGGCTTACGGTCGTTGATCGCCGTGCTGCTGGCCGGGATGTCGGTCCTGGTGAGTACGCCGGCCGCGGCGGACCCGGTGACCGCCCCGGAGGTCAGCGTGAGCGACGAGTGGGAGATCGCCGTCTTCCTGTGTATTCCGACCACGTACGGGTGCCACAAGCGCGGTGCCACGGCGAAGCAGAAGCAGGCGCTCAGGACGTTCCTGGAGTCCAGGCCGGAGCTGAGCGGGGTCCGGTTCGTCGATCGGGCGAGCGCGTACGAGAGCTTCCGGCGGGACTTCGCCGGCAACAAGACGCTGCTGAAGGCCGTACGGGTGAAGGATCTGCCGGAGTCGTTCCGCCTGCGGGTGAAGAAGGGGGCCGACCGGGATCGGGTGTGGCTCGCGGCGAAGCGGCGACCCGGGGTGGGCGACGTCATCGACCAGGCCGAGATCTATGGCGATCCGGAGGCTACGGCGTGGCCATCGGACATATCCGTCTTCCTTTGTGTGAAGGACTCGCTCATGCCGGCCTGCCTGTCCGGCCGTGGCGGGGCGAAGGGCAAGGTCGCGACTCTCAAGGAGAAGAAGGCCGTGGTCAAGGCGATCGAGGGCACGCCCGGGGTCGTGGGGTACTTCTTCGAGGACCAGGCGACGGCCTACCGGAACTTTGTCGGGACCGACAACGAGGCGCTCGCGAACGCCACCCAGATGTCGGACATACCTGAGTCGTACCGGCTGACCATGCGGCCCGAGGTCGACTGGAACGCCGTGAGCCGCAGCCTGGCGAGGCTGCCAGGGGTGAGTCAGGTGTACAACCGGAGGTGTACGGACGCCCAGCTCAAGCTGGTAGTGGAGTACGGGCGCAGTAACCTCCCCGACAGCGAGGTCTGCGCGCCGCGTCAGTGAACCCGTCGGGTGACGCGAGCAGCAGATGGGGCTGACGGGCGTCTCTGATACGTGGAAGTCGAACTACTCACCCAACAAGAGGCCCGGGCGCGGCAGCGAATAGACGTGGCATCGATCTTCGCCGAGCACCATGTGGGCCTCGTGCGGCTTGCCCTGATCATGGTCGGCGATCAGGCGACCGCGGAAGACGTCGTGCAGGAGGCGTTCGCGCGCACCCATGCCGGGCGTGGCCGGTTGCGTGACGCCGACAAGGCGCTGGCCTATGTCCGCTCCGCGGTGCTCAACGGATGCCGGTCGGTGCTGCGCAGGCGGGCGACCGTGTTCCGGCGGGCGGTGCCGTACGAACCGCCCGTCTGGTCGGCGGAGAGCGCCGCGCTGGTGGGCGAGGAGCGGCGCGGGGTGCTGCTCGCCCTGCGTGAGCTGCCGCGCAGACAGCGGGAGGCGCTCACGCTCCGCTACTACCTCGACCTGTCCGACCAGGAGATCGCCGACACCATGGGGATCGGCGCCAGCACGGTCAGGTCCACGATCGCGCGGGGGCTGGCCGCCCTCGGCCGGGCACTTGGGGAGGATTCATGAACAGCGCCATGGAAGACAGGCTGCGGGAGGCCCTCGCCGAGGCGGGGGCGACGGTGGACGCCGCCACGCTCAGGCCGCTGAGGGCGTCGGAGCGGCGGCGGTTCAGGGTGGATTTCCGGCTGGTGGCGGTGGCGGCGACCGTGGTGCTCGCGGGGGCGGCGACCACTGTCGGGCTGCTGAGCGGTCCGGGTGACGAGGACCGGGCGGTGGCGGCCGATCCGGCGGGCGACGGGCGGAAGATGATCGTCTTCCTGTGCGCGAAGTCGTCGGACCGGGAGCAGACGGCGTGCAAGGGCGCTGTCAGCGAGGAGGAGACGCAGGAGATCGCGGCGGCGGCGCGGAAGGCGCCGGGGGTCACAGAGGTGAGCTACACGCATCAGACCGCGGCGTACGACAACTTCCGGCGCGATTTCGCGCGCAACAAGGCCCTGCTGGCCGCCGTCGACGTCGATGACCTCCCCGCTTCGTTCGGGCTGACCCTCACGAAGGGCACCGATCCGCGCCGTGTGCAGGAGGCGCTGCGTGGGGTGCCCGGGATCTCGACCGTTCAGGAAGTGACGCCCTACGGCTCCACTCCGGCGGACAAATGGGATGTGACGGTCTTCCTCTGCACTCCCTCGTCGGCCATGCCGTCCTGCGGCGCCGAGCATAAGTCCGACGGTAAAGGCGGCCCCGTCGTCACGAGGGACGGGAAGGGCGTCACGCCCGCGCAGAGGGAGGCCATCCGGAAGCTGATCATCTCGATGCCCGGCGCCAAAGAGGTGTTCTTCGAGGATCAGACGACGGCATACGAGAACTTCCGCCGCGTGTACAAAGCCAACAAGGCGCTGATCGACGCCACGAAAGTCAGTGACATGCCCCAATCGTTCAGGATCTTGCTGATGCCTGACGCCGACTGGAGCAAGGCCGTCAACAGGCTGAGGCGGGAACCAGGGGTGAGCCAGGTTCTGCACCGATGCGTGAATGACGGCACCCGGCTGAGGTACTACTACGGGTTGACCCTGCCCGAGAGCAAGGTGTGTCCGGTGGAAAAGTGATCCGGCTCCCCCCTCACTCTCCGCGCGCGGCACACGTAATGTGGCAGGGAAGGTCGTGCGACCCCTAGGCGTCAGGAGGCGAGCTCGAGCCCATGGGAATGATCATGGCCGTGAGCTTCACCCGTTACGGGAGGCTCTACTACCTCGATCCCGGCGAGCACAGCCCGAAGGTGGGCGACAAGGTGCTCGTGCCGACCGACTCGGGCCCCGAGGTGGCGGAGTGCGTCTGGGCGCCGCAGTACACGAGCGAGGACGTCGACGGCCTCCCCCTGTGCGCGGGTCTGGCGGGCGAGGAGCACCTGGCCCGCGACGAGACCAACAAGCGCCGCAGGGCCGAGGCCCGCAGTGTGTCGAAACGGCTGATCAAGCGGCACACGCTGCCGATGAAGGTGGTCGGGATCGACTACCTCGACGAGGACAACGTCTACACGGTCTACTTCTCGGCGCCGCACCGGGTCGACTTCCGCGCCCTGGTCCGCGACCTGGCCCGCAACCTGCGGGCCAGGGTCGAGCTGCGGCAGATCGGACCGAGGGACGAGGCGCGGCTGCAGGGCGGCATCGGGCCCTGCGGCCGCGACCTGTGCTGTGCCACGTTCCTGAAGGACTTCGAGCCGGTCTCGGTACGCATGGCCAAGGACCAGGACCTTCCGGTCAATCCGCTGCGGATCGCTGGGGCGTGCGGGCGGCTCATGTGCTGCCTGAAGTACGAACACCCGCTCTACCAGGAGTTCCGCGCCTCGGCCCCCCGGGCGGGGGCGAACGTGGAGACCCCGCAGGGGCCTGGTGTCGTGGTCGGCCACAACGTCCCGTCGGACTCCGTGGTGGTGCGCCTCAACGACGGGGGGCGGCGCTGCGCCTGCTCGAAGGCCAGCGTGTGCGCGCCGCGCAAGGCGTACGACTCGACGTACGGGGATCCGGCCGAGGCGTGATCGAGGGGAGCGAGGACCCCTCCAGCTCCTGTAGACTCTTGCAAGTCGCAGAGCACGCCGCCTTAGCTCAGTCGGCCAGAGCACTTCACTCGTAATGAAGGGGTCTGGGGTTCGAATCCCCAAGGCGGCTCCAGATCAGAAGCCCCCCGCGTGATCGCGGGGGGCTTCTGAGTGTCTATCCATGGCCACCGCGCCCTCCTGGAGTACGGGACGGATCTGCTTCCTGTAGACCAGCTCGGTCACCGCCGTGCTGCTGTGGCCGACCAGCCGGGAGATCTCCTCCAAGAGGATGCCTTGGTCTGAGAGCAGGGACACGAAGCTGTGCCGCAGTTCTCGGGGCGTCCACTTGTCGGGGTCGAGGTCGGTCTTGGCGATGACGCGCGCCGAAAGCGCGCCGCACGTTATGGGAGTCGAGAGGTGTGCCCACGGTCGAGGCGAACACGAGCCCGGGTTCCATCCACCGCTTGCCCGCCGCTTCCTGCTGAACCCTCTGTGCTTTGAGCGCTTCGACACGGCGCTGTGGGAGCGCCAGAGTGCGCCGGGACGTGTCCCCGCCAGTCCGGATGCACCGCCACACGGCCACGTACGGCGGCACGGCCGGGTCAGCGTCGGGAGCACCGCGCCGCCCAGAGACGTCGTCCCTCGACACCACGGCCACCGCCGGGCGAAGATCAGAAGAGTTCGGTTTGCCTTTCTGCGGGAGGAAGAAGTGAGCGAATACCCCCAGGATCGCCTGTACGCCGGTGAGCTGCACATGTGGGGCAACGGGGAGTGGTTCGAGCGCAACAGGAAGCTGGACACGCCTGGCGACCGGGTGAGGGTCGGCTTCACCGCCTTCTTCATAGGTCAGATCCCCGACAGAGGGCTGCAGGTGCAGTTGCCTGAGGTAGGTAGCTATGTCGAGCTGGGTGACTACTTCGGTCGGGTCAGTTGGAGTCAGGAGGGGGATGCTGACGAGGAGTGGGAGGACGGGGATGCTGCTCCTGACGAGGGCTGGAGCGATTTCTGCGCACCAGTCGCGGCGAAAGTCGTCGCCGTCAACACCGAGCTCGCCAACACTCCGGAGCTACTCATCAGGGACCCCTACGGCGAGGGCTGGCTGTTTGAGATGGAGATCCATGACCACAAGCCCAAGTCCGATTTCAATTGGGACGCGGACGGTTACGCCGAGTTCATCGCCCAGGACAGCGACTAGACCGGCAATCGCCGGGGTGCCCACCCACGCGAGCTTCTATGGGGCCCGGTAGTAATGGCCCTCAGGGCTGTGCAGCTTGGCGTTGGTGGCCGGGCCGCCGTCCCCGCTGTAGCCGTCCATGCCCGTCCCCGCGGAGGTGGAGATGACCAGGGTGCTGGCCGAAAGTTCAGCCGTCGTCCGGAGCTTGAAGACCAATTAGCGGCGCGGTGACGCGGGCTGTTGCGGCGGCGAGTGCGCTGCGTCGCTGGTTGTCCATGGCATCGAAGAAGTAGCGCTCCTCGCCGAGCGCGATGGCGAACTCCAGGATGGAGCGGCTTAGGTTGTTGACGTTACTGTCTCCGAAATAGCCGCTGTCGACCCACTCGGACTGCCTTGTCTTTGTCCTCGTGCTCGTACACGAAGACGTCGGTGAATTCCTCTTTGTCGAGCCACGCGCTCTGGGTGTCGGCGATGAGGAGTTCGACGGCGGCGATCATGCTTGGGTAGTGGCCTGCTCCGGCGCGGAGTCGTTCAGCGAGAGTGCTCGTGCGGAGATTGTTTCACCGCGCTCGGGGGCCGGGGGTTGACTGAAGGGCGATCAGCTCGGCGAGGGCCGCGGTGAACGAGCCGGCGGGAAGTGCGTGCCCCAGTCCTCGGGAAAAGACCAGAGGCCTGCGCATGAGCGGCTTCTCGGGGAGCCACAGCCACATGGCCTGAGCATCGAGGACGGCCCGTACTTCGTAAGAGAGGCGGGGTTCCGGCTTTACGCCATCCATCCTGACGGCAACCGGGACACTCGCGCAGGCGCACGGCTTGGCAGGCATTTGCGGCGCGCCAGTGGCGCATGGACCGAATGCTTGTCAAGACGCTGAAGGTATTGCTGAATCGCCCTGCTATGGCCGCCTCGCGTTCTATTGTCGCGCTCCAATGCGCACGTTTGGATCTAAAGGGCGATCTTCTGGGGCGTATCTCCAAGCGGGGGGTTTCGAATGTGTCCCAGCGTCGCCGCCTGTCCTGCCCCCGGTGCTCTCGGGGCGGGCGGCTCATCGGCCTGTGCCGTCCTCCAAAAAAGGAGTCGTGATCATGACCGCATTGACCTACACCGTCTTCACCGACCCGGCGTCCGTGGAGGCGTCAGCGGCCGGACGGAGGTCCAAATCCACAGGGACGGTGTACCTGGTCATCACCAACACCGCAAGGAGGACGGATTGGTCCAGGATCGAGGTGAGAGTGCCCGTCGGCGACGGCGTTGGCGACCTCACCCCGAACCTCCCGGAGATGAAGGGCAAGTACACCGACAACCGGTGGGGGACCCAGGCGACAACCCAGGAGGTGAAGGTCGACCCGCAGCGGGACACCAACGTCTTTGAAGTCACCCCCAAGAGCGGGGGCGTAGCTTCTTTCAAACCCGGCGACTACCTGGTGCTGACGATGGAGAACGTCACCATTGCCGCCACCGCCGGGCCGGCCGTGCTGACGGTGAGGGAGAAGACCGAAGACGATGACGGGGAGCACACCCGCTACACGTCGGTGGCGCTGGTCAAGACCGCTCCGAAGGAGATTCCGGCGCCGCGTGACTTCCACCCGGACAAGGGCATGGTGGGCGCCGGCGAAAACCTCACGCTGAGCTGGGAGGGGTCCCCCGAATTCGACTACAAGATCCTGTTCCCCGGCGGGCAGAAGGACATTTCCTCGGACACGCGTACCTGGACCCCGCCCGACGCGCCGAAGCGGGCCACCACCTACACGCTCGTCGCCACCGACCCCGTCACCCAGAAGCAGCACTTCCTCACCACCACCGTCCAAGTGCGCTTCCCCGTCTTGGAAACGCTCACCGCCACCACCGGGATTGACACGCCCTGGGTCCAGGGGGCGGCGGACGGAAAGAAGGGGCGCGTCACCTTCACCGGTACAGGGGTGGAGATCTCGGACAACTCTGGCGGGCGGGGGGCCGTGACTGCCGACAGGGCCGATCTCAACGGTGTGAACACCGGTTGGGTGCAGGGGAGGAGCGCCGACGACGGAAAGATCACCTTCCCCAAGGACGGGCTCGACGTCCGCAACGGAAGCGGGGCCTGGGGAACTGTGCACGCCGACAAGGCCGATCTCAACGGCATCAACACCGAATGGGTGCAGGGGAGAAGCACCGACGACGGATGGATCGGCTTCTCCAAGGACGGGCTGGACGTGCGTAAGGGAGCCGGGCACGCCTGGGGAACCGTGCACGCCGACAAGGCCGATCTCAACGGCATCAACACCGAATGGGTGCAAGGAAGAAGCGCCGACGACGGATGGATCACCTTCCCCGTGGAGGGGCTCAAAGTCCACCGAAAGGACGACAGTCACCTGACTCATCTGGACGTCGGTTATGCGACCCACGACATCGTGAAAACCAGAATCGTGCGGGGACTGACTGACGGTGAAGGATGGATCAGCTTCCGCAAGGAGGGGCTGAACATTCGCCGGGGACAGGGCACGGAACGGGGAACTCTGTTCGCCGCCAAGACCGAACTGAAGGAATGAGTCCAAACGGCGTCCAGTGCCCTGCCGAATGGATCTCATAGGATCAAGGGGCGGTGGCGCAGGGTGCCGTCACCCAGCCGTGAGCCTGTCGCCCACCAGGCATGCGGCCTGGGACCGATCGGGTCGGCAAAGCCGCGCTGAGCCGCGTCTTTGCCCCTGGTGCTCGAAGGTCTTGCCGACCCGACCGGGTGACAACGAGGACGTTCGATCATGGACGTCCACGGACTCTGACGGACGGCAAAAGGCAGGCCACCTCCTCGGCGGGGGAGGATGAGCAGGTCCTTGATTTTGCTCGTAATGAAGGGGTCTGGGGTTCGAATCCCCAAGGCGGCTCCAGGCCAGAAGCCCTCCGCAAGATCGCGGAGGGCTTCTGCGTGCTGTTCTGGGCTCGTGCGTTCTCGACACAGGGGTACCGCGCACCAGTACCGTCATGGGACAACATTCCTATGGCACGAGGCATAGGTCTTTCGGGAGATAAGCCGTGATCACGGTGCGGACCTGATGTCGTGGGATGCGCCCTCATCCCTCCACGCGTAGGCATGTAGCCACAGGTTCCACCCGAACCGAAACTCCCGGCGTCGTGTCGGTGTTCAGGTTGAGTCGTCGGGTTCCGCCTTCGATGTCGTGGAACGACAGCCGACTGTCCCATCGACCTCGACGTGCTCGATCCACCGTCTGGTGTCAGGCTCAGTACGTTCGATTCTTTGCGCCTTGGAGGTTGTGATGCGTGCAGGCGTCGTGGTCACCGCACACCCCGGCGTGGAGGACCTCGCCGTACAGGCCGAGGAGTTGGGCCTGCACAGTTTCTGGCTCAACGACACCCCGATGGTCCACGGCGACCCCTTCGTCGCCCTGGGACTGTGTGCGAAGGCCACCAGCCGCATCAGGCTCGGCATCGGCGTGACCTCACCGGCGCTGCGCTCGGCCCCGGCCGCCGCGAGCGCGTTCGCCAGCCTCAACGCCCTGGCACCAGGCCGGATCATCTGCGGGATCGGCACCGGGAACACCGCCCGGCGCACCCTGGGCATGCGGCCGACCACAGCAGCCACGATGGAGAACTTCACCGCCGCGCTGCAGAACCTGTGCGCCGGACGCACCATCGAGTACCGCGAAGGTGACCGAGTCCGTAACGTCCGATTCCTGCACACCGGGGCGCACGCGAACACGGCCGACCCGATCGAGTTCGTCGTGGCCGCGCTAGGACCGAAGGCCGCCGCCGACACCGCTGCCGACGCACGTGCTTTCGCCGACCAACTCGGCCCCGGGGAACGCGAGGCGGTGCGGCGACTCCTCGACCGGCGCGGCACCACCGCCACCGCACCCGACCGGCACACCAAGCTCTACCCCAACTACCTCGAACGCATCGCACCGGAGGACCGGGACCTGATCCTGCCCTCACTGATGAACACCCTGGCCTTGGTCGGCACCCGCCACGACCTCCGCGCCCGCATCACCACCCTGGAACAGGCCGGCATCGACGAACTGCTCATCCAACCGGTGATCGACCCACCAACCGAGATGGCCCAGCTCGCGAAACTCCTCACCTGAGCGGACCCGCCAGCCGTGCGCATGCGGTTCACCGACAACAAGACCTGAACAACTTCGGCCGAAACCGTTCGGATCAAGATGACGGGCCGCAGGCCAGCACGCCCGGAAGGGACACAAGCAGAAGCCTCGGACGCTGGTGCGTCGGCGGGCGAGGCTTCTTCGCGTTCTCGGTACTCACCTCAGGAGGCGTCCCGCATTGCTCCTTGCCGCGAACGCCTGATCAGTTGTTGCAGGGCTCGGGTCGTCGCAGCTTGCTCCCGGGCAAGGCGACTCGGATATGAGGAACATCTGCCATGGGTACCAGAACGCGGTGGTGAGGTGGCGCTACTGGTAGACGTAGATGCTGGCCGCGGTGAAGGGGAGCCAGTCGACGGCGCCCGGGGACATGTAGAAACGCGGTCCCTGGCAGTCGCCCTCGGGGAACAGCATCACCACGCTGTTGGTGTTGTTGTAGGCCCGTACGGCAGAGTCGACGGGGTGGCATCCCTCGGCGGGGTTTTCGAGGGCATATGCTCTCCCATCGGAGAACCACAGGGTCACCCATCCTTGTGCGGCGGATGCGGAGGCGGTGACGGCGAGTGTCCACCCTATTGCGAGAGCGGCGACGGTGGTGAGACGGCGCATAGGACCTCCTCGCAGCTTGCGTGGAGACTTTCCCCCAGCGAGCCTCAGTGCATAGTAGTTAAACAATTACTGACAGTCACTATTGGTTTTAGGGTCAACCTCAGGACTTCTGGTGCTGGGTCGAACAAGAACGCAGGCGCTCGACTGGGGTATCCCAGATCGGCGTCTCGCCATGTTTCTTGCTGCCAACGACTGATCGGTTGTTGCGACGACCCCTCGAATGCATCCATGAGGGCTCAAACGCGGGGCTTATGTGGCTGGGCGGACAGTAACTCATTCCTGCAAAACGGCTACAGCCAACGACGGCAACAAGTACGGGGTCTCGACGGCCACCTCACCCGCCAGAGCCAAAGGCACCGGAACTTGGGAGATCCTCTCCGCGAGCGGCAAGGCGGTGGGCGCGGAGGTCATCACCGGAGACGTGGTCTTCCACTGTCTGTGGTTCGAACCCCAAGGCGGCTCCAGGCTGGAAGCCCACCCGCGTGATCGCGGAGGGCTTCTGAGTGTCTACGTTCTTGCTTTCACGAGACGCCGACGCGGCGATCCAGCCGAGTTGCCGATCAGGCGTGCCGTCGAGGGCGACGTGGCGATGGTCGGGCAGCTTGGATGTGTCGAACTGGGCCCAGGTCAGGCGGTGGTCTCGAAGGTGGCCTGGCCTTCGTCGATGCCGAGCTGGCAGACGGCCGGCACCTGATCGGCATGGGCGGCACGCATGGACTCGATGGCTGGCCCATGGGCCGTCCCCTCCAGGCTCACCTGTCTGCGGGAGTGGAGGTGAGGTCAGAGATCAGCGCACGTACGCGGGCCTCGATCGCGTCCCGGATCGGGCGTACGGCTTCGACGCCTTGCCCGGCCGGGTCGTCCAGCACCCAGTCCTCGTAGCGCTTGCCGGGAAAGATCGGGCAGGCGTCGCCGCAGCCCATGGTGATCACGACGTCGCTGGCCTGTACGGCATCGACGGTGAGCACCTTGGGAATCTCGGCCGAGATGTCGATGCCACGCTCTGCCATCGCCTCCACCACGGCCGGGTTCACCTGATCGGCAGGCGCGGAACCGGCCGAACGCACGCGTACCCGATCGCCGGCCAGGTGGGTCAGGAAGGCGGCGGCCATCTGGGAGCGGCCCGCGTTGTGCACGCACACGAACAACACCTGCGGCGGCGCGTCGATCTGGTCCGGCACGGGTTCCTCCTATCGAGGCTGGTAGGCAGAGGCGGGGACGGGCTCCGCGGCGGGCTGCGGACTGTTCGGGTAGAGCGCGACCAGCAGCAGGCCGCCGAGCGCGGCTCCGGCCAGTTGGGCGACGATGAAAGCGGGCACCGAAGCAGGGGCGATCCCGGCGAAGGTGTCGGTGAAGGCCCGGCCCAGGGTGACGGCGGGGTTGGCGAAGCTCGTACTGCTGGTGAACCAGTAGGCGGCGCCGATGTAGCCGCCGACCGTGACCGGGGCGAGTGCGGCGCGGCCTTGCCGGGCCAACGCGAAGACGACCACGATGAGCCCCGCGGTGGCCACCACCTCACCCAGCAGCAGGTGAGGGGCCGACCGGTCACGAGCCGAGATCTGAACGGCCGGGAGCGCGAACATGGCGTTCGCCAGCACTGCCCCCGCGACGGCTCCGGCGACCTGGGCGGGCAGGTAGGCCGCCACGTCCCGTCCGCGCATCGCCGGGGCAGCGTCGCGTCGGGTGAGCACCCAGGCCGCCACGGAGACGACCGGATTGAAGTGCGCGCCGGACACGGGTCCGAGGATCAAGATGAGCACCGCCAGACCTGCCGCCGTGGCCAGGCTGTTGGCCAGCAGTTGTACGCCGACGTCACGCGAAAGATCGGTTGCCATGATGCCGGAGCCGACCACCACGGCCACCAGGGCGGCGGTGCCGGCGAACTCGGCAAGTGCCCGGCGTGCCAGGTTCACCGCACGTCCGCGACAAGCGTCTCGGGCAGGGCCAGTACGCCGGTCAGGCGCTTCAGCGTGGCCGGGATGATCCAGTAGTAGACCCAGGTGCCGCGCCGCTGACTGTCGATCAGGCCGGCCTCACGTAGCACTTTGAGATGATGCGAGATCGTCGGCGCGGTGACCGCGAAGGCGCCGGTCAACTCACACACGCACACCCCGTCACCGATCTGGCGGCCGCTCTCCTGCGCGCCGATCATGGACAGCAGCCGCAACCGGATCGGGTCGCCGAGCGCCTTGAACACGCGAGCCATCTCCGCAGCCTCGTCTTCAGCGATCGGCTCCGCGATCAGCTGTGCGCAGCACTCGGAGGCGAGCACCGGCAGCTCCTGTTTCGACATATCTCTAATTTGACAGATTCCTAAGCAGGGGCGCAAACTCGGCACTACTTAGACATCCGTCGAAACAACGATGGGAGACCGTCATGTCTCGTGTCCAGCTCGCCCTCCGCGTCGCCGACTTGGAAGGCTCGATCACCTTCTACTCCAAGCTGTTCGGCGCCGAACCGGCCAAGCGCCGCCCCGGCTACGCCAACTTCGCCATCGCCGAACCCCCGCTCAAGCTGGTGCTCATCGAGGGGGAGGAGGGCGAGCCGACCCGCATGGACCACCTCGGCGTCGAGGTCGAGGACACCGCCCAGGTCAACGCCGCCACCCAGCGGCTCAAGGACGCCGGGCTGGCCACCTTCGAGGAGGACGACACCTCCTGCTGCTATGCCCTGCAGGACAAGGTCTGGGTACACGGTCCTGGCGCCGAGCCATGGGAGGTGTACGTGGTCAAGGGCGACGCCGACACCCTGACCAAGGAAGCCGATCCGGCCTGCTGCACCCCGGCCGGCGAGCAGGCCACCGAGCCGGTCAGCACCTCGGCCAACTGTTGCTGACCACGGGCTTCTCTTCGCTCGCTGTGGCCCGCGCGTGCAGGCTTGCGGGCCATCCCTGTAGGCGCGCACTTCTGAGACGCTGGGCGCGCTGAGCTGCATCTTTGTGCGTGGCGCTCGAAGGTCCTGCCGGCCCGACCGGGTGACGAAGCGGGGTGGCAACGAGGGCGTTCGATCATGGATGGCAAAGGCAGGTCACCTCCTCGGCGGGCTGGTCGCGCTGCGGCTCTTCGGCCGGTCGCGGCCAGCGCCGCCCACGCGCATGACCGCCGCCACGAAGGACCCGAGTCGGCGAAGCTCACGACGAATGGGACATCAACTCGGGTATCGCATTCTCAGCTCGTCCATTGCGAGGTCCCAGAAGGACCTGTAGCGCCTAGCACCAGCCAGCCGTGGCGCGAGATACCAGGCTTCCCACTCAGCTTCAGAGGTGCTGACGTGCGGATTGAGGAGAACGACTCCATCGTCCCAATACCCGGCCAGAAGGGTGTCGGCTACATACTCCCCTCTCATGTTGCCGGAGACTTGCTCGTCGCCCAGTGGACTGACCGCCGGGTGGCCAGAACCCTCGGTCACCGGATGCCGTGCGGGGAAGCGTTCAGACCATGCGTACTGGGCACTCATGGTGAAGAAGATCTCCCGTTTCGAGTGGCTGTTGCACGTGCAGCACAAAGCTTGGGCTGCCCCTCCCGATAACCTCCAGGCGTGGGACATGCGCGAGATGATCAAGGTATGGCATCTATCGATGCTCAGCATCCCCGCAGGTCACCCAATACGCCGGACCACAGGAGCGCCTGATGCGGGGTGTCGAAAATCTCGGCCGCCCCGCTTCCGGTCCTCGGCCTGGCGGCCCTGCGGTCTGGGTGGGGTTGCCACCGGTCATGGGGGTTTGTGCGCTCTCAAGCGCGCCCCGACGAGTCAATGGCGCTTCGCGTGCGCCGGGCGAGCAGGGCCAGCAGGGCGGTCATGACGAGTCCGAGCGCGGCCAGCGACAGGCGGTCGGTGGTGTTCTCGCCGTTGGCGATCACCCCGAACACGGTGTGCGCCACGAGCGCCCCACCGGCCAGCGCCAGGCTGTGCCGGTCGTGCCATCCGCCGTGTGCCGTCCATCGGCGCAGCAGTACCGCTGCCACCACCGCCAGGAGTGCCGCAGCCACCATCGGGATCGCCACCCAGCCGCCTTGGGTGAAGGCCGGGTGCCGGGCGCCGCCGAAGGGGAACAGGAGCGCGAGATATCCGAACGCCACCACCCCGGCCAGGCACGCGACGGCCGGCGGCGCGGGAACCGTCCGGGGCGCGGCGGGCGGTACGTCCGTCGGGCGGGGGACGAACCGCAGCCCGATCACCGCGAGCACCGCGATGGCCAGCACGAACGCCGCCAGCACCGCCGGCGGCGCCTGGTAACCGGGGTCGATGAAGGCCGTCGTCCACCGCAGCAGCAGGGCGCCCAGCACGAACACCACCCCCGCCACGACCAGCCCGGTTCGCCCCAGATAGGGACGATGGCGGAGATCCGGGATGATGAGATCCACCAACAGGATCGGCAGCGCCACGCTGAAGACCGCGTGGTAGGGGATGTTCAGCTCGGTGTAGGCGCTGTTGAGGCCGAGGATCCTGGGTGCCCAGTCGGCCACGCCGTAGATGGTCGGGCTGGTGAGCGCCTGCAGCGCCAGCCCTTCCTCCACGATCCCGTACGCCGCCCCGAGCAGCAGGATGGCGAGCCAGCCCCGGCCGGTACGGCGTACCAGCTCGCGGATCAGTACGGTGCCGGCGCCGTAGATCGGCACCCACAGCAGCAGCAGCCACGCCTGGCGGAGGGGCGGATTGCCGAGCGTGAGCTCGGCGACGACCGGGGTGAGCCCGGCCAGCAGGAGCGCGGCCCACCGGCCGCGTGCTCGTGAAGTGACCATGCGCCTACCGTCTCCTGCGGCGGGCGCGGGGCGCTGCTGCCGCCAGGCCGGTCCATGGCCTCTTCGGTCGCTTCCGGGTGGTGACTTTGGTTGCCATGGCGGGGCGGCGATGGTGACGTTGGTTGCTTACCAGGTGTAAGGGCGGCGGATACGATCTGCGGTTGTGTTCGCAGCACAGGGCCAGGACGGGGGCCGCCGGGACGGCGAACCCTGGAGGCATGGAGAAGCCGCAGACGATGGCGGCTCGGGACGGGACCGCGCAGCCGGGAGTGGCTGGGGATCGGGGGCGGGTGAGCGGCCGAGGGCGGGGCGGTCGCCGCGTGATTGGGCGGTCGGGGCCGGTGGCATCGTGCTCGCCGTGGCCGGGGCCGGGGCGGTGGTCTGGGGGGATCTGGTCCCCGGGACGCCCGGCTGGTACCAGTGGGCCGACGTGGCCGGCGGGGCTCTGGCGTGCGTGGGGCTGTGGCTGTGCCGGCGGTGGCCGGTGGCCGCCTCGCTGGTCGTCATCGCGCTGTCCGTCCCGGCCGCGGCCGCGTCGGTGGCCGCGGGGATCGCCGCGCTCGTCGCGGCGCTGTACCGGCGACCGCCCGTGGCCGTCGCGGTGGGGGTGGCGTGGGTGGCGGCGACGCTGGTCAGGTTCGCCTGGCGGCCGCCGGGGCTGGCGCCGTACCCGGTGTGGGCGCTGGTCGGCGTGCTGTTCGGCGGGGCGATCACGGGCTGGGGCATCCTGGCCAGGACCCGGCGGGAGCTGCTGGCGTCACTGGCGGAACGGGCCCGCCGCGCCGAGGCCGACCAGCGGCTGCGCGCGGAGGAGGCCCGCCGCGCCGAACGCCTCGGCATCGCCCGCGAGATGCACGACGTGCTCGCCCACCGGCTGTCGCTGCTGGCGGTGCACGCCGGGGCGCTGGAGTTCAATGCCGGTGCCAGGCCGGACGAGGTCGCCGAGGCGGCCGGGGTGATCCGGACCAGCGCCCACCAGGCCCTGCAGGAGCTGCGCGCGGTCATCTCCGTGCTGCGCGAGAGCCCGTCGGCCGAGCTCCCGCTGACCGGGCTCGCGCCGCTGGTGGAGGAGTCGCGGCGGGCCGGGATGCGCATCGAGCTGCATGAGCACGACGTACGCTTCGCCGACCTGCCGGAGACGACGCGGCGCACGGCGTACCGCGTCGTGCAGGAGGGGCTGACCAACGCGCGCAAGCACGCGCCCGGCCGGCCCGTCACCGTCGTGGTCTCCGGCGCGGCCGGTGAGGAGCTGACGGTCGAGGTGCGCAACCCGCCGGCCGCCGGGCAGGCGGCGGCGGAGCTGGCCACGACCGGGGGCGGAGCTGGGCTGGCCGGGCTGGAGGAACGGGTATCGCTGGCGGGCGGGCGTCTGGAGCGGGGACGTACCGAAGGCGGCGGGTTCCGGCTGGCGGCGCGGCTACCATGGCCACGTGAGCGGCCCCATGAGTGAGCCGGTGAGCGGGTCTGCGGGTCCGCCCGTGAGTGGGTCCGCGAGCGCGCCCGGGGGTGCGTCCGCCGCGATCCGGGTGCTCATCGTCGACGACGACGCGCTCGTCCGTACCGGGCTGACGTTGATGCTCAAGGGCGCGCCCGCCCTCCAGGTGGTGGGCGCGGTGGCGGACGGCGCGCAGGTCCAGGCCGCGGTCGGCGAGTACTCTCCCGACGTGGTGCTGATGGACATCCGGATGGCCGGCCTCGACGGCATCGACGCGACCCGCAGGCTGCGCGCCCGCCAGGACGCGCCGGAGGTCATCATCCTGACCACGTTCGACGCCGACGAGCACGTGTTCCGGGCGCTGCGCGCGGGAGCCAGCGGGTTCCTGTTGAAGGACACGCCGCCCGAGGGGATCGTCGAGGCGATCCGGCGCGTCGCCGCCGGCGAGCCCAGCCTGTCGCCGAGCGTCACCCGGCGGTTGATCGCCCACCTGGTGCCCGAGGAGGACAACCGGCGGCGGGCAGACGCCCGGCGGGTGCTGTCGGCGCTCAGCGAGCGCGAACGGGAGGTGGCGCTCGCGGTCGGGCAGGGCAAGACCAACGCCGTCATCGCCGGCGAGCTGCACATGAGCGTGGGCACGGTCAAGGGCTACATCTCCCGCATCCTCACCAAGGCGGGCCTGGACAACCGGGTTCAGCTGGCTCTGGTCGTCCACGACGCCTCGTAGGACAGCCGGCTCGTGCCGCCCTGGCGGTCGCAGGTCTTGCCGTCCCCAAGGCGGCTCCAGGCCAACGGGTGCCTGTTGTCGAAGATCTCTCGTAGGGCATCATGGCGCGATGAGCGTGCGCTACGACGACGTGATCGGCCCCCTCCGAACGGCATATGACGGTGGCGCCGAGCGACGTGAGGTCGGCGGCAAAGCCCCGTGGAAGCTGGCGGAGCGGGAGGCGTTCCTGAGCCGTCTGCGGGGCGACCGTCGCGGGCGACTGCTGGAGGTCGGCGCCGGAACGGGCCAGGACAGTGCGTACTTTCAGGAAAACGGCCTGGAGGTCGTGGCCGTCGATCTGTCGCCCGCCATGGTGGCTCTCTGCCGGGAGAAGGGCGTCGAAGCCCATGTCATGGACTTTCTGAGCCTCGATTTCGCGCCGTGTTCGTTCGACGCGGTGTACGCGCTGAACTGCTTGCTGCATGTGCCCAACAGCGACCTTCCAGCGGTACTGGATGCGATCCACACGCTGATGCGGCCCGGTGGCCTCTTCTTTCTCGGCGTTTATGGCGGAGGCAGCGTGACGGGTGAGGGTCCCTTCGAGGAGGATGATCATCATCCTCCTCGGTTCTTCTCTTTCCGCAGCGATGAGCAGCTCCAGGAGTACGCACGCAGGACTTTCGAGGTGGTGGATTTCCACGTCGTGGGATCTGACGAACTCCGGTTCCAGTCGCTGACGTTGCGGCGATCTGGATGATCAGCTTTGGGACTATGAGAGGAATCCGCAGCGTGTTGGCCAGAGCGATCGCAATAGGCGCGTTGGTGATCGCCGGATTGTCTGATCCGGCAGTGGGAAGCGACTTCCGCCTCGCGTCCGGCGAGCAGGCCGGTACGGCTGCTGCCGCCTTGTCGCGGGTAAATGTCCCTTCCCTCGGCACGCCCGTCGGCAAGCCTCTCAAAGGGCACACAGCCCAGGTGGAGGCGGTGGCGGTGGGCAAGCGCAGTGACGGCACTCCGGTCATCGTCTCCGCCGGCTACGACAAGACCGTGCGGATCTGGGACTTGGACACCGGAAAGGCCCTTGGTAAGCCCCTCAAGGGCCACAAGGGCGAGATCTACGATGTCGCCGTCGGCAGGCGCAGCGACGGGACCCCGGTCATCGTCTCCGGTGCGGCCGATGACATACGGATCTGGAACCTGAACACCGGCAAGCCGATCGGCAAGCCCCTCAAGGCCCGGAACGGGCTTGTCTGGGCGGTGACGACCGGCAGGCGCGGCGATGGCACCCCGGTCATCATCTCCAGCGGTGACGCCCTGACCAGGGACGTCGAAATCTGGAACCTGGACACGGGAAAACTCATCGGCAAGCCGTCCGTCAACCCCTTCGCGTTCACGGTCACCCAACTGGTGACCGGCAATCGCAGCGACGGCACCCCTGTGTTCGTCACGGGCGCGACCAACGGCAGGGCGCGCATCTGGAACATGAACACGGGCAAGCCCCTCAGCAAATCTCTCAGCCGATGCGGCACCTGCCTGGTGGAAGGGCTGGCCGTAGGCAAGCGGGGCGACGGCACTCCGGTGGCCGTCACCGTTGACGTCCCGGGCTCTCCGGCCGAGGAGGACAGCACTCCCAAGAGCTCGATCCGGATCTGGAACCTGGACACCGGCAAGCCCATCGGAGAATCCATCACTGCCCAGAGCGACACCACCATGGAGGTCGCGGTCGGGCAGCGAGGCGACGGCTCCCCGGTCATCGTTTCCGGTGACGGCGGCGGCCTGTCGGTGTGGGACCTGGACACGGGAGCTCGCGTCGGCGGGCCCTTCACCGGGCACACTCGCGCGATATTCGCGTTGGCGATCGGGAAACGCAGCGACGGCACCCCTGTCGCCATTTCGAGCGGCGCCGACAGGACCATCCGGATGTGGAGTCTGGGCGCTTGAGGATCCACGGCACAGCGATGAAGGGCATGTGATGGATGGTCAGCGGTTCGCCGAGATCGCGCGAGCGGCCTTCGGGAAGGGGCGCCGACCGGCAGGGGTCGAGCGGCTCAGGGGCGGGAGCAAGAAGGGTGTTTACCGGCTCGCGTTCGACGACGACGGGCCCGGCGCGATCGTCTACGTCTGGTCCCAGGAGGAGGACTTCTGGCCCGCCGCGGCGAACGCCGACGCGGAGACCCCGTTCGGCCATGCGTCCGGGCTGCGGTTCTTCGAGGTCGCCCATGGGCGGTTGAGCGGCCTCGGGGTGCGGGTGCCTGAGGTCTACCTGGTGGACCGTCCGGGCGACGTCGTGGTGGTCGAGGACGTGCGCGGCGGGACGCTGGAGGCATTGCTGCGCGACGACCCGGCGCGGGCGGGCCGGGTGATGGATCGGCTGGCGGAGAGCCTTGAGGTCATGGGGCGGGAGCGGGCCCCGTGGGTGGGGAAGATCGAGGGGACCCGGCGGCGATCCGCGGTCGAGGTCGTGCTGGAGCACGCGCTGCGGGACCTGGACGAGGCGGCCGTCCGGGTCGGGCGGATCGGCGCGGTCCGGGAGGACTTCGAGAGCGCGCTGCGGGAGATGGCCGCGGGCGTGCGGCCGCGGGCGGATCACGGGCTCATCCACGGGGAGCTCGGGCCCGATCACGTGCTGGTGGACGACCACGACGCGCCGGTGCTGATCGACATCGAAGGCACGATGTTCTTCGACGTCGAATGGGAGCACGTCTTCCTGCGGATCCGGTTCCACGAGCATTACGAACGGCTGCGCGTCCACGGGCTGGACGAGGGCCGGATGAGGCTGTACGAGCTGGCCCAGCATCTGTCGCTCACCGCCGGGCCGCTCCGGCTGCTCGACGGCGACTTCCCGGACCGGGAGTTCATGCTGGGGATCTCGAAGTTCCACAGCGGGGAGGCGCTGGAGTTCCTCGCGAGAAGGCGATGAGTTCCGCGGTCCGGAGCAGTCTTAAGGGCATGCGGAAAATCATCTACTCGATGCTGATCTCCCTCGACGGCTACGTGGAGTCCCCGAACGGCGACATCGGCTGGTCCGCGCCCGATGAGGAGGTCCACGCGTTCATCAACGACATGTCCCGCGAAATGGGCGGATCCCTGTACGGCCGGCGCCTCTACGAGAACATGTCCGCCTACTGGCCCACCGCCGACCAGAGCCCCGACGCCCACGCGCTCGAGGTCGACTTCGCCAGGATCTGGCGGGCCATGCCCAAGTACGTCTTCTCCAAGACCCTCGACCAGGTCGGCTGGAACAGCACGCTCGTCACCGGCGACCTCGAGGAGGAGGTGACCAGGCTCAAGCGGCAGGACGGCGGCGACCTCGACCTGGGCGGGGCCACGCTGGCGGCCGGCGTGCTGCGGCTCGGGCTGGTGGACGAGTTCCGCATCTTCGTCCACCCGCTCGTGCTGGGCGCGGGCAAGCCGTTCTTCCCCCAGCTCGACGCCTCCATCAGGACCCGGCTGCTGGAAACCCGGGCGTTCCCCTCGGGGATCGTTTACCTTCGCTACGAAGTCACGTAGCCTGACAGGAAACCCTTAGGAAGGTTTCCTATCGATTATGCGCGCGCTGCCCGCCTTAGCGGCCCTGCTGCTGATCACGGCCTGCGGCCCGGCCCCGACCCAGGAGGCCCCGGTCAACGCCGAGGACGTGATGTTCGTGCAGATGATGGTGCCGCACCACCGGCAGGGCATCGAGATCGCCAAGGTCGGGGCGGAGCGCGCCACCACGCCGGAGCTCCGGACGCTGGTCGCGGCCATCGCCGGCACGCAGCAGAGCGAGGTCGAGCGGATGCTGCGCTGGCTGCACTCCTGGGACCAGCCGCTCTCGCCCCCGAGCGGCGCGCACGACCACCACGGAGGCATGCCCGAGACCGACGTCAAGCGGATCCAGGCGCTGCGGAAGTCCAAGAGCTTCGAGCACGACCTGCTCAACCTGCTCATCGCGCATCAGGACGACGCCGTGCAGCTGGCCGCCGCCGAGGTGGCGGGCGGGGCCAACCCGGCCGTTCAGCAGTGGGCCGGGCAGGTGCGGACCTCGCGCAAGGGGCAGATCGAGATCATGATGAAGCTGCTGAAGCGGTGAGGAAGTCCCGGAGGGCTCGCTCGTAGCGAGCCTGGTCGACGTTCCAGGAGCCCACGTGGCCGCCGCCTTTCGTGCGTACGAGCGTCACCAGGTCCGGCCTGAGCTCCGCGAACCGCAGCGAGGGCTCGACGGGCACGCTGGTGTCGTCGTCGTCCACGAAGAGCAGGATCGGCTGCCTGAACTCCTTCGCGTGCCGCACGTGGTCGAGATCGTCGAGCGAGATCCCCGTACGCCGCTCCACCACGAACTTGCCCACCGAGGCCAGCCAGCCCGGCACCCCTCGCTGCCGCGCCCCCAGGTCGATGGGCGCGTTCCAGTCCATGACCGGGCTGTCCAGGATCAGGCCCTTGATCGGCTCGCCGGGTAACATCCTGGCCGCCATCGGAGCGATGCCCCCGCCCATCGAGAACCCGTACAGCACCACTCCGGTCGCCCCCTGGCCGCGGGCGTAGGAGATGGCCGCGGCGACCTCGCGCCACTCGGTCGCGCCGAGGTGGAACGTGCCGTCCTCGCTCGCCGGCGCGCCCTCGTCGTTGCGGTAGCTGATCGCCAGCACCGGGATCCCCAGAGAATGGAGGACGGGTAGGAAGCGCAGGGTCTCGGAGGCGTTCGCGTTGCGGCCGTGCACGGCGATCACCCAGGTCCTGGAGGTGCCGGGGGTCCGCCAGGCGGGGAAGTCGCCTAACTCGCCGCGGATCGACACCTTCTCGTACGGCAGGCCGAGCGCCGAGCGCGGGTCCTCGTGACCCCAGATCCAGCGGTCGAGGTACGCGTGGACGCCCGGCGCGAGCGTGCCCCGCCGCACGCGGGTCACCTCCCTGACGACCGTGGCGCCGGCGACGGAGACCACCCGCCCCAGCGTGGCGTTGGCGTCGCGCCAGGTCAGCCCGTACGTGCCGGGCGCCGCGGTGTCGGAGCCGCCCTTCAGCGTGACCTTCGAGCCGTCGAAGGCCACCACCTCCAGCGGGTACGATCCCCCGTGCGAGGGGTCGATCACCAGCCCGGAGTAATACCAGCCCGCGCCACCCAGCCCCACCAGCGCCAGGACCGCCAAGACGGCCGCGATCCACGCCAGCACACGTCTCATGACGAAATCATAGACGCCCACACGAATAAGTGATTAGATCACTTGATATGTCCGAGGTAACGCGGCCGACGCTGTCCGACGCTCTGACCGAGCGCATGCTGGAGCTCATCCGTACGGGAGGGCACCGGCCGGGCGACAGGCTGCCCTCGACCAGGGAGCTCTCCCAGCGTTTCGCCGTCACCACCCCGACACTGCGTGAGGCGCTGCGCAGGCTCGAGGCCACCGGGGCCATCGAGATGCGGCACGGCTCCGGCATCTACGTCGGAACCGACATCGAGCGGGTCGTCCTGCCCAACCCCAACATGCGCGAGATGCACGCCGCCCAGCTCCTGGAGCTGCTCGGCGCGCGGATCGTGATCGAGCCGCCGCTCGCCGCGATGGCCGCGCACAACGCGGACTCCGAGGAGCTGGCCCCGCTCAAGCGGGTGCTCGAAGAGGCGGGCAGGCACCTGCGCGGCCACGACGCCCTCCTGCACGACGCGAACATGTCCTTCCACCGGGCGACGGCCCGGCTGGCCGGCAACAGCGTGCTGCACGAGGTCGTCGACTCGCTGCTCACCGTCCACGGACCCGAGCAGCAGGAGATCCTGCAGATCTTCGACGACCGGCGCCGCGACTACGACGAGCACCTGGCGATCCTGGAGGCCATCGAAGCACGCGACGCGGCGCAGGCCGAGGAGCGCATGCGGGCCCACTTGGTGGACGTCAAGACGGTTATAGAGCACAGGTTGCAATCCCCCTGAAGAAACAAGGAGGCCGGTCCATGTTCCGGTCACGTGTGGTCACGCTCGGCGTGGCGGCGCTCGTCCTGACCGCCTGCGGCGGAAACGGCGCCGAGACGCAGAAGAAGAGCGAGCTGACCCTGTACAACGACAAGGGCGCCTGGACGAAGTACTTCGACCAGATGGGCGCCCTGTCCAAGCAGAGCATCGGCCTGGGCATGAAGCCGACGGGATATACGGACTCGGCCCAATACCAGGCGTTCATCAAGGCGTCGTTCCGCACGAACGTCAAGCCTGACCTGTTCACCTGGCAGACCGGGGGGATGCTCGAAGAGATCGTCAAGCAGAAGCAGGTGGCCGACACCACGGACATCTGGCAGCAGGCGATCCAGGCCGGCGACCTGTCGAAGGACCTCGCGCCGTACTACACGATCGACGGCAAGCAGTACTGCGTGCCGATGAACGTCGCGTACTGGGGCATGTTCTACAACAAAAAGATCTTCGACAAGTACGGGCTCACCGCGCCGAAGACGTGGGACGACCTGGTCAAGGTGGCCGACACGCTGAAGAAGAACGGCGTCAAGGCCTTCTACCACACCAGCGTGCTGTTCTCCTTCGTCTGGTTCGAGCAGCTCATGGCCGGTTCCGACCCCGACCTGTACGACCGCCTGTCCACCGGCAAGGCCAAGTACACGGACCCGGGCGTGGTCCAGGTGATGGAGAAGTGGAAGTCCCTCATCGACGCCGGATATTTCATCAACCCTGGCGATAAAACGGACCCGGGTGACGTGCTGAAGAACGGCAAGGCGGCGATGGTCTCCTTCGGCACCTGGTTCAACACCAGCATGACCCAGCGCGACATGAAGGCCGGCGAGGACTACGACTTCTTCGTCATCCCCAACGTCAACCCCTCGCTGCCCAAGACCTCGATGATCTTCGAGAGCGGCCCGCTCTGCTCGCTGACCAAGGGCGCCGACCCCGCCGCCAACCAGAAGTACCTCAAGTGGTGGACCACGTCGGAGGCGCAGGAGAAGTGGGCGAGCAGCAGGGGAGACGTGAGCGCCAACCCCAAGGTGAGCATCTCGGACAAGGCGCTCGGCACCGTCACGAAGGACGCGGGCAGCGGCCAGTACCGCCTGGTCAACCGGTACTTCGAGGCCACGCCGCCGCCGGTCCTGACGGCCGCACTGGACGGGTTCGGCAAGTTCGTGACGGAGCCCGGCAGCTACAAGGAAGTCCTGGAGACCATCCAGAAGGCCGCTGACGAGTACTGGAGCACCCATCAGTGAGCGAGGGAGCGCCGCCGCCTGGACTGAGGAGCGGCGGGAGCGAAGCGACCAGAGCGACGAGGGAAGGCGGCGGCTCCGGAGCGACCGAGCCCGCCTCCGCGGAGTGGAGGCCATGAACACGCGTGCTCCCATACTCGGGCGGTTCGGTTACGGCTATGTGGCGCCCGCGGTCCTGCTGGTCGCGGGGCTGCTCTACGCGCCGTTCGTGTGGACGGCCTACCTCAGCCTCACCCGCTATGACGGCCTGGAGCCGGCCCAGTGGATCGGCGCGCACAACTTCGGCAAGCTGCTCGACGACCCCGCCCTGCTCACCTCGATCCGCAACACGCTGCTCTGGGTCATCGGCACCATGGTGCTGCCCGTCGGGCTCGGCCTGCTGGTCGCGGTGCTGTCGTACGACATCAAGGGCGGCGTGTGGTTCCGGGTGCCGTTCCTGCTGCCGTACGCGCTGAGCGGCGCCGGCCTGGCCATGGTGTGGAGCCCGATCCTTTCGCACGACGGCATCGCCAACAAGCTGCTCGGCGTGGACACCGCGTTCCTGCAGGACGCGCCGGTCAACACGCTGGCGATGCTGCTGGTCTGGACGTGGCAGCAGCTCGGCGTCAACATGCTGCTGTTCGTGGTGGGGCTGCAGTCGATCCCGAAGGAGCCGATCGAGGCCGCCCGGCTCGACGGGGCCGGCGGGTGGCGGCTGTTCAGGTACGTCATCTGGCCGCTCATGAGGCCGCTGACCGCGGTCGTGGTCGGGCTCGCGCTGGTGGCCAGCCTGAAGACGTTCGACATCGTGTGGGTGCTGACGCAGGGCGGGCCGGGGCGCAACTCGGAGACGCTGGCGGTGACCATGTACAAGGAGACGTTCGTGGCCAGCGACTACGGTTACGGCTCGGCCGTGGCGGTGATGCTAACCGTCGTCACGGGGCTGGCGTCCTACCTCTATCTCAAGCGGCAGGTGTCCCAGTGATCCGGCGTGCCGTCCTGGTCGTGCTCGGGCTGGTCTGGCTCGGGCCGACGTACCTGCTGCTCGTGAACGCCGCGCGCCCGGCCGCCTCGTACGATCCGGGCCGGGCGTGGGCACCCTCGTCCGACTTCGCGCTGTTCGAGAACTTCGCGCGGGCGCTCGACAGCGCCAACCTGACGCAGAGCCTGGCCAGCACCGCGCTCTACGCCGTCGTCTCGCCGCTGCTCGGCGTGCTCATCGGGGCACTGGCCGGGTACACGATCGTGGTGCTGCGGCTCCGGCACGGGTTCTTCTGGTTCATCCTGATCTTCGGCGGCACGGTCTTCCCGTCGCAGATGCTGCTGGTGCCGCTGTTCGTCGGCTACAGCGACGCCGGCCTGTACGACAGCCGCCTCGGCATGATCCTCATCTACACGGCGATCAGCGTGCCGTTGGCCGCCTTCGTGCTGCGCAACTTCTACACCGGCGTAGCGTTCTCGATCTTCGAGGCGGCCAGGATGGACGGCGCCTCCACCTGGCGCATCTTCTGGGGCATCTACCTGCCGATCTCGCTCAGCGCGCTGACGGCGGTGTTCATCCTGGAGTTCACCTTCGTCTGGAACGACCTCATCTTCGGTCTGACCCTGTCCCAGACCGAGGACGTGCGGCCGGTGATGACCGCCATCGCCGGCCTCATGACCGACGTGTACGCCGGGACGCCCGTGCCCGTCGGCCTGGCCGCGGGCCTCGTGGTCTCGGTGCCGACCGTCGTGCTGTTCCTCGCCACCCAGCGCCTCTTCGCCAGGGGCCTGTCTCTAGGGAGTGTTTGATGACGAGCCGGTTGCTCCAGCGGAGCCTGGGCAGTCCCGACTATGACGGGATCAGGCAGGCGCTGCGCGACGACACCTCGACACCGGTGATCAGCGTGCGCGGGCTGGAGGTTCGGGTCGCGGTGCTGCCGCTGTTCACCCATGACGGCCGCCAGGCGGTCAGGGTATCGAGCACCGAGCCGCTGACCCACGTGCTGGTGGGCGTGGACAGCGCGTCGGGCAGCGACGTGACGCTGCTGGTGCCCGAGGTGGACGCGCCGCGCGCGTTCACGCTGGAGTGCCGCGACGACGCGGGGGTGGTCGGCACCGCGCAGGTCACGGTGACCCCGCAGCGCAAGTGGAGCGTGTTCGTCGTCCACCACTCGCACCTGGACATCGGCTACACCGACCCGCAGGGCACCGTGCTCCGCCACCACCTCGACTACTTGGACGCGGCGCTGCGGCTGGCCGAGGAGACCGCGTCCTGGCCGGACGACGCGAAGTTCCGGTGGTCGGTCGAGTCGTCGATGCCGGCGTTGAAGTGGCTGGCCGCGCGGCCCGCCGAGATGGTGGAGTCCTTCGCGCAGAAGGCCCGCGAGGGCGTGATCGAGGTGACCGCGCTGCCGTTCCAGCTCCATACGGAGGCGTGCTCGACCGAGGAACTGCACCGCCAGCTCCGCTTCACCACCCAGCTGGAGCAGAAGTACGGCTTCGCCACCAAGTCCGCCATGCACACCGACGTGCCGGGCGCGGTCGTCGGCCTGGTGGACGCGCTGCACTCGCACGGCGTGCGTTACCTGGCCGCGGCGCACAACTGGGCCGGTCGCTCCGTGCCCTACCTGCACGGCGGCGACAAGCTGACCAGGCCGTTCCGCTGGCGGGCGCCGAGCGGCAACGAGATCATCGTCTGGTTCACGGACACGCCGCACGGCATGGCGTACATGGAGGGCAACACGGTCGGGCTGACCGACTCCTACGAGCTGGCCGACGACCTGCTGCCGCGTTACCTGTCGGCGCTGGCCACGCGCGGTTACCCGTACGGGCCGGGGACGTTCGGCTGGCAGGGGCCGGACGCGCCGAAGGAGCCGTACGAGCTGGACGTGCTGCACCTGCGGGTGCAGGGAGCGCACGCCGACAACGCCGGGCCGTCGATCGTGCCCGCGTCGATCGCGCGCCGGTGGAACGAGGAGTGGGCCTACCCGCGCCTGCGCTCGGCCGTGAACAGCGACTTCTTCGAGCACGTCGAGGAGCGCTACCACGACCGGCTGTCCGTGCACGAGGGCGACTGGACCGACTGGTGGGCCGACGGGCTCGGCTCGGGCGCGCGCCCGCTCGGCTACGTGCGCCGGGCGCAGTCGGCCCTGCGGGTCGCCGAGACGCTGCACACGCTGGCCGGGGTGGACGCGACCGAGCAGGTGGACGCGGCCTACGACAAGGTCGCCCTGTTCAACGAGCACACCTGGGGCGCGGCCAACCCGTGGGAGGACGCCGAGGAGGCGGGCGACTCGGGCGGCCTGCAGTGGACGCGCAAGTCGTCCGGCGCCTACGACGCCCAGGACGACGCGGCCGACCTGCTGCACGCCGCGGTCCGCAGGTTCGGCGCCGCGCTGTCGGAGGCGGGCACCGAGGGCGGCGCGCTGGCCTCGTTCGCCGTCTTCAACCCCGGCACCTGGACGCGGACCGACGTGGTCCGCGCGTTCCTGCCGAGGGACGTGGTGGGCGTGGACGTGCCGATCGCGCTGGTGGACTCGCGGACCGGGGAGACGCTTCCGCACCACGAGGAGCTGGTGCACCCGGACGATTGGCCGACCCGGCCCATCGGGCGGCACGTCCACGCGGTCGTCCCCAACGTGCCCGGCTACAGCTACGCCCGCCTCGACGTCGTGCCCGGCGTGAACCAGGCCCCCGAGCTGGTCGAGCTGGACCCGAGCGGGGTGATCGAGAACGAGTTCTACCGGGTGGCCTACGACGTCCGCGAGGGCTACGTCGGCTCGATCTTCGACAAGCGGGCCGGCCGCGAGCTGGTCAACGGCGACGCGGCGGCCGGCTTCGGCCAGTACGTCTACGACCAGTACGCCACCGCCCCGCATTTCAACCATTTGTCGGGACACGTCGGAGCGCACGACCGCACGCTCCTCGGCGACCGGGCCATCGGCAGGGGCGCCACGATCACCAAGGTCCAGCGCACGGCCGTCGGCGAGAAGCTGGTCGTCGAGCTGCACGGCAAGGGCGTCGACTGGATCCGCACGACGATCGAGCTGCACGCCGGCGTGCCCAGGGTCGACCTGACCTACCAGCTCGCCAAGCAGGGCACCCCCGCCAAGGAGGCCGTCTTCCTGGCCTTCCCGTTCGCCACCGGGCCGGCCACCGCCTGGGAGCTGACCGGCGGCGTCGGCGGTCCTGACGTGCCGCGCGTGCCCGGCTCGGCCGAGTACATGCTGCCGATCAGGCACTGGATCGCTTTCGAGGACCCCGAGCTGACCGTCGCGTGGGCCACGCTGGAAGCGCCGCTGGTGCAGCTCGGCACCATCCACATGCCGTACGCGCCGTTCCCGCCGACCCTCGACCAGGAGGACGGCACGGTCTATTCGTGGGCGCTCAACAACATCTGGGACACCAACTTCCCGGCCCAGCAGCAGGGCGAGACCACGTTCCGCTACGCCGTGACCTCGGAGGCCGGGGCCCAGGGGCGGCGGCTCGGCGCGGCGGCGGCCTCGGGGCTGACCGAGCCGTTCGTCGGCGCGCTCGTCACCGACAGCCCCGACGCCACCGAGACGTACGTGTCCGTCGACCACCCCGACGTGCTCGTCACGTCCCTCGGCCGGGCAGGTGAGGAGCGCGTGGTGCGGCTGCAGTCGCTGGCCGCCGAGCCGGTCGAGGTGACGGTCGGCCTGCCGGGCCTGCGCTCGGCCCGCGGGCTCGACGTGCCAGATGAGGTGGTCAACGAGACGGTCAAGGTACGGCTGCCCGCGTGCGGGGTGGCCGTTGTTTGGGGGACGTGTTCGTGAAGATCGTTGACATCAGGGCCACGACGGTCGCGGTCCCGCTGGAGGCGCCGCTGCGGCACAGCAACGGCGCCCACTGGGGCCGGTTCGTGCGCACGATCGTCGAGGTCGAGGCCGACAACGGGCTGGTCGGGCTGGGCGAGATGGGCGGCGGGGGCGAGAGCGCGGAAGCGGCGTTCCGGGCGCTCGTGCCGTACCTGAAGGACCATGATCCCTTTCAGCTGGAGGCGCTGCGCTTCAAGATCGCCAACCCGACGGCCTCGCTCTACAACAACAGGACGCAGCTCCTGGCGGCCATCGAGTTCGCCTGCGTCGACCTCATCGGGCAGCACCTGGGCGTGCCCGCGTACGACCTGCTCGGGGGGCGGATCCGCGACGCCGTGCCGTTCGCCTCGTACCTGTTCTTCCGGTACGCGGCCAAGGGGTACGGCGAGATCCGCACGCCCGACCAGCTCGTCGAGCACACCAGGCAGCTCAAGGCCGACCACGGGTTCACCGTGCACAAGCTCAAGGGCGGCGTGTTCCCGCCGGACCACGAGCTGGAGTGCTACCGGGCGCTGGCCGAGGCGTTCCCCGACGACCGCCTCAGGTACGACCCGAACGCCGTGCTGTCGGTGGCCGAGGGGCTGCGCTTCGGCCGGGCCATCGAGGGGCTGAACAACGACTACCTGGAGGACCCGGTCTGGGGGCTCGAAGGGCTCAGGGCCATCCGCGAGCAGGTCAGGGTGCCGCTGGCGACGAACACCGTCGTCGTCAACTTCGAGCAGCTCGCCTCCAACGTCATGCGCAGGGCCGCCGACGTGGTGCTGCTGGACACGACGTTCTGGGGCGGCATCAGGCCGTGCGTGAAGGCGGCGGGGGTGTGCGAGACGTTCCAGCTCGGGGTGGCCGTGCACTCCTCGGGCGAGCTGGGCATCCAGCTGGCGACCATGCTGCACCTCGGCGCCGTGCTGCCGAACCTCACCTACGCCGCCGATGCGCACTACCACCAGCTCAGGGACGACGTGATCGAGGGCGGGAAGCTGGCGTACTCGGAGGGCGCCATCGCGGTGCCGTCCGGCCCCGGGCTGGGGGTGCGCCTGGATCCCGAGCGGGTCGCCCAGTACGCCGAGTTCTACCGGGAGACGGGCGGCTACCCGTACGACCGGGACCCCGGGCGGCCCGGCTGGTATGCCACTGTGCCGAACGAACGGTTCGCCGACCCCACCGTGTCCCTTGATATAGCTCCATAATTGGGCGATATGTCGGAAGAAACCCAGCCGGCCCCGCCGGCTGACAATCTCGTCACCACCTCGCACACGCTGCCGTCCGGGCAGGCGTACACCGCCACCACCGGCACCATGGTGCTGCGCGAGGAGGTGATCGACGACGGCAAGTTCGGGGGCCTGCGGCCCAAGGCCGAGATGTTCGTCACCTCGTACACGCTCGACGGGGCCGAGCCGCTGAGCCGGCCGGTCACGTTCGCGTTCAACGGCGGCCCGGGATCGTCGAGCGTGTGGCTGCACCTGGGCGTGCTCGGGCCGCGCCGGGTCGTGATGGGGGACGCGGGCGCGCTCCTGCCTCCCCCTTACGGGCTGGCCGACAACGAGGAGAGCCTGCTGAGCGTGAGCGACCTGGTCTTCATCGACCCGGTCTCGACGGGCTACTCGCGGGCGGCCGAGGGCGAGAAGCCGGAGCCGTACCACGGCTTCACCGGCGACATCGAGTCCGTCGGGGAGATCATCCGGTTGTGGACCACCAGGAACGGGCGGTGGATGTCGCCGAAGTTCCTGGCGGGGGAGTCGTACGGGACGGTCAGGGCGGCCGGGCTGGCGGACCACCTGCAGTCGCGGTACGGCATGTACCTCAACGGCGTGATGCTGATCTCCTCGGTGCTCGACTTCATCACCGGGGATTTCAACCAGGGCAACGACCTGTCCTACGCCCTCTATTTGCCGACTTATGCCGCTATTGCGCACTATCACGGGCTGCACGGTGACCGGCCGCTGCCCGATGTGCTGCGCGCGGCCGAGGCGTACGCCGCGCGCGACTACCCGTGGGCGCTGGCCCGCGGCAACCGCCTCACCGGCGAGGAGCGCTCGGCCGCCGTCTCCACGGTCGCCGCGCTGACCGGGCTGAGCGAGGACTACGTCGACCGCGTGGACCTGCGGATCGAGCACATCAGGTTCTTCACCGAGGTGCTGCGCTCGCGCCGCCAGGTCGCCGGCCGCCTCGACGGCCGGTTCACCGGCTGGGACCCCGACTCGGGGCGCGAGCACTTCTCCGCCGACCCCAGCATGAACGCGATCATGGGCCCCTACAGCGCCGCGCTCAACCACTACCTGCGCGCCGAGCTGGGCTACGCCAACGACCTGCCGTACGAGGTGCTCACGTCGCGGGTGCACCCGTGGTCGTTCAAGGAGTTCGAGGGCGCCCACGTCGCGGTGGTCGACAAGCTGGCCGACGCGATGCGCGCCAACCCGCACCTGCGCGTGCACGTGGCCTGCGGCTACCACGACGGCGCGACGCCGTACTACGCCGCCGAGCACGCGTTCGCGCACCTGCCCGTGCCCGCGGAGCTGGCCGCCAACGTCGAGTTCAGGTACTACGAGGCCGGCCACATGATGTACGTCCACGAGCCGAGCAGGCTCCGGCAGTCAGCCGACCTGGCCGCCATCGTGCTCGGTCAGCAGGGCTGAGGCCCGGGCCAGGCGCTGTTTGAGGTTGTCGCGGAGCGCGGCGAAGCGGTCGGGGTTGTCCCGGACGACCGCCCGCTGGAGCTCCGCGTCGGCCGTGAACCAGGCCGCCACCAGGCCTGACGACCACTTGCAGGTCGTGTCGGCGGTCGCGGTCTGCTTCTCGTCCTCGCTGACGGCAGGCTTGTCCAGATCCCAGCGGCTGTCGGCGATGGCGGCCTCGGGAGCCGGGTAGGACTCGCCCGCCTGGCCCATGCACGTCTCCCAGCGCTTGGCGGCCGCCGTCACGGACGGATCCTTGGCGGCCTGCTCCAGCGTGAGCGAGTCCTGGAGAGCCAGCCATGGCCAGTCGGCCTTCGTCGAGCCCTTGTCCAGGGTGAGCGTGGCCCGGTCCAGGCAGCCGCGGTCGGCGGCGGTGCCGTACAGGCGGTGCCGGGCGGGTTTGGGGAGCTTGCCGGCCCAGGCGCCCGTGGTGTCGGGCGAGGGCGGCCGGGCGAGGTGGTAGCCGTAGGTCCTGGCCGCCTCGATGTCGGCCACGCCGTAACGGCGGGAGTTGCCGGGGTCCACCGCGGCGATGGCGGCGGCGTCCTCCGCGGGTGGGTCGATCGTGATGCCCTGCTTGCGCATGCACTGCACGACGAGTTGGTTGTGGGCGTTGCCCAGGACGGCCCGCTGCTCGGGAGTGGTCTTGTAGGCGTCGAACGGCAGCACCAGCTCCGACACCGAGGAGACGCCTTTCACCGGCGCTCGCGGCGCGGGCTCGTCGGCGGCGCAGGCCGTGACCGTGGTCAGCAGCAGTGCGCCCGCGAGGAGTCCGCGACAGCCGGTTTCCGGCGGCCAAGCCCGGAAACCGGCACTCCCGTTACTGCTCAGCGGCACCAGATGTCGAGCGCGCTGGCGCGGTTGTTGCCGATGGCGTTGTTCGCCAGGAAGCCGTCGTTCGAGTTGTGCATGAACGTGCTGTGGGCTCCCGTGTACCCCGGGTGCTGCCAGAGGGTGGCGCTGCAGCCGATGCGGTTCCTGACAGAGCTGGTCTCGTTGTCCATGGTCTCCCAGGAGTTGCTGAAGTCCCAGTTCAGCCAGTTGTTGTCGGCGAAGTCCGAGTCGTCCTCGATGAAGTCACGCCAGTGGTCGACCTGACCGCGGTTGTAGTCGAAGCTGGCGTACAGGCAGACTCGACCGCCGTAGCAGGTCGAGCGGGGGCTGGCCACCGCTGCGGTGGCCGGCACGACCGCGGTGAACAGCGCGGCCGCGGCGACGATGCCGGCGGCCTTTCTCGATAGCCTCACAGGTCTCTCCTCGGTGAGTCGTTTCGACCTCGTAACCTAGCGTGCAAGATCGAACACGAGCCGCTATGACTCGCCGCACGATCAAGGGCTCCGCGCCCGGATCGGGTCGCGTGCCCGGCAC
Source organism: Nonomuraea sp. NPDC052116 (assembly GCF_040680035.1). NCBI lineage: Bacteria > Bacillati > Actinomycetota > Actinomycetes > Streptosporangiales > Streptosporangiaceae > Nonomuraea > Nonomuraea sp. NPDC052116. Next base: position 317,284 of record NZ_JBFAWA010000007.1, on the reverse strand, counting down.
GCCGAGGACCACTGGTATCAGTGGTACGACCTGCAAGTTCGTCGCGTTGACACAACACTTGCCAGCTTTGGTACGCCCCCAGGGGAACCTGTGGGCTATTCGGGAAGGGCGGCCGGATTCTGCGCGAGCAGGCCGCCGTCCACCCGGTGCTCGGCCCCGGTGATGAACGACGAGCGCGGCCCCGCCAGGAACGCCACCAGCTCGGCCACCTCCTCAGGGCGGCCCACCCGGCCCAGCGGGTGGGAGCGGCCCCACTGCGCGACCTGCTCCTCCTGCGACAGGTCGCCCCGCCACAGGTCCGCCGCCCAGCGCAGCATCGGGGTGTCCACCGAGCCCGGGCAGACCACGTTCACCCGGATGCCGTCGGCGGCGTGGTCGAGCGCCATGGCCCTGGTCAGGCCGTTGAGCGCGGCCTTGCTCGCGGTGTAGGCGGCCACCTGCGCCTGCGAGGAGAACGCCTGCACCGACGACATGATCACGATCGAGCCGCCGCCGCGGGCCCTCAGCTTGGGGACGGCCGCCTTGCAGGTGAGGTAGACGCCCTTGAGGTTGATGTCGAGCACCTCGTCCCAGACCTCCTCCGGGGTGTCCTCGACCGTGCCGTAGCGCTGCACGCCCGCGCAGGTGACGACGACGTCGAGCCCGCCGTACCTGGTCACGGCCAGGTCCACCAGGTCGCGCATGTCGTCGGCCCGGCGCACGTCGGCGACCACGCCGGTGACGCTCTCGGTGTCCAGCGCCGCGTCCTTGTCGACCCCGCAGAACACCACGGACGCCCCGCCGTCGGCCAGCCGGTCCACCACGGCCCGCCCGATGCCCATCGAACCGCCCGTGACCAGCGCGACCTTCCCGCTGAACTCACTCATGCCAGAACCTCCGCGCGCAACCTCAACACCTTCGTCTCGTGCGGGCCCAGGACGAGGGCCGTGCCGTTGTCCACCGCGGCGGCCAGGCCGTCGGTCGGCATGCTGGAGAACGGTTCGAGCCCCAGCGTGTACGCCCGTCCCCACCAGGGATAGCCGGTGGACGCGCCGAGCTCCTGCCACATCCACAGGTACGGCAGGAGAGTCGCATCCCACTCCACCCGCATACCGATATCCCCCGAAATTTCGTACCAACCCTCGTCGAAGCCCGTCAGGTAGACGATGTCGCTCGGCGACCCCGGCTCCTGCACCACGCTCAGGTCGGTCTCACCACCGCCGTCGGCCGGGACGACGGGCCACTCCCATGGCCCGCCTGCCCGGACCCGGCGGCCCGCCGGATTTATCGCGCTTTCGTGGGGGATCACCTTGACGCCTTCCGGCAGCCTGATCCGGGCGCCGGGACGCAGGAACGGCAGGCCGTACACGATGTGCTGCCCCCACATGGCGTGCAGCGGGAGCTCGGCCTCATTGGTGGCCCGGCCCTCGATCTCCAGCGCCGCCGTTCCCGACCTGAGCCTGAAGACCTTCTCCATCCGGTACGGCAGCCGCCGTGTCCGTACGCTGAGCCGTACCGCGACCTCCTCCTCGGAGTCGGCCACGACCTCGCAGCGCCACGGCAGCCCGGAGACCTCCCCGTGCTGCGCCAGCCGCGCGCCACGATACTCGCTGGGCGCGCCGCCGTTCGGGAAGATCTCCTGCCAGCCGCCCTCATAGTGGTCGATGAACTGGGCGACGTCGTCGGCCGCACCCTGGAGGTGGTCGTGCGGGTTGCGCAGGCCCTGCGGGGAGAGCCAGACGAAGTCCGTGTCGGTGGGCTTGTGCAGAAATTCCAGCACATCGCCGCCTTTGTCCGGCAGGACGGTCACGCGCAGCCGCTCGTTCTCCAGCACGACCGCCCGCAGCCCGTCGATCGTGACGGGCCGCAGGCGGGCCGCCCAGTTACGCCTCACTGGAAGGTCACATCCAGGAATCTCGGCCGGTAGATGGTCACGTCCCGGTAGTGGTCGGTGTTCACGAAGCTGTTGACGTTATAGGAGATCACGAGACCGTTGCCCGCGACCTCGGGATGAGCGTGGGCGTTGTAGGTGAAGATGTTCCCCTTGGTCTCGGGGGTCGTGTAGACGTGCTGCTTGCCGGTGAACGGGCCGAAGGGGGAGCACGAGGTGTAGGCCACGATGTTGGGGCTCAGCACTTCGGTCGTGTCATGCGTGATCAGGACATATCCGGATCCGACCTTGGTGACGCTGTACTCGTTCGCGACGCCGCTCATGACGCGCGCCGAGTCGGCCTCGTTCGGTGACCAGGTGCCGTCCGCCTTCAGGAACTCCCACGTGCCCAGCAGGCTCTGCCCGCTGACCCTGGCGACGTGCATGTACTTGGGCGAGCCGAGGTCCTCGACGCCGTACACGTAGGTGTATCCGCCGTCCTTGAGGATCGCGGAGGCCCACGCCACGCCGTGCCCGGACGGCAGGTCGGTGACGCTGACGGGCGCGTTCAGCCGGCCCGGGGCGAACCTGGCCACCACGTTCCGGTACCAGCGCCAGTCCCACGCGCCGGTGCCGTAGCGCTCGTACTCCTGGTAGGTGACCTCCACGAGCCCGCCGGCCACCGTCGCGTCGCCGGCCCAGTACCAGTGGTTCTGGTCACGCGGAGGCATGACGGCGGTCGGCGCGGCGGCGGTGCCGTCGTGGATCGTGGACAGCTTGCCGTCGCGCTCGACGGCGAAGGAGTTGTTCAGGAAGACCGTGTCCCCGCCCTCCCCGACCACGGGCGGGCGCGAGCCGTCGGTGTTCACCCGGCCGAGGAACGTGTCGGAGAAGATCCACAGCTCCTTGCCGTTCGGCAGCTTGACCGAGTAGGTGCCGTCGGCGCCCGTCCAGTCGTCAAGCCGGCTGTTGTCGTTGCCGTAGTTGGTGAAAAGGCTGGTCAGGCGGGCGTCGGTCGTGGTTGCCTTGACGGTCGGGCCGCACGCGGCCTTCGGTGCGGCCGGCGGCTGCTGTTGCTGGACCACCGAGGGGACGGGTTTGGGCGGGGCGGCCCAGGCTTGCTGCGGTACGGCCGTCAGGCCGGCCAACGCGATGGCGAGGGGTGCTAAGGCGGAGCGGAATCGCGTCATCACTCGTCCTTGGGGAGGGAAGTTCCCTACAGTTCTAGTCATTAGATCACTTACTGTCTAGGGCCCTCTCACACTCGGCCGAATCGGATCGTTGGAGTTCGGAGGTGATCCTCAGCGAGCTGCACTAGGGTGAGTCACTTCCTGAAATATCCGTAAATATCCGTTATGGAGGTCGTATGCCGGTCACTCGCCGAGATCTGCTCAAGGTCGGCGCCGGAGCCGCGGCGGCGGCTCTGGCAGGCACGGAGACGGCGGCCGCCGCCTCCGCAGCGGGCCGGTTCGACCTGGCGGCGCCCGCCGGCCAGCTGATCTGGAAGAAGGCGCTGTACGACGAGACCGTGCTGCAGTCGTTCGCCTTCGACAACACCCACGGGCACATCTACCTGGCCCAGCTGAAGAACGGCTCGGGTTCGGCGGCGGCCGGGGATCTCTGCGTGACCAAGCTGAGCCTGTCCGGATCGGTGCTCGGCCACATGTACCTCAAGGGCTTCGGCCACGGCGTGCAGATCGGCGTGGAGCCGTCGGGCAGTTCCGCCTACCTGTGGACGGAGACCGACGCGGTCGCCGACGGCTCGGGGAACGCGTGGGGGCGGCGGCTGGCGAGGTTCAAGTTCGTCAACGGCCAGACGCTCACGCCGTCGTCCTCGGCGCTCACCAAGTACACCCTGATCTCGGGCGCGACCAGCACCACCTGCGCCATCGACCCGTCCACCAACCGGCTGATCATGCGCTGCCGGGTCGGCGGCCAGGCGCGGTTCGTGGCATACTCGCTGGCGGCGGTCAAGGCGGGCACGGCCAAGAAGCTGTACGACGTGGCGCAGCCGTCCGGCCTGGGCGTCTTCCAGGGCTACACGGCTTACGGCAACTACCTCTACCTGCTCGACGGCACGGCGTACGGCGCCTCCAACCCCGCGCCGGGCAACACGTACATCACCTGCGTCGACCTGCGCACGGGCGCCAAGGTGCAGCGCTCGCTCAGCCAGGCGGGCAAGTCCCTGGACTACCGCGAGCCGGAGGGCATGGCGATCCAGATCGTCTCGGGACGGCCCAGGCTGTGCCTCGGCCTCGCCTCGGGCGCCGCGGGAGCCCGCAAGGCCAGCATCTTCTACAAGTCCACCCTCGTCTGAGCAACAGACCGCCTCCGCGGCGGCGGAAACCGAATGGCGCGACAGCAGGCGGACATACACTGCGTGTATGAGCGCGATGCGTGAAGAACTTCACTCGCTGGTCGATCAGCTTCCCGATGATCGGGTGCAGCCGATGATCGCGCTCGTCCGTGAAAATCTTCTGGCGAGCCGCCGGATTCAGGCGGCCGCGGCCTTGGAGCGGATCCGGGCCAGGATGCGCGGTGTGACAGGTGTCGACGAAGAACTGGACCAGCTCCGGGAAGGGTCTAGTGGCTGACGCCTACCTCGTCGACACCGGAGTGTTCCTGCGCTGGTTCGTCGATCAGCCTGGCTACGAGCATGCCCGCGAGATTCAGGACGCGTTTCTCCGCGGACAGGTCGCGGTGGAGACGGCGGATTTCGCGCGAATCGAGGTAGCTGGGGTTCTTCGAAAAAAGGGACTGCTCTCCGGTCGGCTCACACCCGAAGAATTCGTGGCGGCCGTGCGCCTGATCGACGAATTCGGGGTGAAGGTCCACGCGGTGGACGCCGACGTGCTGGAACGGGCGGCGGATCTCGCGGTGCGGCTCACCCTTCGCATGTACGACGCGGTCTTCGCGCAACTGGCCGTCGATCAAGGCATTCCCCTTCTCACCACCGACGTCAAGCTCTGTCATGCCGTGGAGGGCGTCGTGGAGACGACCATTCTGCGCGGTGTCGCGGCCGGCTGAGCGGCGGAAAATGTGGTGACCGCGCCGGAAGGGGCCCGGTAACCTGCCGGGATGGGCCACGTCGAAGTAGGACATCTCACGTACGTGCTGCCCGACGGGCGGCCCCTGCTCAACGACGTGTCCTTCCGGATCGGCGAAGGCGTCAAAGCGGCGCTCGTCGGGCCCAACGGCGCGGGCAAGACCACGCTCATGCGGCTGATCGCCGGCGACCTCCAGCCGGTCGACGGCAGCGTGGCGAGCTCCGGCGGGCTGGGCGTGATGCGGCAGTTCATCGGCAGCGTGCGCGACGGGAGCAGCGTGCGCGACCTGCTGCTCGGCGTCGCCCCGCCGGCGGTGCGCAAGGCGGCCGAGCGGCTCGACGCGGCCGAGCTGGTCATGATGGAGCGCGACGACGAGAAGACGCAGATGCGTTACGCGCAGGCCATCAGCGACTACACCGACGCGGGTGGCTACGACATCGAGGTGTTGTGGGACACGTGTACGGTGGCCGCGCTCGGCGTCCCGTACGAAAGAGTGAAATATCGGGACGTGTCCACGCTGTCCGGCGGCGAGCAGAAGCGGCTCGTCCTGGAGGCGCTGCTGCGCGGCCCCGACCAGACGCTGCTGCTCGACGAGCCCGACAACTACCTCGACGTCCCCGGCAAGGAGTGGCTGGAGCAGCAGCTCAGGGAGACGCCCAAGACCGTGCTGCTGGTCAGCCACGACCGCCAGCTGCTGGCGAACGCGGCCGACCGCATCGTGACCGTCGAGTCCGGCAACATCTGGATCCACGGCGGCGGGTTCGGCACCTACGCCGAGGCCCGCAAGGCCCGCAACGAACGCCTCGACGAGCTGCGCAGGCGCTGGGACGAAGAGCACGCCAAGCTCAAGGCCCTGGTCAACATGCTCAAGAACAAGGCGAGATACAACGACGGCATGGCCGCCCCCTACCACGCCGCCCAGACCCGGCTGCGCAAGTTCGTGGAGGCGGGCCCGCCCGAGACGCCCCCCAACGACCAGAACATCAAGATGCGCCTCAGGGGCGGCCGCACCGGCAAGCGCGCGATCACCTGCGAGGTGCTCGAGCTCACCGGTCTCATGAGCCCGTTCGACCTGGAGGTCTGGTACGGCGAGCGCGTCGCGGTCCTCGGCTCCAACGGCTCGGGCAAGTCCCACTTCCTGCGCCTGCTGGCCGGAGAGCCGGTCAACCACGAGGGGGTCGCCAAGCTCGGCGCCCGCGTGGTCTCCGGCCACTTCGCCCAGACGCACGCCAGGCCCGACCTGCTCGGCCGCACCCCGGTCGAGATCGTCATGACCGAGCACGCCAAGCTCAAGAACGAGGCCATGAAGACGCTGGCCCGCTACGAGCTGGCGGGGCTGATCGCCGAGCAGCGGTTCGACACGCTCTCCGGCGGGCAGCAGGCCCGGCTGCAGATCCTGCTGCTCGAACTGTCCGGGGCCACGTTGCTGCTGCTCGACGAGCCGACCGACAACCTCGACCTGGCCAGCGCGGAGGCGCTGCAGGCCGGCCTCGACGCGTTCGACGGCACGGTCGTGGCGGTCACGCACGACCGCTGGTTCGCCGCCGACTTCGACCGCTACCTGGTCTTCGGCTCCGACGGCACGGTCTACGAGTCGTCCGAGCCGGTTTGGGACGAGGCCAGGGTCGTACGTCCCCGTTAAAGAGTTGGTACGCCTGGCGCGTGTCCTCTGCCAGCCGTGCCCATGCACGGGTTATCACGGCAAAGTGATCCCGCGCAGCCGAACCGTCAGCCTGCTCGCACTCTGCGCACTCGGGGCGATCTGCCTCTCCGGGTGCGCGAGCGAGAAGCGACCCGTGCAAGAGCTCAAGCCCCTTGCGCTCAAGGAGCAGGTCTCCAATATCGTCAAATCCGCCGATGGGTACGCCGTCACCTGGGCGGGCGTGCTCAGCAACGCCAACCCGTGGCACTTCGGCGAGCACGTGGTGGCCACGATCGTCGGACACGACGCCAAGGGCACCGAGGTGGTCAGGATGGACCAGCCGCTCGACGCCGTGCCGCCGGGCGGTTCGCTGGCCTTCACCGGCCAGGCCACCGCATCCGAGAAGCCGGCGAAGGTGACGATCCAGTACCGTCCCGCGCGCTGGCGGGCGGCGGCGCGGATTCCCTCCGCGTTCCAGCGGTTCCCTGTGAGCCGAGTCCAGACATTGCCCCAGAAAGACGGCTCATACCTTATTACTGGATATGTCGGCAATCCCTATCAAATGTCGGCCAGCAGTCTCGTCGTGAACGCGTTGCTGCGCGACAAAGCGGGCAAACTCCTCGGCGGCGGGAGCACATTCGTGGACGATGTCAAAACCGGAAGTCCGCCGCGATTCATCCTCACCGTGTCGGGGCTGCCCCAAGGGACGAAGGTCGCGAGGACCGACATCACAGCCAGGACCTGGGGCTCGACCGGCCGTCCCTACGAGGAACTGGCGCTCGCCGGAGCCGCGCCGGTCCATACCGTCAAGCCGGTGACCGAGCCGTTCTCGGTAGACCGGAGCACACAGGTCGTGTCGGAGCATAAACAATGAATTGGGTAAAATCCAAAGGCGTTGTTATACCGACACCCCGAAAGCGGTAGAACTACTAGTTACCAATCAATTACCTTCGGTCATATGAATGACCGCGTCCTGGTCGAAGCACTCCGCGCCCGTGACCCGGGCGCGCTCGCCGCGCTCTATGACACGTACGCGGAGAGCGTCTACCGCTACTGCTGGTCCCTCCTGCTGAACGCGGACAGCGCCCAGGTGGCGCTCCGCGACACCCTCATCGCGGCGGAGGCGCACGCGGGCGCGCTGGCCGACCCGGACAGGCTGCGCACCTGGCTGTACGCGCTGGCCCGCGCCGAGTGCCTGCGCCGCCGGGCCGCCGCGCCGCCGGGGTCCGCCGAGGCGCTGGCCAAGGCGCCGCCGCCGCATGACGCGGCCGACGCCGACCTGCGGGTCATGGCCTGGAACGCCGTCCAGAGCCTGCCCGTCGCCGACCGCGAGGCCCTGGAGCTCACGTACCGGCACTCGCTGCCCGCGCCGGAGCTGGCCCAGGTGCTGGGGACGCGGCAGGTCGAGCAGGTCCTGGAGGGGGCGCGCGAGCGACTGCGCGACGCGATCACCGCCGAGATCCTCGCCTTGAAGGGCCCGTACGACTGCCCGCAGCGGGCCGCGATCCTGGCCGGGTTCTCCGGCGAGCTGACCCAGGAGATGCGCGAGCGCCTGGTCCGGCACCTGCGGCGCTGCGAGACCTGCGCGCCGCACCGCACCCGCGAGGTGTCGCCCGCCAAGGTCCTCGGGCTGCTGCCCCAGCAGACCCTGCCCGACACGCTCCGGCTGCGGGTGATGAGCTGCTTCGTCGACCCCGAACTCCTGCCGTACCGCCGTTACGTCGCCAGGCGTACGGGCAACCTGGGCGCCGCCGGATTTCCCGTTCCCGCGGACAGGAACGCTCGAGGGTGGCCTAAGGCGCTGGCAGGCGCGCTGGCGGCGGTCGCGGCCGTGGTGGCGATAGCGCTGATCTTCCATCAGCTCGAGACCGAGGAGGGCGGGGTGTCGGGGGTGGCGACGGCCGCGTTCCCGGCCACGGGCGAGCCGCCCGCCATCCGCCTGCCCTGGCGCTCCTCCGACCCCCCGGACGTGGCGGTGACGGGCGATCCCGTCCTGGACAGCAGGACCACCCGTCCGATCGGCGTCACCGGCGTCCCGATGCTGGTGCCGTCCGTCGCGCCGGTCCGCGACACCGTACGCTCCTCGTCGGAGGCCGACGTGCCCGCGTCCCACGATCCCTCCGACCCTCCTCCGCCGTCGGACTGGCAACCCCCGACGTACGTCCCCCCGCTTCCACCGTCCCCGCCGACGCACCGGCCACCGGCGGGCGGCCCGCCCCATGAGGACGACCCGCCACCCTCCACCCCCGGCACCCGCACCCCCTGCCCCACGCCGACCCCCACCCCGGTCCAAACCCCCACCCAGACCCCCACCCCACCCACCACGACCACTCCCACCGAAGCCCCCTCACCCACCACCACTGGCTGACCGGTCCGCTGGGGGCTTGATGCCGCCCTCGCCTGAAACCGCGAGCCGCGATCACGTTACGTGAGTGAATTGCCGGGAACTGTGTGCATAGAGTAACCATGTGTTTCCGGGGGGACCAATGCGCGCATTCCGGGCCGGGCTCCTCGTGTGCTGCCTGGTCGTCGCTCTGTGCCCGCCTGTCGTGGCCGATCCCGTCCCCTCCTCGCGGGAGGTGCGCAAGGCCCGGCAGGCCGCGCAGGACCGTTCGCGGGAGCTGGGGGCGGCCAGCGCCCACCTGGCCACCGCGCAGGCGCGGTTGGACGGGATGGCAGCCGCGGTGGAGCGGCTGGTGGAGGCGTACAACGGCGAGCTGGTCAGGCTGCGGCAGGCCGACCAGACCTACGCGCAGGCCAGGGCGCGGCTGGCGTCGGCGGACGCGGAGGTAGAGCGGGCCAGGCAGGCCGTCGCGCTGCTGGCGGCGCAGAGCTACGGCGGGCTGGGGCTGATGACCCCGGTCGTCAGCATGATCGTCGATCAGGGCGACAGGGAGGGCGTCCTGCGCAGAGCGGGCCTGCTGGCGCAGATGAGGAGCGAACAGTCGGCGATCCTCGGCAGTGTGCGCGACGCGCAGGAGGTGGCCGCCATCCTGCGTACGCAGGCCGCGAACGCCTACGCCGCCCACCGGGTCCTCTCGGAGCGGGTCGCGCTGGCCAAGACCGTGGCCGAGCAGGCGGTGGCCCGGCAGCGGCAGGAGACGACGGAGCTGCAGGCCCGTACGGTGGTCCTCCAGCGCCGGGTGGACGCGGCGCGCACCCGCGCGGAGCTGCTGGCCAGGCAGCGGGCCGCGGCACTGCAGAGCATGGCCACCGGGGGCTCGGCCATGGGGGACGTGGCGGCCGACTGGGCGCTGACCCAGCTGGGCAAGGCGTACGTGTGGGCGGCCGCGGGCCCGGACACGTACGACTGCTCAGGGCTCGTGATGCGGGCCTGGGAGAAGGTGGGCATACAGCTGGACCACTGGACGGGCACCCAGTGGACGTCGGGCCCGCACGTGCCGCTGGACCAGCTCAGACGGGGCGACCTGCTGTTCTTCGGCTATGTGAGCAGCGACCCGGGCACCATCCACCACGTCGGGATCTACGTCGGCAACGGTCAGATGGTGCACGCGCCGCAGACCGGCGACGTCGTACGGGTCGCCTCGATCTGGCGCGGGGACCTGGTGGGCGCCACCAGGCCCCGCTGAGGGGGTCAGTGGTGACCCTCCTCCTTGGCCCGGCGGAAGGAACGCTCGATCTCGGCCTCGGCCTCGATGCGGCCGACCCAGTTGGCGCCCTCGACGGACTTGCCCGGCTCCAGGTCCTTGTAGACCTCGAAGAAGTGCTGGATCTCCAGGCGGTCGAACTCCGACACGTGATGGATGTCCTGGATGTGGTGCATCCGCGGGTCGGTCGAGGGGACGCAGAGGACCTTGTCGTCCCCGCCCTTCTCGTCCGTCATCCTGAACATGCCGACCGCCCGGCAGGTGATGTAGCACCCGGGGAAGGTCGGCTCCTGCAGCAGCACCAGCGCGTCCAGCGGGTCGCCGTCCTCGCCGAGGGTGTGCTCGATGAAGCCGTAGTCGGCGGGGTACTGCGTGGAGGTGAACAGGAGCCTGTCGAGCCTGATCTTCCCGGTCTCGTGGTCCACTTCGTACTTGTTCCGATTCCCCTTCGGAATCTCAACGACGACGTCGAACTCCACCGCGGTCCTTTCTCATGGGCCGATTCCGCTTCACCGGGCAGTGCCTGGTTCGGCTTCGTCTCCCGCACTCAAGCCCCCGGGGACCCCCGGTTGGGCGTTAATGTCTCGTAGGCGAACACAGGAGAGAGGCAGACGACGTGGCGCGGCACGACCGGTGGGTGATGTTGACCACTCTCGCCGTGCTGCAGGCCCTGACGATCGTCATCGGCGTTTACGCGATGACCACCGACTTCAGCCTGGGCGCGTTGACGAGGCAGTCTCCACCGACCAAGCCGACGGCGTCCCCGCCGGAAGGGTCTTCCTCCGTCCCCGTGGTCACCTCAGGGCCTGTGCTGGCCCAGCTTTCGGTGAAGTCAGGGGGCGGACCTCTCCCGACTAAGGGTACTTTGACGCGCCAGCTCACCAGTGCCCTGGGTGACGAAGCGCTCGGCTCTCACGTGGGCGCGGTGGTGCTCGACGCGGCCACCGGCGAACGGATTTTCGCCGCCAACGCCGACGTCCCCATCGTCCCGGCCTCGACCACGAAGATCGTCACGTGCTCCGCGGCCCTCGCCTCCCTCGGCCCGGACACGCGTCTGTCCACCAGGGTCGTCCAGGGCGCGAAGCCGGGCACGGCCATCCTGGTCGGGGGCGGCGACCCGATGCTGGCCGGCCCGTCGGCGAAACCGACGTACCCGAAACAGGCGAGCCTGGCCACCCTGGCGGCCCGCACGGCCGCCACCCTCAAGTCGCAAAACGTTCGAAAAATCACCCTTTCGTACGACACCTCGTTGTTCGTCGGTTCGGCGATCGCGCCCGGCTGGAAGCCGAACTACGTTCCGGACGGCGAGGTCGCGCCCGTCTACGCCTTGACCATCGACGAAGGCCGCCAGAATCCCCGTTTCCATCAGCCCCGGGTCTCCAACCCGCCCCAGTACGCCGCCGCGGCCTTCGCCAAGTTGCTGGCCAAGCAGGGGATCACGGTCTCCAGGTCCGTGAAGCCCGACAAGGCCCCGGCGGGCGCCCCCGAGCTGGGCCGGGTGGACTCCGCCCCGATCTACTCCCTCGTCGAGCACACGCTCACCCGAAGTGACAACGACATGGCCGAGGCCCTGGCCAGGCACGTGGCCATCAAGGAAGGCCAGGAGGCGTCGTCCGAAGGGGGCACCAAGGCGGTTGTGGCGGTGCTCCAGCGGCTTGGGGCCGCGCAGGGGATCTCGCTCTCCGACGGCAGCGGCCTGTCCACCCGCAACCGCATCAGCCCCAGCGCCCTGGCCAAGCTGATCGCCATGGCCGGCTCCACGAGCCAGCCCAACCTGCACGCCATCGCCTCCGGCATGCCGATCGCGGGCTTCTCCGGCACGCTGGGGAACGGCCGGCGGTTCACGGGCAGCGACAGCAGGGGGCAGGTGGGGCTCGTACGCGCCAAGACCGGCACGCTGAACAACGTCAACACGCTGGCGGGCATGGCGACCACGAAGGACGGGCGGCTGGTGACCTTCGCGTTCATGGCGGACCGCGTCCCGGTCACGGCCGAACCCGTACTCGACCGCCTCGCCGCCATCGTGGCAAGGTCCTGATCGCCCTCCTTCGCGTGCTTACGGCGATCCTTCGGATCGCGGCTCAGTCGCTGGGGTCCGGTGTCTTCCCTCGTCGCTCGGTCGCTTCGCTCCCTCCCTCCTCAGTCCAGACACCGGCGCTCCTTCGCAGGTTGGGCATCGAGCACGTACGGTGGACGGTATGCAGGTGATCGACTGGGATCTGGCTGTCTCGACCGGCACGCGCCTGGTGCGCCCCGGTCCTCAAGTGAGCCGGGAGGAGGCCAGGCAGGCCGTCACCGAGCTCCGTACCCTGTCGCGTGAGGCCGAGGGCCACGTGCGCGAGTTCACCAAGATCCACGCGGAGGCCGCGCCGCAGGCCGCGACCATCGTCGACCGGCCCGGTTGGATCAAGGCGAACGTCGAGGGCTTCCGCGTGGTGCTCGAGCCGTTGACGGAGCGCATGGGCAGCGGCGACAACCAGCCGCCCGCCATCGTCACCGCCGTGGGCTCCCGCATCACGGGCGTCGAGGTCGGGGCCGTCCTGGCCTTCCTCGCCTCGCGGGTCCTCGGGCAGTACGAGCTGTTCCTCCCGCCCGACCCCACGGGCCAGGAGCCCGCGGGCCGGCTGACGCTCGTCGCCCCCAACATCGTCCACGCCGAGCGCGAGATGGGCGTCGACCCGCACGACTTCCGCCTGTGGGTGTGCCTGCACGAGGAGACGCACCGGGTGCAGTTCACGGGCGTGCCGTGGCTGCGCGAATACGTCCGGTCGCAGATGACCGAGTTCCTGCTCGCCTCCGACCTCGACCTGCCCACGCTGCTCGAACGCCTCCGCAGCGCCGCCGACACGGTGGCCGACGTGGTGCGCGGCGGGGAGGGCAACCTCATCGACGCCATCCAGTCGCCGGGGCAGAAGGAGATCCTCGACCGCCTGACGGCCGTGATGACCCTGGTGGAGGGGCACGGCGACTACGTCATGGACGCGGTGGGCCCGTCCGTGGTGCCCTCGGTGGGCGACATCCGCGCCAAGTTCGCCCAGCGCCGGGAGGGCGGCTCCCGCCTCGACCGTACGGTGCGGCGGCTGCTGGGGATCGACCTCAAGATGAAGCAGTACGCGGAGGGGTCGGCGTTCGTGCGGAAGGTGGTGGACCGGGTGGGGATGGATGGCTTCAACAAGATCTGGACCTCTCCCGAGACGCTTCCGACGACGTCGGAGATCTCCGACCCGGACGCCTGGATCAGCCGCGTCATCGGCACCCCGGCCCTCCCGGCCTGACCCTCCCACCCCGGCCCCTTACGCCAGCGACCGCCCAGCGGACTGCGAAAGCGGCCGGCGGTGGGCGGGTGGCGCAAGTGCCTCGTGATGCAGGTGCGTGAGGCCGACGTCCCGTGCCCTTGGGGTGCCGCGCCGGCAGGGCGTGGCGCAATGAAGCTCGGAGCCCTGCGACGGCGGGTGGCATGGCACAGGCGGCGGACGGCAGGTGGCGTAGGCAACGGGCAGCGCGAGCGGCATGGCGCAGGCGGGCGTCGGTGGGCAGCGGGCGGTTGGCGGCCTGGTGTGGTGTGGGTGGCGGTGGCGGGGGGTGAGAATGGCACCCGTGGGTCCACATCCAGCCGTTGCCGACGTGCGCCGGGCAGTGCGTGAGGCGCTGGCCGACGTCGAGCAAGGCGCGCTCGTGCTGGCCGCCTGCAGCGGCGGGGCCGACTCCCTGGCGCTGGCGGCGGCGCTGGCGTTCGTGGCGCCCAGGACGGGCCTCAGGGCAGGGCTGCTCACCGTGGATCACCAGCTACAGCCCGGCTCGGCCGAGCGGGCCCGGACGGTCGCGGACATCGGGGTCCGCCGGCTGGACCTGAGCCCGGCCGAGGTTCTCACCGTCACGGTCGGCACCGAGGGCGGCCCCGAGGCGGCGGCGCGGGACGCGAGGTACGCTGCGCTGGCCCAGGCGGCCGACCGGCTCCAGGCGGAGGCGGTCCTGCTCGGGCACACCCGCGACGACCAGGCGGAGACGGTGCTCCTGGGCCTGGCCAGGGGGAGCGGCGTCAGGTCCCTGTCCGGGATGGCGGCACGCAGCGGGCGCTACCGCAGGCCGTTCCTGAACATCCCCAGGGCCACCACCGTCAAGGCCTGCGCGGCCATGGGGCTCGACCCCTGGGACGATCCCCACAACGAGGACCCCCGCTACACGAGGGTCCGCGTGCGAAGGAGGGTCCTGCCCGTCCTCGAGGCGGAATTGGGCCCGGGGGTGGCCGAGGCGCTCGCGAGGACCGCGGGGATGGCGCGGGAGGACGCCGACGCCCTCGATCAATGGGCCGAATCGGCGTACCAAAATTGCGCTCTTAGCGATATTCCGGGATCGGTGACACTGGCCTTGCCAGAGCTGGAGAAGCTCCCCGACGCCGTCAGGCGGCGGGTGCTGCGGCGGGCGGCCATCGCGGCGGGAGCGCCGTCAGGGGCCCTCTCGGCCACGCACGTGCTGGCCGTGGATCGGCTGGTCACGAACTGGCGCGGGCAGAAGGCCGTGGACCTGCCCGGGGGTCTGTCCGCTGTCCGGCGGTATGGCACCCTGATACTCGCCATCAGTCCCATCGCATAAGGAACCACAGGTGGACGCTGCCGACATGGGCCATGACCTGGAAAATGTCCTCATTCCCGAGGACGAGCTCCAGGCCAAGATCAAAGAGCTTGCCGGGCGGATCGACGAGGACTACGCGGGTAAAGACTTGCTGCTCGTTGGCGTGCTGAAGGGCGCCGTCATGGTGATGGCCGACCTGGCCAGATCCCTGCACGTGCCCGTGCAAATGGATTGGATGGCGGTGTCGTCGTACGGCGCGGGCACGAAGTCATCCGGCGTCGTACGCGTGCTGAAAGACCTCGACACCGACATCTTGGGCCGCGACGTGCTGATAGTCGAGGACATCATCGACTCCGGCCTGACCCTGCACTGGCTGTTGGAAAACCTGAAGTCGCGTAATCCCGCCTCACTTGAGATCTGCACCGCGCTGCGGAAACCCGACGCGGTGAAGGTGCCGATCGATGTGAAATACGTGGGGTTCGACATTCCCAACGAGTTCGTCATCGGTTACGGCCTCGACTACGCCGAGCGATACCGGAATCTGCCGTTCATCGGCACACTGGCCCCACACGTTTACAAGTAGCAATCTGGACCTCGGCCGGGAACACCGCGCACCGTGACGTACGTTGATAGGGCAAGACCGGTGCAGCGGGCGGGTCCCCCCGTGCGCTCTGCCGGTGTACCTTCAGACTCCTGGAGGGTGACCGCGTGTCCCCCTCGGGTAGTCAGAAGTCGCGGTGCCGGATGCCGCGGCCCCGGGCCAGCCCGGGGTTCCAGGCCATGGTCAGGAAGGGACGGGCCCGCAAGGGGTTCCGCATCGGATGGATCTCAAGCGATTTACACGTGGGCCACTGCTGTGGATCCTGGGCATCGTCGTGCTGCTCCTACTCGTCACTCAGCTTTGGAGTGGCGGCGGAAATTACAAGCAGGCCGACACGTCCCTGGTTCTCCAGCAGATTCGCGCCGGAAACGTCAGCAACGCCAAGATTGTCGACAAGGACAACCGGATCGAGGTGACGCTGACCAACCCGATCACGGTCAAGGCCGGCGACTCCCCGACGAGGCTGATCCAGTCCGACTGGGTCACGGGCTACGGCAGCAAACTGACCGACGAGCTCCAGGCTCAGGTCGACGCCGGCAAGACCAAGAGCTTCAACACCGAGGTGCCCCAGGAAAACTTCCTGGTCAGCATCCTGGTGAGCTTCCTGCCGATCGTCTTCATCGTGCTGATCTTCCTGTTCATCATGAACCAGATGCAGGGTGGCGGCTCGCGAGTGATGAACTTCGGCAAGTCGAAGGCCAAGCTCATCACCAAAGACACCCCCAAGACGACTTTCGCCGACGTCGCAGGTGCCGACGAGGCCATCGAGGAGCTCCAGGAGATCAAGGAGTTCCTGCAGGCCCCGGCCAAGTTCCAGGCGATCGGCGCCAAGATCCCCAAGGGCGTGCTGCTGTACGGCCCGCCCGGCACCGGTAAGACCCTGCTGGCCCGTGCCGTGGCCGGCGAGGCGGGCGTGCCGTTCTACTCGATCTCCGGTTCCGACTTCGTCGAGATGTTCGTCGGTGTCGGCGCCTCGCGGGTGCGCGACCTGTTCGAGCAGGCGAAGGCCAACGCCCCGGCGATCATCTTCATCGACGAGATCGACGCCGTCGGCCGCCACCGCGGCGCCGGCCTGGGCGGCGGTCACGACGAGCGCGAGCAGACGCTCAACCAGCTGCTCGTCGAGATGGACGGCTTCGACGTCAAGGGCGGCGTGATCCTCATCGCCGCGACCAACCGGCCCGACATCCTCGACCCGGCGCTGCTGCGCCCGGGCCGTTTCGACCGGCAGGTCACCGTCGACCGCCCCGACCTCGAGGGCCGCAAGGGCATCCTCAAGGTCCACGGCCGCGGCAAGCCGTTCGCCCCCAACGTCGACCTCGACGTCATCGCGCGCCGCACCCCCGGGTTCACCGGCGCCGACCTGGCCAACGTGATCAACGAGGCCGCCCTGCTCACCGCGCGGGCCGACCAGAAGCTGATCACGATGGACGTCCTCGAGGAGTCGATCGACCGCGTCATGGCAGGGCCCGAGCGCAAGTCGCGGGTCATGTCCGACAAGGAAAAGAAGATGATCGCCTACCACGAGGGCGGTCACGCGCTGGTGGCGCACGCGCTGCCCAACTCCGACCCGGTCCACAAGATCACGATCCTGTCCCGCGGGCGCGCACTCGGTTACACGATGACGCTGCCGATGGAGGACAAGTTCCTGGCCACCAGGTCGGAGATGATGGACCAGCTCGCGATGCTGCTCGGCGGCCGCGCGGCGGAGGAGCTCGTCTTCCACGAGCCCACCACCGGCGCCTCCAACGACATCGAGAAGGCCACGGCGGTCGCCCGCCGCATGGTGACCGAGTACGGCATGAGCGAGCAGCTCGGCGCCCGTAAGTTCGGCACCGGCCAGGCCGAGGTGTTCCTGGGCCGCGAGATGGGCCACGAGCGCGACTACTCCGAGAAGATCGCCTCCACGATCGACGAGGAGGTCCGCCGGATGATCGAGACGGCGCACGACCAGGCGTGGGACATCCTGGTCGAATACCGCGACGTGCTCGACAACCTGGTGCTCGAGCTCATGGAGAAGGAGACGCTCTCCCGCGAGCAGGTGCTGGAGATCTTCGCCTCGGTCGTGGTCAGGGCACACCGCCCGTCCTACGCGGGCTACGGCAAGCGGCTCCCCTCCGACCGTCCGCCGATCCTGACCCCCAAGGAGCAGTCGGCCAACGGCTCGCTCACCGCGGGCCACCAGGACGCCCTCCCGTCCGGGGACAGTGTGTGACTCAGTACGACGTCGACCTGGGCCGGATCGAGAAGGCCGTACGCGAGATCCTCTACGCCATCGGCGAGGATCCCGACCGTGACGGCCTCCTCGACACGCCGGCCCGGGTCGCCCGCGCCATGGCCGAGCAGTACTCAGGGCTCGGCCAGAAGCCCGAAGACGTCCTGACCAAGGTCTTCGACGTCGATCACGACGAGATGGTGCTCGTCCGGGACATCGAGGTCTACTCGACCTGCGAGCACCACCTGGTCCCGTTCCACGGTGTGGCCCACGTGGGCTACATCCCCAACGACCGCGGCCAGGTGACGGGCCTGTCGAAGCTGGCCCGGCTGGTGGACGTGTTCGCCCGCCGCCCCCAGGTCCAGGAGCGCATGACGTCCCAGATCGCCGACGCTCTCATGCGGGTTCTGGAGCCGCGCGGAGTCATCGTGGTGGTCGAGGCCGAGCATCTGTGCATGACGATGCGCGGCGTACGCAAACCGGGCGCCAAGACCGTCACCTCGGCGGTTCGCGGCGATTTCCGCACGAGCGACAAGACCCGATCTGAGGCGATGGCGCTGATCCTGGGTCGTTGATGACCGAACGGGGACCCACGATGTCAACATGTGTGGGGGAGCGCCTAGGCTTGGCCCATGACTAGCGTGCCCATCAGCGTGCCGGGAGGTGCGGATCGGTGCCTTGTCATGGGTGTGGTCAATGTGACCCCCGATTCGTTCTCCGACGGCGGCCTGTGGTTCGACGAGGCGGCCGCCATCCAGCATGGCCTTGAGCTGGTTCAGGAGGGGGCCGACCTGGTCGACGTGGGCGGCGAGTCCACCCGTCCGGGCGCGGCCAGGGTGTCCCTGGAGGAGGAGCTGGCCAGGGTCGTCCCCGTGATCAGGGCACTCCACGCCGAGGGAGTGGCGGTCAGCGTCGACACGATGCGGGCCGAGGTGGCCAAGGCCGCGGTCGAGGCGGGGGCGCGGCTGGTCAACGACGTGAGCGGTGGTCTCGCCGACCCGGAGATGCCGCGCGTGGTGGCCGCGACCGGCGTCCCGTACGTCGTGATGCACTGGCGCGGCCACAGTCATGACATGGACAACCGCGCGGTCTACGCCGACGTGGTCACCGAGGTCCGCGAAGAGCTCGGCAAGCGGGTCGACCTGGTCCTGGCCGAAGGCGTCACGGAGCAGCAGATCGTGCTCGACCCCGGCCTGGGCTTCGCCAAGAACGCCGAGCACAACTGGGCACTGCTGGCCGGGATCCCCCAGCTGGCCGAGCTCGGCTACCCATTGCTCATCGGAGCGTCGCGCAAGCGCTTCCTCGGGCGCCTGCTGGCGGGTCCTGACGGCACACCCCGGCCGTTCAGCCGCAGCGACGCCGCGACGCTGGCCGTGACCGCACTGGCCGCCCAGGCGGGCGCCTGGTGCGTACGCGTCCACGAGGTGGGTCCCAACGCCGATGCCGTACGCGTGGCAGCCGCATGGAAGAGAGCCGGAGCCAACACATGAGCGTCGACACCGTCGCGATCGAGACGATCAACCAGGAGTTCTACGCCGCGATCGAGAACGCGGATCTCGACAAGATGACCGAGATCTGGGCCGAGGACACCGCCGACGACCAGGTGAGCTGCGTGCACCCGGGCTGGACCCTGCTCAGCGGCCGGTCCGAGGTGCTGCGGTCGTGGGCCCTGATCATGGCCAACACCACCTACATCCAGTTCGTGCTGACCGACGTCGACACGACCGTGCTGGGCGATGTGGCCGTGCTCACCTGCGTCGAGAACATCCTCACCGCCGGCGAGGAGGGTGAGTCCAGCTTCGCCGCGGGCAAGGTGGTGGCCAGCAACGTCTACATCCGCACCTCGCAGGGCTGGCGGCTGTGGATGCACCACGGTTCGCCGGTGCTCCAGGGAGATGACGACGAGGAGGAGGAAGGCGAGCTTGAGCCCTGATCGCATCGCTCTCAAGGGCCTGCGGGCCAGGGGGAGGCACGGCGTGCTCCCTGCCGAGCGGGAGCTCGGGCAGGAGTTCGTCGTGGACGCGACGTTGTTCCTCGACACCGCGCCGGCCGCGGCCGGCGACGACCTCACCAAGACCGTCCATTACGGAGAGCTGGCCGAGGCGCTGGTCAAGGTCGTGGAGGGCGAGCCGGTCGCGTTGATAGAGACGCTCGCGCAGCGGCTGGCCGACGTGTGCCTGGCCAGTGAGCTGGTGCGTAGGGTCGAGGTGAGCGTGCACAAACCGGCGGCGCCCATCCCGCTGCCGTTCGACGACGTGGTCGTGACCATTGAGCGGAGCCGCGTATGAAAGTCGTCCTCGCTCTCGGCAGCAACCTGGGGCCCCGGTTCCAGACGCTGCAAGGCGCCGTGGACACCCTGTTCGACGCCCCTGGGCTGGAGTTCGTCCAGGCGTCGCCGGTCTACGAGACCGACCCTGTGGGCGGTCCGCCGGGACAGAAGCCGTATCTCAACGCGATCGTGATCGCGGAGACCACCCTGCAGCCGCGCACGCTCCTGGAGCGGGCACAGAGCGTGGAGAACGCCTTCGGGCGGGTGCGCGCCGAGCGCTGGGGGCCGCGGACGCTCGACGTCGACCTGATCGTGGTGGGCGACACGATCTGCGACGAGCCGGAGCTGACGCTGCCGCATCCGCTCGCTCACGAGCGCGCGTTCGTGCTCGTGCCGTGGGCGAAGGCCGACCCCGACGCGGTGGTGCCCGGGCGCGGCCGGGTGGCGGAGCTGCTGGCGGGCATCGACCAGCAGGGGGTACGCCTGCGCGACGACCTGAAACTGCAGAGGCCCGATTGAAGCCCACCCATCCGGGCCGCCTGGTCGGCATCATCGCTGTTGTCGCGCTGATCGCGTGGGCGGCGGTCAGGCCCTTCTATTCAGACCTGCCCCTGATGCCGTGGACGGCGATCCCGACCGTGCTGCTGCTGGCCATCGGCGAGGGTTACAGCGCCTGGGTGACCAAGGCCAGGATCGCCAGGAAGCCGGGCACCAAGCCGGTGGAGCCGCTGTCGGTGGCCCGGCTGGCCGCGCTGGCCAAGGCGTCGGCGTACGCGGGAGCGGTGTTCGGCGGGTTGTTCGCCGGGTTCGGGCTCTACACGGTGCAGATCCTGGACCGGGAGACGCCACGGGCGGAGTTCTTCGTCGCGGCGGGGTCGTTCGTGGCCTGCGTGGCGCTGATCTGCGCCGCCCTCTACCTGGAGCACGCCTGCCGGATCCCCAAGGACTCGGACAACCACAAACCAGACTAAGAACGCCCACGCCGGCCGAAGACGTAGATGACCGGGGCGGTGCAGATCAGCGGGCCGAGGATGGCGATCGGGCGTTCCAGCCACCATTTCAGGTCCGGCGGGATCTCGGTGCCCAGGCTGCCGAAGAGCCACCACGACAGGCCCAGCGCGATGGCCATCCCGGTCGTGTGGAAGAGGAAGAGCGGCAGCGAGTACCGGTTGATGAACCCGTTCACCCGGCGCCAGCCCGGACGCTCCAGCACCCGCTCCATCGACGGCCGCAGCACCTCCACCAGCCCGACCTGGAACAGCAGCAGGGCGACGATCACGAACGTGGGCGGCGCCATGTTCGACCACTTGTCGCCCGGCACGCCCACCATCGAGCCCGGGTAGATGCCCGAATAGACCAGGCCGAACAGGGCGAACAGCCCCGTCCAGAGCACCGCGATGTCATAGCGCCTGGGCAGGATGACGATCCGGTCGTAGAAGAACCCGGCCTGGTGGGCGAGCCCCCAGACGATGATCATGTTGAGCCAGCCGACCCAGTCGACCCCGTACCGGAAGCGGACCACGTCCACCACCAGCGACGCGCCGCCGAGCCAGATCAGCGTCAGCACGTCGTAGCGGCGGTGCAGCCAGAGCGCCACGGGCAGCAGCGCGATCAGGACGAGGTAGACGCCCAGGAACCACAGCGGGCTGAGCACCAGCAGCACCACCCGCCACATCCAGTCGACCTGGAACGTGTACGTCACGACCGCCCCGATGGCGATCCACACCCCGGACAGGAACAGGGCGGGTAAAGCCAGCGCGCGGATGCGCCGCCAGACGAACGAGCCGATGCCGACGCCGCGTTCCTTGGCCCGCTCCCAGGACAGCAGGTGCACGTGGCCGCCGACGTAGAAGAACAGCGGCAGCACCTGCAGCAGCCAGGTCAGGATCCACAGCCCCGAGGTGAAGCCCAGCGGGCTGGTGGGCTCGGGGCCGCTCGGCTTCCACTCCAGGATGGTGAACGCCCAGTGCCAGACCACCACGACGCACAGGCTCAGGGCTCGGAGCCAGTCGACGTACTTGTCGCGCTCGACTTTCACTTGTCGATGTCACCCACGACGAAGAACATCGAGCCGAGGATGGCCACCATGTCGGCGACCAGGTGGCCGGGCAGCATCTCCCGCAGCACCTGGACGTTGCTGTACGAGGCCGAGCGCAGCTTGAGCCGCCACGGGGTCTTGTCGCCCTTGGAGACCAGGTAGTAGCCGTTGATGCCGAGGGGGTTCTCGGTCCACGCGTACGTGTGGCCCTCCGGCACCTTGAGCACCTTCGGCAGGCGCTGGTTGATCGGCCCGGGAGGCAGCGAGCGCAGCCGCGAGACGCAGGCGTCGGCCAGGTCGAGCGAGACCTTGAGCTGGTCGAACAGCACCTCGAACCGGGAGTGGCAGTCGCCGGCCTGCCGCGTGACGACCTTCACGGGCAGCTCGGGGTAGGCGAGGTAGGGATCGTCGCGGCGCAGGTCGAAGTCCACGCCGGAGGCCCTGGCGATGGGGCCGCTGACGCCGTACTGCGTGATCTGCTCGCGGGAGAGCACGCCGACGCCCCTGGTGCGGGCGATGAAGATCTCGTTGTGCAGGATGAGGTTCTCGATGTCGGGCACCCGGCGGCGGGTCTCCGCGACGGCCTCCGACACCCGGTCGAGCCAGCCGAGCGGCAGGTCCTCCTTGAGGCCCCCGACCCGGTTGAACATGTAGTGCATGCGGCCGCCGGAGATCTCCTCCATGACCGCCTGGATGCGCTCGCGCTCGTTGAACGAGTAGAACAGCGGCGTGATCGCGCCGAGCTCCAGCGGATAGGAGCCGAGGAACATCAGGTGGTTGAGCACCCGGTTGAGCTCGGCCAGCAGCGTGCGCGCCCACACGGCCCGGACCGGGGGCTCCATGCCGAGCAGACGTTCGGCGGCCAGCACCACGCCCAGCTCGTTCGCGAACCCCGACAGCCAGTCGTGCCTGTTGGCCAGCATGATGATCTGACGGTAGTCGCGGACCTCGAACAGCTTCTCCGCGCCCCGGTGCATGTAGCCGATGATCGGCTCGGCGGCGGTGATGCGTTCGCCGTCGAGCGTCAGCCTGAGCCGGAGCACCCCGTGGGTGGACGGGTGCTGCGGGCCGATGTTGAGGATCATGTCCTCGGTGGCCAGCTCTTTTGCGCCCGCGCCGATCCCGACCACACGTTCCGTCATATGGCAATGCTGCCACCGCGCCGGTTGCTGGGCCAGGGCAGGGCCGGGTCAAGGAATAGTACGGAACCGCATCCCTAACTCGGACACGGGGAGGAATACCAGGAACCGGGGGGAGATAACACCATGAAGAAAGTTGTGTTTGATGTCGCGGCGTTGATCGCACGGGTGGTGACCGGCGTGATCTTCTTGGTCCACGGCTCGCAGAAGTGGGATGGCGGCCTTGCGGCCACGGGACAGGCGTTCAAGGGGATGGGGATCCCGATGCCGGAGCTCGCCGCCATGTTCTCGACCGTCGTCGAGATGGCGGGCGGCATTTTCCTGATCCTGGGCCTGCTGGTGCGCCTGGTGGGGCTGCTGTTGCTGATCAACATGCTGGGCGCCATCACGTACGTGCACGCGGGGCACGGGGTGCTGTCCAGCGCCGGCGGCTGGGAGCTGCCCGGCGCGCTCGGGGCACTGGCCCTGTTGTTCCTGGCGCTGGGGGGCGGCCGGATCGGGATCGACGGGATCTTCGCCGCGATGTTCCGCCGGCGCTCGGAACGCCGGGCCGCCGAGGAGGAAAGCACCGCGCGGCCACAGCGTCCGGAGCCGTCGAACGTCACGACCAGGCCCGCCGGCCTCACGACGCCCGCCGAGGCGCCTCGGGTGCCCAGGCAGCCGACCGAGCACCGGGCCGGCGTGGTCAACGACGACGACATGAGGGACATCGACGCCCTGGTCTCCGACGAGCCGCCGCCGCACCGCAAGCCGCCGAACCGCTCCGACGCCGTCTAGCGGCCGACTCAGCGATTCACGAGGTCCCGCACGGCCTCGACCAGCCGGTCCACGTGCTCCTGCGTGGAGCCGATGCCGATGGAGGCCCGCACCGCGGAAGCGGTGCCGTCCTCACACCCGCCGTCGGCCTCTCCGAGAAGATGCCGGACGAACGGGTGCGCGCAGAACTTGCCGTCGCGCACCCCGATGCCGTACTCGCCGGACAGCACCTCGGCCACCTCGCGGGCCGAGTAGCCGGCCACGGTGAACGACACGATGCCGACGCGCGGGTGGTCATCCCCCCACAGCGACAGCTCCCGTACGCCCTCGATCGAGGCCAGCCCCGACCGCAGGCGCGCGATCAGCCGCTCCTCCTCCCGCACCAGCGCGGTCCAGCCGGTGGCCGTGAGCGCGTCGCAGGCGGCGGCCAGGGCGATGGCGCCCAGCACGTTCGGGGTGCCCGCCTCGTGCCGCGGCTCCGGGTCGTCGTGCCACTCGGTGTCGTCGCCCACGGAGCGCACCGCGCCGCCGCCCTTGAGGTACGGGTCGCCGTCCGCGAGCCAGTCCCGCCGCCCGACCAGCACCCCGGCGCCGAACGGCGCGTACAGCTTGTGCCCGGAGAAGGCCACGTAGTCCAGGTCGAGCGCGGTCAGGTTGAGCCGCCGGTGCGGTACGAGCTGGGCGGCGTCCACCAGGATGCGGGCGCCGTGCCGGTGCGCGACGTGGGCCAGGGCGGCGATGGGCCAGAGCTCGCCGGTGACGTTGGAGGCGGCGGTGACCACGAGCAGCTTGGGGCCGTCGATGCCGGCCAGGGCCGCGTCGGCGGCGCGGACGGCCTCGCCGGGGAAGGCGGGCGGCGCCAGCCGTACGGACTTCTCCCAGGGGAGGAGAGAGGCGTGGTGCTCGGTGTCGAAGACCACGGTGGTGGTGCCGGCGGGCAGGCAGCGGGCCAGGAGGTTCGTGGCGTCGGTGGTGTTGCGGGTGAAGATCACGGCGTCGTCCGGGCGGGCCCCGACGAACGCCCGCACCGTGTGGCGGGCCTGCTCATAGCGGGCGGTGGTGAGCTGCGAGGCGTAGCCCGCGCCCCGGTGGACGCTGGAGTAGGCCGGGAGCGCGGCGGTGACGGCGGCGCTGACCGGCTCGAGACAGGGGGCGCTGGCGGCGTAGTCGAGGTTGGCGTAGCCGACGAGCCTGCCGCCCTTGACCGGCACCTCGAGATCGGCACCGAGCACGGCGGGGATCGGCCTGCCCGTGGCGACCGGAACGGCCTCGGCCTCGGCGGCGCGAGCGGGGACGGAGCTGAAGATCGTCAACGTGGACACGGCACATCTCCCTCAGGGTCATCGGACCCCTGGAAGCAGCCACGGAGCCCGCGCTTGCCCGCCACACTTCGTGACGGACCAGGTCTTCACCCGGGGCACCCCGCCGCGGACGCGAGGGTTGCCGGCCAGCTAGCCGGGGCTTGTCGCTGGCACTCATGACCTACGGCGGAGACTATAACCCAATCCCCTCCATCGATCGCAAGTCGGTGAACTTATCCGGCGGCTGACTCGTTGCTACCGGAAATCCCGCTCATGTCATGGAGGTGCGTAAATGTTGGACTGGGTGACCGACCCGCAGATCTGGATCGGTTTCTTCACCCTGGTCGCCCTGGAGATCGTGCTGGGGATCGACAACATCATCTTCATCTCCATCCTGGCCGGGAAACTACCTCCCGAACAACGGGACAGAGCCCGGGTGCTGGGTCTGGGAGCGGCCCTGATCACCAGGCTGCTCCTGCTGCTCGCCCTGTCGTGGGTGGTGCAGCTCACCGAGCCGCTGTTCGCCGTCTTCGGTCACCAAATATCGGGACGCGACCTGATCCTGCTGCTCGGCGGCCTGTTCCTGCTGGGCAAGAGTGTCACCGAGATCGGCCACAGCATGGACGGCCCCGTGGGCAAGGACGGCAAGAAGGCCGCGGCCGCCTCCTTCGCCTCGGTGATCATCCAAATCATGGTGCTGGACATCGTGTTCTCGCTCGACTCCGTCATCACCGCCGTCGGCATGGTCGACACGCTCGGCGTGATGATCGCGGCGGTCGTGGTGGCGGTGCTGGTGATGCTGTTCGCCTCGGGACCGATCAGCAGGTTCGTGGACCGGCACCCGAGCATCAAGATGCTGGCGCTGTCGTTCCTCGTGCTGATCGGCGTGGTGCTCATCGCCGAGGGCTTCGGCCAGCACATCCCCAAGGGCTACATCTACTTCGCGATGGCGTTCTCGCTGATCGTCGAGCTGCTGAACATCCGGATGCGGAGCAAGCGGACGGCGCCACAGGAGGACCCCACTCCTTAAGATGAAATAGTGCGATTTGACCCTTGGGATCCGGATTTCGTGGCGCACCCGTACCGGGTGTACGACGAGCTGAGGCGCGAGGCGCCGGTCAGCTACTTCGAGCCGACGAACCAGTGGCTGATCTCACGTCATGCCGACGTGAACGCCCTGCTCAGGGACCGCCGCCTGGGGCGGTCCCACCTCCACGTGGCCACCAACGAGGAGTTCGGGAGGCCGGCGGAGCCGGAGTTCCAGGAGCCGTTCTGGCGGGTGATCAGGGCGGGCATGCTCGACGTGGAGCCGCCGGTGCACACCAGGCTGCGCCGGCTGGTCTCCAAGGCGTTCACGCCGCGCATGGTCGAGTCGCTGCGTCCCCGGGTGCGCGCCATCGCCGCGGGCCTGGTGGACGCGTTCGTGGAGAAGGGCGGCGGCGACCTGCTCGCCGAGGTCGCCGAGCCGCTCCCGGTGACGGTGATCGCGGAGATGCTCGGCATCCCCCACGCCGACCGTCACCTGCTGCGCCCCTGGTCGGCGGAGATCTGCGGCATGTACGAGCTCAACCCGAGCCTCGAGGCCCAGCACACGGCGGTACGGGCGGCGTCGGAGTTCGCCGACTACCTCAAGACCCTGGCCGCGGAGCGCCGCCGGGCTCCCGGCGACGACCTGATCAGCGCGCTGGCGCAGATCGACGAGCTGACCGAGGACGAGCTGGTCGGCACGTGCGTGCTGCTGCTCAACGCCGGCCACGAGGCCACCGTGAACGTGACGGGCAACGGCTGGTGGTCCCTGTTCCGCAACCCCTCCGAACTGGCCCGGCTGCGCGAGGACCGCTCGTTGCTGCCCACGGCGGTCGAGGAGGTGATGCGCTGGGACACGCCGCTGCAGATGTTCGAACGCTGGGTGCTGGAGGACATCGAGGTGCACGGGGTGGAGATCCCGCGCGGGTCGGAGGTGGCGTTGCTGTTCGGCTCGGCCAACCGCGACCCGGCGGTCTTCGAGGACCCGGACCGGCTCGACGTGGGGCGGGCCGACAATCCGCACATCTCGTTCGGGGCCGGGATCCACTTCTGCCTGGGCGCACCGCTGGCCCGCATCGAGCTCATCGAGTCGTACGGCGCGCTCCTGGACCGGGCGGCCAAGCTCGAGCTGCGGGAGGAGCCGAGCTGGAAGCCCGGCTACATCATCAGGGGGCTGCGGTCGCTGGAGGTCACCGCCGCTGGCTGAGCCAGCCGAACCCGCCGAGCCCCGCCGGGTCGATCAGCTCACCCTCCTCCGACGCCCTGGCCAGCGCCCGGATGTAAGCGCGCGGCTCGGTGCGGGCCAGGTCGATCGGGGGCCTGGTGCCGGTGATCCCCAAAGCCCTCAGCGCGTCGCGCTGTGTGGACAAGGCTGTGGATATCGCGCCGGCCCGGCGCCCGGCCTCGGCGCACGCGTCAAGCGCGACATGAGCCGTGATATCGCAGGTCCCATCGGGGATCGGGGCAACGACCGCGCCGTCGCGGTAACCGGTCAACGTGCCACAGAGCGGCCGGTTATCCACAGGGTGTGCATAATCCACGGCAATCGCTCGGCCCCTTGTGAGGCGTCCCAGGACGGAGGCCCACGCCTCGTCGCGGGGGCGGCCGATCTCCGCGCGCGAGCCCACCCGGGTCAGCGGCCACCACCGGTCGAGCCAGGCGCAGTCGTCCGGTCGCGGCGGGCCGCCGAGGCGCTCCTCGCCGGTGCGGACGTTCACCATGATGAGGCGTGGCCCGGCGGAGGTCTGCTCCACCACGTCGAGCGGCACGTTGTCGAGCCACTCGTTGGCGATGGCCAGGCCCGTGATGCCGGTGGGCACGCTCGGCCGCCAGGCGATCCGCTCGGGCAGGCCGTCCGGCCTGGGGGAGAGGTCGACGGCGGTGACGCGGAGCCGGTCGCGCAGCGCGGGCTCGGCGGCCTCCAGCACCTGGGCGACCAGCATGCCCTCGCCCGCGCCGATGTCGACCAGGTCGAGCACGTCAGGACCGCCGAGCTCGGCGTCCACCTCCGACAGCAACGCCAGCACCGCGTCGGCGAACGCCGGGGAGGCGCTGACCGAGGTCCGGAAGTGGCCTGAAGGGCGTTCGCGAAGGTAGAAGCCCTCCTCGCCGTACAGCGCGCGCTCCATTGCGGCGCGCCAGGTGAGCCACATGTCAGGACTATCTCATGACTTTCGGGTGACACGCATCGTCATCATTTGGCTACTCATTGTCGCCGACTTGCGGTACGTTTACCTAATGTCATCGAGCGTTCGCTCTGCGTCACCCTCATTTGGCGCGACCGACCGCTCCCGAGCAAGCACCAGCGGCCCCAGGCCGCGAAACCGAGAGGAGCCCTCGTGCTGAAGAAGGTCATGGTCGTCACAGGAGCCGTCGCCATGCTGTCGCTCGCGGCCCCGGCGCAGGCCGACACGACCAGCGGCAACGGCAGTGTGCTCGGCGGCAACCAGCTGCACCTTCCGATCGCGATCCCGATCAACATCTGTGGCAACGCCGTGGCCGTCATCGGCGCCGCGTTCGCCGGCTGCCAGGGCGGTGCCACCGCCTACGTGCCGAGCCACCACTGAAAGAAGAGAGAGCCCGGGCCGGCACTCGTCCGGCCCGGGCTCCGACTCCGGCTGGTCGGTCGGCGAGCGGCCGGCCGGTCGCACCTCCAAGAGGTCACATCCTGCGGGCGTCGGGTCCTGGATGAGGGGACTCGGCGCCCGCTGCCATGCGATGAAACCCCTCTCCTCATCTCTTCCGACAGGGGGTGCACGTTTTGTATGCCCTTGTCGCTTTTGTCGTTAACTCAACGGACGGCAAAACCGCGGTCACGTAGGAGCCCTCGGGCGAGTCGCGAGACGCGCCCGACAGTCCGCAGCCCTTGAGAGGCCGTTACGCTGGTCGGCAGTGCCACAACAGAAGCCTGCTCGTCGGACCGGAGTCCTGCTCGTCGTGCCTGGTTGAGGCCAGGCCGGCAGTCCGGCCGGCAGGCTTCTCATCAGCAGGTCGACAGGGGTGTGACGTCATGGACGCAGGGGATCGCCCGGCACGGCTGACTGTCGGCGTACTCGGGGCGGGCAAGGTCGGCTCGGCCCTCGGTGCCGCACTGGCTCAGGCGGGCCACCGGATCGCGGCCGCGAGCGGCGTTTCGGACAATTCACAGCGATGGGCGGCCGACCGGCTCGGCGTCAAGCCGTCCAGGCCCGACGAGGTGGTCGCGCAGGCCCAGCTCATCCTGCTCACCGTGCCCGACGACGCGCTGCCCGACCTCGTCAACGGGCTGGCCACGACGGGCGCCGACCTCCACGGCAAGCTGCTGGTCCACACCAGCGGGGCGTACGGGCTGTCCGTGCTGGAGCCGGCGGCCAAGGCCGGCGCGCTGCCGCTCGCGCTGCACCCGGTGATGACCTTCACGGGCAGGGACGACGACCTCAACAAGCTCACCGGCATCTCGTACGGCGTGACCGCCCCCGACGTGCTGCGGCCGATCGCCGAGGCCCTGGTGATCGAGATGGGCGGCGAGCCGGTCTGGATCGCCGACGCCGACCGCGCGCTCTACCACGCGGCGCTGGCCGGGGCCGCCAACCACATGGTCACCCTCATCGCCGAGTCGCAGGAGCTGCTGGGGCGCATCGGCGTCGAGCACCCGGGGCGGATGCTGGGCCCGCTGCTCGGGGCCGCGCTCGACAACGTGCTGCGGCTGGGCATCACGGGGCTGACCGGCCCGGTCGTCCGCGGCGACGCCGGCACCGTGCGCAGGCACGTGGACGCGCTGATCCTGGCGGCACCCGAGGCGGCGGACGCCTACATCGCGCTGGCCCGCCTCACGGCCGACCGCGCGCTGGCCGCGGGGCTGCTCAAACCGGAGGAGGCGGAGCGGCTCCTCGACGCGCTGGGGGGCAATATATGGACCTGACGGTAAGGGGCATCTTATGGAGCTGATCGTTGCCAGGGGCCGGGAAGACCTGGTCAAGGCGCGTCGGGGTGGTGCGGTGGCTCTGGTGCCAACCATGGGTGCGCTGCACGAGGGGCACAGGTCGCTGATCAGGCAGGCCCGCGTCCGCGCCGATCAGGTCGTGGTCAGCATCTTCGTCAACCCCCTGCAATTCGGCCCAAGCGAGGATTTTTCGCGCTATCCCCGTACATTCGACGCCGACCTGGACGTGTGCCGGGCCGAGGGCGTGGACGTCGTCTTCCATCCGGACGCCGCGGAGATGTACGCGTCCGACCGCCAGGTGAGCGTCTCCGCGGGCCACATGGGCTCGATCGTCGAGGGCGCCTTCCGGCCAGGCCACTTCGACGGCGTGCTGACGGTCGTGCTCAAGCTGTTCAACCTGGTCCAGCCCGACCTGGCGGTCTTCGGGCAGAAGGACGCCCAGCAGCTCGCCCTCATCCGCCGCATGGTCGCCGACCTCGACCTGCCCATCGAGATCCTGGGGGCGCCGACCGTACGCGAGCCCGACGGCCTGGCCCTGTCGAGCCGCAACCGCTACCTGTCCGACGACGACCGCCAGGTGGCGCTGGCGCTCTCCCGCGCGCTGCGGGCGGGCGCGGCCGAGCTCACCCCGGCCCGGGTCCGCACGGTGGCCCAGGAGGTGCTGGACGCGGCCGGGCCCCGGCTCACGACCGACTATCTGGCGCTGGTCGATCCGGCGACGTTCGCCGAGGTGGACGAGTCGTACGCGGGGATGGCCGTGCTCGCGGTCGCCGCCACGGTGGGCACCACCCGGTTGATCGACAACGTCACCCTCACCTTGAATCCCGCCTGAGGCGGATTACCGTCGGGTCATGACCGACGAGGAGCTGCGGGACGAGTTGCTCCGGCGCGCCGCTGGTCTCGCAGGTCGGGCACCGGGCCGCGCGGGCGGCCTGGCTGCCGGCCCAGCACGCCACCTCCCATCGGGCGCAGCGGGTCTTCCATGAGGGGATGGCCGACGCGGTCGAGCGCGAGGAGGCCTCACCGCGCGACTTCGCGTACCTGGAGGACCGGGTACGCGTCCGCTCGGGCCGTCCCCAGCTCTACGGGACGCAGTTCCACGACGGCGTAGGCGGTCTGGAGCCCATGCCGATCGAGGACCCCGGCCTGCTCGACGAGCGCCGCGCGGCCGTGGGGCTGGAGCCGTTCGCCGAGTACGAGGCCTTCATCCGGAAAACAGAGGGCCGCTGACATCTCACTCCGCACGAGGCGTTATCGTCATATTGACGAAATCCCTCAGTGAGGAGACCCCTGATGAGTGCACCGGCGATTCCCCTGCGGCTGACCGCGCCCGCGGCCGGCTGGACCGTCGAGGCGGACGTGGTCGTCATCGGCTCCGGCGTCGCGGGCCTGACCGTGGCCCTGCGCCACGCGGAGCTGGAACCGTCCGCCAAGGTGCTGGTCGTCACCAAGGACGTGCTGTCGGCGGGCTCCACCCGGTGGGCCCAGGGCGGCATCGCGGCCGTGCTCGACCCCCGCGACACCCCTGACGAGCACCTGAACGACACGTTGATCGCCGGCGTCGGGCTGTGCGACGCGCGGGCGGTGCGCACGCTCGTCACGGAGGGGCCCGGCGCGCTGCGGCGGCTCATCGGCCGCGGCGCCCGTTTCGACCGCACCCCCGACGGGGAGCTCCAGCTCACCAGGGAAGGCGGGCACCGGCGCGACCGGATCGTGCACGCGGGCGGCGACGCCACGGGAGCCGAGGTGCAGCGGGCGCTCGTCGAGGCCGTGCGCGCCGCGGAGATCGAGGTGATCGAGCACGCGCTGGTGCTCGACCTGCTCAAGGACGCGAAGGGCCGGGCCAGGGGAGTGACGCTGCACGTCATGGGCGAGGGCGCCCGCGACGGGGTGGGCGCGGTGCGCGCCAGGGCGGTGGTGCTGGCCACCGGCGGCATGGGCCAGGTCTACTCGGCCACCACCAACCCCGCCGTCTCCACCGGCGACGGGGTCGCGCTCGCGCTGCGGGCCGGGGCCGTGGTGCGCGACATCGAGTTCGTCCAGTTCCATCCGACCGTGCTGTGGCTCGGCGAGGGCTCGACGGGGCAGCAGCCGCTGATCTCGGAGGCGGTCAGGGGCGAGGGCGCCTACCTGGTCGACCACGAGGGTGTCAGGTTCATGCAGGGCGCGCACGAACTGGCCGACCTGGCGCCGCGCGACATCGTGGCCAAGGCGATCATGCGGAGGATACGCGAGACGGGCC
Organism: Nonomuraea sp. NPDC052116; assembly: GCF_040680035.1. Lineage (NCBI taxonomy): Bacteria > Bacillati > Actinomycetota > Actinomycetes > Streptosporangiales > Streptosporangiaceae > Nonomuraea > Nonomuraea sp. NPDC052116. The sequence continues at coordinate 285,057 of NZ_JBFAWA010000007.1, read as the reverse complement.
GCGACCACATGTACCTCGACGGCCGCCACTTCGGCCGCGAGAAGTGGGAGACCCGCTTCCCCACGATCTACGCCGTCTGCCGCGAGCACGGCATCGACCCGGTCACCGAGCCGATCCCCGTGGCCCCGGCCGCCCATTACGCGAGCGGCGGCGTCATGACGGACCTGCGCGGCCGTACCTCGATCGAGGGCCTGTACGCGTGCGGCGAGGTGGCCTGCACCGGCGTGCACGGCGCCAACCGGCTGGCCTCCAACTCCCTGCTCGAAGGGCTCGTCTTCGCCGAGCGCATCGCCGAGGACATCCAGGCGGTACGCCCTTCACCGGGAGAGCCGGTGGAGAGCGGCGCCGTCTCCGGCCTGGTGGACCCGAGGGTCAGGCCCAGGATCCAGGCGCACATGAGCACCGGGGCGAGCGTGCTGCGCAGCCGCGAGTCGCTGCTGGCCACGGCCAAGGCGCTGCGCGACGCCCGCTGGACGCCGGTCGAGGTGGCCGCCTGCACCGAGTCCTGGGAGGCCACCAACCTGCTCACCGTCGCCACCGTGCTCACCGGCGCGGCGGCGGCCAGGCTCGAGACCCGCGGCTCGCACTGGCGCGAGGACTACGACACCCGTGACGACAACGAATGGCTGGGCCACCTGGACGTGACCCTGACCGAGGAGGGCCCCCGTATGACGTACACGCCCCACCGCGACGCGATGCCGCCGCGCCTGGCGCAGGAGCTCACCGCCGCCGGGCTGGACCCGGCCGAGGTGGACGCGCTGATCGACCGGGCGCTGGCCGAGGACCTGCAGGAGGCCGGCGACGTGACGAGCCTGGCCACGATCCCGGCCGAGCAGCGCTCGGTGGCCGACGTGGTGGCCCGCAAGGACGGCGTCGTGGCCGGGCTGGCGGTCGCGGAGGCGGTGTTCGTCCGGCTGGGCGCCGCCCGTACCGAGAGAAGGGCCAAGGACGGCGAGCGGGTGCGGGCCGGAGACGTGCTGATGACGGTCGAGGGGCCGGTACGGGCCCTGCTGACGGCCGAGCGCACCGCGCTCAACCTGCTCACGCACCTGTCCGGGGTGGCCACGCTGACCGGCAGGTGGGTGGAGGCGATCAGCGGCACGGCGGCGCGCGTGCGGGACAGCCGCAAGACGCTGCCGGGGCTGCGGGCGCTGGAGAAGTACGCGGTGCGCTGCGGCGGCGGCGTGAACCACCGGATGTCGCTGTCGGACGCCGCGCTGATCAAGGACAACCACGTCGTGGCGGCCGGTGGGGTGGCCGAGGCGTTCAGGGCGGTCAGGGAGCGCTACCCCGACCTGCCGATCGAGGTGGAGATCGACCGGCTCGATCAACTGGAGGCCGTGTTGGACGAGGGAGCCGAGGAGATCCTGCTGGACAACTTCACGATCGAGGACACGGACCGCGCCGTACATGTCGTGAAAAATCGGGCAGGGAACAGGGTTGCGCTCGAAGCCAGCGGGGGATTGACCTTGGAATCGGCTCGTCGCGTGGCCGAAACTGGCGTTGACTATCTGGCGGTGGGAGCGCTGACGCACTCTGCGCCGGCTCTGGACATCGCATTGGATCTGCGGGGGTAATTGATGCTGCTCACGATCGACGTCGGCAACACGCACACCGTGCTCGGGCTGTTCGAGGGCGAGGACGTCATCGAGCATTGGCGGCTGGCCACCGACGCCCGCCGCACCGCCGACGAGATCGCCGTCGTCCTCCAGGGGCTGCTGGCGCAGTCGCCGCTGCTCAAGGGGGCCGACATTGACGGCATCGCCATCTGTTCGACCGTTCCGAGCGTGCTCAACGAGATGCGTGAGATGTGCCGCCGCTACTACGGCGACGTGACGGCGGTGATCGTGGAGCCGGGCATCCGCACCGGGGTGCCCGTACGCATGGACAACCCCAAAGAGGTCGGCAGCGACCGCATCGTGAACGCGCTGGCGGCCATCGACCAGTACGGCGGCCCCTGCGTCATCGTCGACTTCGGCACCGCGACCTCGTTCGACGCGGTGTCGGCCAAGGGCGAGTACGTCGGCGCGGTGACCGCTCCCGGCATCGAGATCTCGGTCGACGCGCTGGCCGCCGCCGGGGCCCAGCTGCACAAGGTGGAGCTGGTCAGGCCGCGCTCGGTGATCGCCAAGAACACCGTGGAGGCCCTGCAGGCCGGCATCATCTACGGCTTCGCGGGCCAGGTGGACGGGATCGTGGAGCGGATGGCGGCGGAGCTGGCCGATGACCCCGACGAGGTGACGGTGGTGGCCACGGGCGGGCACGCGGCGCTGGTGGTGGGCGAGTCGCGCTCCATCGACGTGCACGAGCCGTGGCTGACGCTCATGGGCCTGCGCCTGATCTACAAGCGGAACACGGCCTGAGCCTCAACAGGAAAAAGCGGCCTCCCGCCCGGGTGGGAGGCCGCTCGCACGTCCGGGGACGACTCGTCACTCGCTCTCGGCGGTGTAGATGTAGTCCCAGGGGCTGCACTTCGTGGGGTAGTTGCTGTACTGGCCGATCTGGCAGACCTTCACCCGCACGCTGAAGACGTCGTTCTCCGAGAAGGTGAACTTCTTGTAGCCGGGGAAGCCGCAGTACTTCTTGGAGTAGACCGGCGACCAGTCGTGGTCGAAGTCGCTGGCCTCGAACTTCACGAATGCGCACTTGCCGCCCTCGTCCTCGTCGCGGTTGTCCAGGTCGTAGAGCCGGCCCTTGACGGTGACCTCGTTCGACTCGCCGTCCTCGTCCCAGCTGACACCGATCCAGCCCTGCGACTTCGCGAGGCTGTTCTTGGCGTAGACAGGGCCCCAGTAGTCGGAGTAGTCGTCGTCGTGGCTCGGGGCGCCGGCCGTGGCGGCGTTGGCGGCGGCAGGCAGCGACAGGGCCAGAGCGCTGGTGGCGGCGACGGCGAGGAAGCCTGTCGCGATCTTCTTCAACATCTTCTCTCCTTGAGCTCCCCCTGGGACCGGCTCCCTACCGGTTCCCCCCTGAGCTCGTGAGACATTGATAGAAGAGGGCTCTTGCAGCGGTCCTGCAGCGTGCCGACGAACCCTTGCAGGTCGCCATATCCCCTACCCTTTGTTCTTGTGAGCGACGAACTTCCCGAGCAGATGCGCATCCGGAGGGAGAAGCTCGACCGCCTTCGCAGCGAAGGCGTCGACCCTTACCCGGTGAATTTCCCCCGTACGGCCACCAACGCCGAGGTCCGGGAGAAATACCAGGGCCTGGAGCCCGACACCGCCACCGGCGACACGGTCGCGGTCGCGGGGCGCGTCATGCTCAACCGCGTGGGCGGCAAGCTCTGCTTCGCCACGCTCCGCGACGGCGGCGCCGACCTCCAGGTCATGATCTCGCTCGACAAGGTGGGCGAGGACTCGCTGGCCGCGTGGAAGCGCGACGTCGACCTGGGAGACCACGTGGGCGTGACCGGCGAGGTCATCACCTCGCGGCGCGGCGAGCTGTCCATCCTCGCCGACAGCTGGCAGATCACCGCCAAGTGCCTGCGTCCGCTGCCGGAGAAGCACGTCGGGCTCACCGACCCGGAGGCGCGCGTCCGCCAGCGCTACGTCGACCTCATCGTCAACGACGAGTCGCGGAAGATGGCCCGCCTGCGCAGCGCCACGGTGCGCGCGGTGCGCGACTTCTGGCACGAGGAGGGCTACCTCGAGGTCGAGACGCCCATGCTGCAGCCCATCCACGGCGGCGCGGCGGCCCGGCCGTTCAAGACCCACATCAACGCCTACGACATGGAGCTCTACCTTCGCATCGCGATCGAGCTCTACCTCAAGCGGCTCGTGGTCGGGGGCATCGAGAAGGTCTTCGAGATCAACCGCAACTTCCGCAACGAAGGCGCCGACTCCACGCACAACCCCGAGTTCACGATGCTCGAGGCCTACGGCACCTACCTCGACTACAACGACATGGCCGACCTGACCCAGCGGATGTACCAGAAGGCCGTGGTGGCCGCCCTGGACACCACGGTGGTCGTCCACGACGGGGTGGAGGTCGACCTCGGGATCGCCCGGTGGCCGCGCATCACCCTGTACGGCGCGGTGTCGGAGGCCGTGGGCGAGGAGATCACCACCGCGACCGGCCTGGAGGAGCTCCGCAAGATCGCCGATCGGCGCGAGATCCACTGGGACCCGAAGTGGGGCCAGGGCAAGCTGGTGCAGGAGCTCTTCGAGGCCCTGGTGGAGCACACGCTCGTCCAGCCCACGTTCGTGATGGACTACCCGCTGGAGACCTCGCCGCTGACCCGCCAGCACCGGGACAACCCGCTGCTGACCGAGAAGTGGGACCTGATCGGCTTCGGCACGGAGCTGGGCACGGCCTACTCCGAGCTGATCGACCCGATCGAGCAGCGCCGCCGCCTGGTGGAGCAGTCCCTCCTGGCCGCCGGGGGCGACCTCGAGGCGATGCAGCTGGACGAGGACTTCCTGCAGGCCCTCGAGTACGCGATGCCGCCCACGGGGGGCATGGGCGCGGGGATCGACCGGATGATCATGGCCTTCACCGGCAAGAACATCCGCGAGACCATCCTGTTCCCGCTGGTCAAGCCCACCCACTGACCCGCGTCCCGCCGCCGTCGTAGAGCGCCCGCCCCGGGCGCTCTACCCTCTCCTGGTAAGCAGCGATCGGGAAGGGGTGCGCGGATGGCCACGAAGACGGCGGCGGAGCAGCGGGACGAGGCCAGGCAGGTCTTCGACGCGTACTTCGCCGAGTGCCCCTCCAGGAAGCTGCTCGACACCCTCAGCGACAAATGGGTCACCCTCCTGCTGACCGCGCTGGCGCCAGGCCCGCGCCGCTACAGCGACCTGTCCCGGCGCATCGCGGGCGTCAGCCAGAAGATGCTCACGCAGACCCTGCGCGGCCTGGAGCGTGACGGCCTGGTCTCGCGCACGCTCACCCCTTCTGTGCCGGTACGGGTGGACTACGCGCTCACTCCGCTGGGCGAGGGCCTGATGCCGTTGGTGGCCGCGATCAAGAGCTGGGCCGAGGCGCACATGGAGGACGTCGAGGCCGCCAGGGACCGCTACGACGCCGCCGGCGCCTGAGCGATCACCGCCGTCGCGAATCCGGCTTCCGGACCGCCCGGTTTCCGATCCGAAGCCGCTTGTAAGCATCGCGTCAAGGCCGCGGAGGCGCGGGTCAGGGAGCGTACGCGGTGCCCCGGCCACCCCTGTGATCCCGCCGGGCACGCGCACCCGGAAACGAGGCCGCCCGGCCCGGCGGTCAGAGCAGGACGCCCGCCACGCGGCGGGCCGCCGACCTGAACCCGTGGCGGCAATTGCCATAGCGGATTGATCCAATTGCCTTAATCAACTGCCTGACCTGGGTTGGCGGATCGTGTGGGTGTGCAGCACAAAGCGAGCGATTGGTGGCTTGCCGTGGGCCGGAAAGATCGCGCCACGGACGCGTGTCCCGCGATAACGCGGGTATCGATCATGCGGAATATCCATGGCGAACTGATCGAAAACCGGAACGCTGGTCAGGGCCATTCCGGAAGCCCCAATGTGATCACTCTGCGTTCTGACATATCGCGAGTGCGTCATATATAGCGGATCATGTCAATAGCGCTCGTCAAGTGCGGCGATTGTCATGCTTGACGACCTTTCCACGATGCGTTTACCGTCTGCGAGGAGCGGCTTTGGCCCGTCTGTGAGGTCCAAGTTCTTGCTGTTGGGGGGAGGGCTCCCGATGGATGTGCTCACTGAAGGCGTTGAGCTCAGCCATGCTGATTTGGCGCTGCTGGCGGAGTTGGCCAAGGGAGTCACGGTCGATCGGGTGGGGCGGCGGCTGGATATCAGCGGGCGCACGGTACGACGAAGATTGCGCGGCATCTGCGACCGCATAGGCGTGGCCACGGCCATCGAGGCCGTGGCCTGGGCAGCCCGCCGCCAGCTGATCTAGCCGCGGCGGACCGCCGGGGTGCGGGCTCAGTCGGCGATGCGCACCGCGCCGGCGAACGGCCGCCGCGCGATCGACGCGATCCGTACGACGTCACCCGTCTGCGGGGCGTGCACCATCATGCCGCCGCCGATGTAGATGCCCACGTGGTGCAGGTCGCTGTAGAAGAACACCAGGTCACCCGGCCTGAGTTCCTCGCGCGAGACGTGCCGGCCGGCCGTCCACTGGTCGCCGGTGTAGTGCGGCAGCGAGATGCCCACCCGCTGGAACGCCGCCATGACGAGCCCGGAGCAGTCGTACGAGCCGGGGCCCTCGGCGCCCCAGACGTACGGCTTGAGCTGCTGAGTGAGCGCCCACCGCGCGGCCTCCGCGGCCTTCCCCGAGCCCGGGATCGGCAGGTTGACGCGCACGGCCCGCGTGCCGGGCCGCCCGGCCTCGCCCAGAGCCCGGCTGAACAGGCTGCTCTCGACCTTCGTCACCAGCTTGGTGATCTTGTTGCGCTTGGCCTCGAGGTCCGTGACGAGCTTCTGGACCTCGTCGATGCGGGCCGTGGCGCTCTCCTTGGCACGGGTGGCCGTGTCCATCGCCTTGGTGAGCTGGTTGATCTCCTCGCCCTGCTCGGTCTGCAGCGCGTACGAGGTCGCGGCGCGGTTGAGGAAGCCCTCGGGGTCGTCGGAGGTGGCGAAGGCGAGGGTCTTCAGGCCGCCCGTGATGTAGGCGTTCTGGGCCAGTGCGACGGCTTTCGAGCGCTTGGCGGCGAGATCCGTCTCGCTGCTCGTCAGCGTCTTCTCCGCGGCCTCGGCGGCCTTCTTGGCGGTCTTGAGCTTCTCCCGCTGGCCGTTGTACTGCTCGGTCAGCGTCTCGATGTCGGTGTGCAGCTTCGTGGCCTGGTCGGCGAGCTCTTTCAGCGAGGGCTCGGGATCCGCGGACGCCGAACCGACGGGGATGGCGAACAGCAGCGCGGCGACTGTGAGACTCACCACACCTACGCGGCGTGCTCGCCGGGCCCGTTCCGGAGGGCGGGCGTGCTTGCCCGCCGACTTCCCCCCACCGCTGAGCGTGGGCTTCACCAACCAGCTCCTCTCGTCGACGCCTACCGGGTTAGCTGACGGGTTCGGGCCGGAGCAGCCCTACCGAAAGACTCGGATTCACCCCAGTGGTGGCGTCGGAGGTCGCCACCGGCGGTTCCCCGGCTTCTCTTGCGAGAATTGGGCGGGTCTCCCGCGCGACACGCGGGAAACATTGTCGCTGGACACTAATGCACTCCGGGTTCGTGCTCAACCAGAACTGCCAAGTCTGTAGAGGTTTCACAACCGAAGGGTCACAAGGTGATCTCGTGGGCACCCGTGCAGAAGAGGCCCTCCGCCCTATTTGTCCGCGCTTTCGGCGGGCGCGAGCTGGCCGCGCGGTCCCGTGCCGATCTGACCACGAGATGTAACAAGATGGGCCGAGACATGGGAGTTAGGGCTGAGCCGTAATGAGATCTGTACCCTGGAGAACCATGGAGCAGGTGGCCGAGCTGACAGTGCCCGAGACCGCGGTGGTGGTCCGGCGTGCCCGCACGCCCGATGTGCGCACGGTCAGACGCCTGGTGGACACCTACGCGGGGGCGGGGCCGCGGCTCCTGGAGAAGGCCACGGTGACGCTGTACGAGGACGTACAGGAGTTCTGGGTGGCCGAGCGAGACGGGCAGGTCGTCGGCTGCGGCGCGCTCCACGTGCTCTGGGAGGACCTCGCCGAGGTCCGCACGGTGGCGGTGGATCCCGAGTGCCGGGGGATGGGCGTCGGCCACCGGATCGTCTCCGCGCTGATCCAGCAGGCTAAGGATTTGGGTCTGCGACGTGTATTCTGTCTTACTTTTGAGGTCGACTTCTTCGCGCGACTCGGGTTCCGCCCGATTCAGGGCACGCCGGTCTCACCTGAGGTCTACGCCGAACTGCTGGCCTCGTACGACGAGGGTGTTGCCGAGTTTTTGGATCTTGAACACGTCAAGCCGAACACGCTGGGAAACACCCGCATGCTGCTCCACCTGACATCGGGTGACGTGGACCTTGACCAGATGGAAAGGTGATTGTTGATACCTATGTCGATACGTTGGGCAGCACAGGCATGTGTCCTGACACGTGCCACATGCGCACTCGAAGCGAGGTGACACGGTGAGCACCGGACAGCCGCCGTATCCACAGGACGAATCCGGCGACAACTCTGCGCCTCCCTATTACGGGCAGCAGAACCAGGGCCGCCACCCCGGCGAGCCCGACCCGGACGCGACTGTGATCGGCTACCGGGCGGACGACGCCTATGGGCAGCAGCCCCCGTACGGTCAGCAGGGCTATGGCCAGCAACCCCAGTACGGACAGCAACAGCAGCACGGTCAGCAGCAACCCCAGTACGGACAGCAGCAGTACGGCCAGCAACCCCAGTACGGCCAGCAGCAGCAGTCCCAGCCTGACTACGGCCAGCAGGCCCAGTCCCAGCAGGGCTACGGGCAGCAGGGCTACGGCCAGCAGCAGTACGGCCAGCAGGGCTACGGCCAGCAGCCGCAGTCGGGTCAGCAGGGCTATGGCCAGCAGGGCTACGGCCAGCAGCAGCAGTCCCAGCCCGGCTACGGCCAGCAGGCCCAGTCCCAGCCGGGTTACGGGCAGCAGCCGCAGTCGGGTCAGCAGGGCTATGGCCAGCAGTACGGCCAGCAACCCCAGTCGCAGCCGGACTACGGCCAGCAGCAGTACGGGCAGCAGCCGCAGTCCCAGCCGGACTACGGCCAGCAGCAGTACGGGCAGCAGCCGCAGTCCCAGCCCGACTACGGCCAGCAGCAGTACGGCCAGCAGGGCTACGGCCAGCAGGGCTACGGCCAGCAGCAGCAGTCCCAGCCCGGCTACGCACAGCAGGGCTACGGCGACCAGCAGTACGGGCAGCAGCAGTACGGGCAGCAGGGTTACGGGCAGGCGCAGCAGTACGGCCAGCCCGGCTACGGCCAGGCCTACGGCCAGCCCGGGCCCGTGGGCGTGCAGCCGCCCGGCGCGCCGGCACCGCTGGCGGAGTGGTGGCAGCGCCTGGTGGCGAGGATCATCGACGGGGTCATCTTTGGCGTCATCTACACGCTGGTCTCCATCGTCATCGGCCTGCTCACGGTGAGCTACAACTCCACCACGGGTCTCACCAGCGGATTGCTGGGCAGCTTCGTGGCGAGCATCCTTAACGCGCTACTCCTGGCCCTGATGTACGTCGGTTATGAGTACTTCCTGACCAAGATGAATGGCCAGACGGTCGGCAAGATGGTCATGGGGATCAAGATCGTTCAGGTCGGCGCAGGAATGCCGCCCGGCGGTCTGGCCAACGATGTGGCGCTCAAGCGTGCGGGCGGGACCTGGGGCTGGTATGCCCTCGGCCTCATCCCGTTTGTCGGAGCGCTGTTCGGCGCCGTGGGCGCGGGTCTGAACGGTGCCTCCCAGCTCTGGGACAAGCCGCTGCAGCAGACGTTCGCGGACAAGTTCGCCAACACCGTGGTGGTGAAGATCAAGTAGTCCAAGCGTCAGGTAAAAGCAGGGGCCGGCTTCGCGTCGGCCCCTGTTTTGTGTGCACAGGCCGTACCAAAATGGGGAACCTGAGCCGCTGATGACGCGAGGTGGGGGTTATGGCCGGGTCGCCGCCGCGGGCGGACGCGCCGCCCGCGGAATGGTGGGAACGGCTCGCCGCCCGGGCGATTGAGGCGTTCGTCTTCGGGGTGCTCTATTACATTCTGTTCATCGCGCTGTGGGGCGTCTTCCGGACTGTAGGGATGCTGGAGGCGTTCGCCGGCCGGCTGCCCGGTGTGTTCGCCTGGCTGGCGGCGGGGCTGGCTTATACCGGCTACGACTGGTGGGCCCATTACCGGCGCGGCAGGACGTTCGGCAAGGCGATCATGGGGATTCGCCTGGCGCCGCCCCACGTGGCCTCCAGGGCGCTGCTCAAACGGGCCCTGGTCTATCCGGGCCCCGTCATGCTGATGGGCATTCCCGTGGCCAATCTGGTGGCCGGAATGCTCCTGTTCTGCGTGGGGCTGCTCATCCTGATCGACAAGCCCCTGGAACGCGGGCCGCATGACAGGCTGGCCGGAACGCGTGTGGTAAAAGATCTTCGCTGACCCATCCCGTGCCTGGCAGGAAGCCAATTCCAAAAATTTTCTCTTGATCCGGTAAGGAGCCTGGAGAGACTGGCATTAGGCTATGGGGCATCCGGGTCGCCGGATGTTGGTGCCCTGCGAGGCGCAGGGCATCTGTGCGCCGCTATGGTCGGGTGCGAACGGTAGTCACCTGGCGCGTCGTGAGGGCCGCAACGCCCCTCCTGGGCGCGCTCCCATCCGCATAATGCGCCCCTGAAACCCCGCAAGCCGTGGAGGCGAGGACGAATGGAAGCCCTTACAGACGTATTGTCAGCGCTCATCCCCCCGGCGGTGGTCGGGGGTGCCTTCATCTTTGGCGTAGTGAAGTTGGTCCGGTCCGAGGCCCTGGGAGGCCGCCGAAACCGCGAGGATCCGGTCGACGGGCAGAACTGATCGGCCAGTCAGCCGAATCCCCGCTGCGCTGAATTGTCTCCGCGCCTTTCCGGGTATATGTTTGGGCAGGCGAATGAAACAATGCTCCGCGAAAGGATTGCGTAGATGGCCAAGCAGATCCAGGAGATTCTCATCGATGACCTCGATGGGGGCGAGGCCAATGAGACGGTCAGCTTCGCTATTGACGGCTCGTCCTATGAGATTGACCTCAGCGACCTTAACGCGAAGAAGCTGAGGGACGCGCTCACGCCTTTCGTGCAGCATGCGCGCAGGGCAGGCGCCGTCACCGCACGTCGCCGCGGTCGCGGCGGCAGCAGGGCGATGAGCCGCGAGAAGAGCTCGGAGATCCGGCAGTGGGCCAAGGCTCACGGCCTGCCGGTCAGCGAGCGCGGGCGGATCGCCTCCACGGTCGTCGAGAAGTACGAAGCGGCCCACTGAGCAAGCCGACGATCGACCATGCGCTTATGCCGTTCGCCTAGGACCCCGGCGGCCGCCATAAGCGCATGATCGTTATCCGGGGCCGGAACTCGAAAGCCGGGCCGCCCGGACTTGATCTTCCATGTGCACATATGCGGGCGTTTTGGCTGCGTGTTCGGCTTCGCCCGTGGCGCTGTTTCGCCGGCGGTCGTCCACATATGCGGTGGCGTCGGAGTCGCGCGCCGAAAGCCGTGTGAGGCAGCCATACCTCATTCAACGTACGCTCGCGTCCGTACGTCATGAGCGATCTCCGCGCTCATGGAACGCGCCATGACGGAAAACCCCGGCGCCGTATAGCCCGGAAGCGATCTACGGGGCGGCGGCGGGTGTATACGGGCGATCTCACCGAGCGTAAACCCGCGACCGGCGCGAAGGTAAAGCGGTGCCGGGCGGGATGCGTGGCGGCGGGCAATACAGCGGGCGCCGGGATCCCCGCCGGCGGGCAAAACCCGCGAACCCGAGCAGGGCTCGGACAATCCCCGTTCCCCGGCATCTACCCACAATGCCGTGCCTTCTCAACTGCGCGGAAGTGCCGCGAATCCGGAGGGCCGAGCGAGACGTGGTCTCATCATGCGAGATGAAGTTGGTAACCGGGCTGACCGGATGCAAGATTCCCTTGGTGTGCCGCCCGTGCCGCGTTGTGCTCAGGGCGTAGAGCGGTCGTTTGGACGGCGGCCCTCCGCTACGTAGGATGATTACGTAACGATACGGACGCGGCATCTGAGATGTGCGGGCGAAGTGGCGCCCCAACGCTGACTCCGCCCGGGCGCGTCCGATGGCCGATCCGTGTGTACCGCGTGCGCCGCAGAGGGCAATTTTTTGACGCTTCCGCGAAGCGTCCTAAACATCGTTCGCTTGCGGCGTAGCGGGAACACGTCACCCCCGAACAGTAGTTGGATGGAGGGTGAACGCCCTGCTCTCGGGGAACGTCTCTGCTATAGAGCGTGTCAGTGGCAGTGGGCACGGTTCGCCGAGCCAGGGCTAGCATGCGGGATGACGGGCCCGGATTTACCGGACCTGACTGACCGCTCTGTGAGGAGCGACGAGATGTTCGAGAGGTTCACCGACCGAGCGAGGCGTGTTGTCGTCTTGGCCCAAGAAGAGGCCAGGATGCTCAACCACAACTACATCGGCACTGAGCACATACTTCTTGGTTTGATCCACGAAGGTGAGGGCGTGGCCGCCAAGGCTCTGGAGAGCCTCGGGATCAGCCTTGAGGGTGTGCGCCAGCAGGTCGAGGAGATCATCGGCCAGGGCCAGTCGGCTCCGTCGGGGCACATTCCGTTCACCCCGCGGGCCAAGAAGGTCCTCGAGCTGTCGCTCCGTGAGGCTTTGCAGCTGGGCCACAACTACATCGGCACCGAGCACATCCTGCTCGGGCTCATCCGCGAGGGTGAGGGTGTGGCCGCCCAGGTGCTGGTCAAGCTTGGGGCTGATCTCAACCGTGTCCGGCAGCAGGTCATCCAGTTGCTCCACGGTTACCAGGGCAAGGAGCCGGCCGCGGCAGGCGGCCCGCAGGAGTCGGCCCCGTCGACCTCTTTGGTGCTCGACCAGTTCGGCCGCAACCTGACCCAGGCGGCCCGCGAGGGCAAGCTGGATCCGGTCATCGGCCGCGAGAAGGAGATCGAGCGGGTCATGCAGGTCCTTTCCCGGAGGACCAAGAACAACCCGGTGCTCATTGGCGAGCCCGGCGTCGGCAAGACCGCCGTCGTCGAGGGTCTGTCGCAGAAGATCGTCAGGGGCGAGGTGCCCGAGACGCTGAAGGACAAGCAGCTCTACACGCTTGACCTCGGCGCCCTGGTCGCCGGCTCCCGCTACCGCGGTGACTTCGAGGAGCGCCTGAAGAAGGTGCTCAAGGAGATCCGCACGCGCGGCGACATCATCCTGTTCATCGACGAGCTGCACACGCTCGTCGGCGCGGGCGCCGCGGAGGGCGCGATCGACGCGGCCAGCATCCTCAAGCCCATGCTGGCGCGCGGCGAGCTGCAGACGATCGGCGCGACCACGCTCGACGAGTACCGCAAGTACCTCGAGAAGGACGCGGCGCTGGAGCGCCGGTTCCAGCCGATCCAGGTGGCCGAGCCCTCGCTCAGCCACACGATCGAGATCCTCAAGGGTCTGCGCGACCGCTACGAGGCGCACCACCGCGTGTCCATCACCGACGACGCGCTGGTGGCCGCCGCGCAGCTGGCCGACCGCTACATCAGCGACCGCTACCTTCCCGACAAGGCCATCGACCTCATCGACGAGGCCGGTTCCCGGATGCGCATCCGCAGGATGACCGCTCCCCCGGACCTGCGCGAGTACGACGAGAAGATCGCCAACGTCCGCCGTGACAAGGAGTCCGCGATCGACGCGCAGGACTTCGAGAAGGCGGCTGCCCTCCGCGACCAGGAGAAGCAGCTCCAGCTCAAGCGCGAGCGGCGGGAGAAGGAGTGGAAGGCCGGCGACATGGACGTCGTGGCCGAGGTCACTCAGGAGCTCATCGCCGAGGTCCTGGCGACCGCCACCGGCATCCCGGTCTTCAAGCTGACCGAGGAGGAGTCGCAGCGCCTGCTCCGCATGGAGGACGAGCTCCACAAGCGGATCATCGGCCAGGACGACGCCATCAAGGGCCTGTCGCGCTCCATCCGGCGCACCCGCGCCGGTCTGAAGGACCCGCGCCGTCCCGGTGGCTCGTTCATCTTCGCGGGCCCCTCCGGCGTCGGTAAGACCGAGCTGTCCAAGGCTCTGGCGGAGTTCCTCTTCGGCGACGAAGACGCTCTGATCAGCCTGGACATGTCGGAGTTCATGGAGAAGCACACCGTCTCCAGGCTGTTCGGCTCGCCTCCCGGCTACGTCGGCTACGAGGAGGGCGGTCAGCTCACCGAGAAGGTGCGGCGCAAGCCGTTCTCCGTGGTCCTCTTCGACGAGATCGAGAAGGCCCACCCCGACATCTTCAACTCGCTGCTGCAGATCCTGGAAGACGGTCGCCTGACCGACGCCCAGGGCCGCGTGGTCGACTTCAAGAACACGGTCATCATCATGACCACCAACCTCGGCACCCGCGACATCTCCAAGGGCATCGGGGTCGGGTTCGCGAAGTCCAACGACGCCGACTCCAACTACGACCGGATGAAGTCCAAGGTGCAGGAGGAGCTCAAGCAGCACTTCCGGCCCGAGTTCCTCAACCGTGTCGACGACATCGTGGTCTTCCACCAGCTCACGCCGAAGGAGATCATCCAGATCGTGGATCTGATGCTCACCCAGGTGGACGCTCGGCTCAAGGACCGCGACATGGGGCTCGACGTCTCGCCCGAGGCCAAGCAGCTGCTGGCCGACCGGGGCTACGACCCGGTCATGGGCGCCCGTCCGCTCCGCCGGACGATCCAGCGCGAGCTCGAGGACTCGCTGTCGGAGAAGATCCTGTACGGCGAGCTCCGGCCGGGGCAGGTCGTCAAGGTGACCATCGAGGGTGAAGGCGACAACGCCAAGTTCATCTTCAAGGGCGAGTCCGCCTCCAAGGTCCCCGACTCGGCCGCCGCCATCGCGGCTCCGATCCAGCACTGACGGATCCCGAAAACCCCCGTGTGAATCCCTTCACACGGGGGTTTTCCATTTCCGCCCCCTGCGCCCCACGCCTCGGGGGCCCTCGCGTCCGTCACGGGGTGAGCGACCGTGCCCCGGCCGACGGGGTGCCGCTGATCGTGACCCCCGCCGCGCCACGGACCCGCCGCTAGGGTAGTGCCCGACTGGGGTACGCACCGCGGACTCGCCGCTTGGGGTGGTGCCCGACTGTGGTACGCGCCACGGACTCGCCGCTTGGGTGGTGCCCGACCGTGGCACTCACCGCGCCACGCGCTACGGCGGTGGGGTGGTGTCGGCAGCGGTTTTGGCTCGTTGCGCATTCCACCGCTGGGGTGCCGCCCTCGACTCTTGTCTCATCGCGCACCCGTCGCTCGAGCGATGCCGATGCCGCTCCTTCGACGCTGCACCCGTGCGGGGCCGTGGCGTGGCGGGTTGTGGGGTGGGCACACTCGGCCGTTGCGTAATTGTTGGGATACCGGGTGTGCCGCCACCGCGAGTAGTACTACACTGCGTAGAGCACCGCCAAGTCGCATCCAAGCGAATCACAAGATCGTGTTCCTAGGCTGAGGCCTGCTCCTTGGGGAGTAGCGCGAAATCAACTCGGGGCGGACGCGTGACCACCGAACGAGCAGCCATGCTCTCAAGGGTCAGCATCGTCCAGGGCGGGCGAGGGAACACAAAGAGCAAGCCGTGGAGGAAACCGATGCGCCTGCGTCACAATGACGGAACGCTCGTTCACCTCGCCTACAACGCGGGAATCCACCCTGCCGAGGACCTCGAGAACCTGATCGCCCACCTGACCCGCTACGCGGTCCCGGTGCGCAAGCGGCTGGGCGTGGAGCGGATGGGCATCGGGTTGTGGCTCTCGCCGAGCGTCGCCGACCACCTCACGGCCGACCGTATCGAGCTCGTACGGCTGCGCCGCTCCCTGGAGGAGCGCGGCCTGGAGGTCGTGAGCCTCAATGGCACCGGCGGCCGCAACCAGGAGGTCCCCGGCCCCGACTGGGCCAAGCCCGAGCGCTACCGCTACACCATGGCCCTGGCCAAGATCCTGGCGTTCTTGCTGCCGGAGGACGTGCGGTTCGGGAGCATCTCGACGATCCCGATCGGGTGGCGCCGCGACTGGCCCGCCGACCTGCACTCGATCGCCACCCGCCGGCTGGAGCGCCTGGCGCGCGAGCTGCGCGGCATCTACAGCGTGACGGGGAAGACCATCAGGGTCGGGTTCGAGCCGTGGCCCGGGTGCGTGCTGGAGACCACCGAGCAGGCCCTTGAACGGGTCGGCGGCATCGACTCCGAGCACCTGGGCGTGTGCCTGGACGCCTGCCACCTCGCCTGCGGGGCCGAGGAGCCGGGCGCGGCCCTGAAGGGGCTGGCCGCGGCCGGTGCGCCGGTGGTCAAGCTGGGGCACGTGCACAACCACACGGGGGAGACGCCGAGCACGGGGGCCGTGCTGCATGACACGCTGATGGCCATGCTGTCGGGCGCGGTGAGCGGCAGCGCGCACATCGAGGTCGAGACGCACAACCTGACCGTGCCGGGGCGCGCCAAGGGGCCGGGTGCCCTGGTGTCGCTGCTGGCCGAAGAGCTGGCCTGGGCCCGTACGAACCTGACCAGCCTGGGCCTCCAGCTGGCCGCCTGAGCACGGCCTGCCTGAGCACCGCCCGGGCTGAACACCGCCCGGGCTGAGCGCTGCCGAGCCAAGCGTTGCCCGGGCTGAGCACCGTTCGGGCCGAGCGCTGCCGGGCCAAGCGTTGCCCGGGCTGAGCACCGTCCGCCCGGGCAGGCCATCGCCCGCCCAAGCGCCACCCGCCCAAGCGTCGCCCGCCTGGGCGCAGCCCGTCTCAGCGCCGCGCCTGAGCGCCCGTCTTCTGCGTCCGGCGCCTAGACCCGGTGCCTACGCCCGACGCCTGAGCGGCGTCGGTCTGAGCGGCGTCCGTCTGAGCCCTGCCCCCGACGGTTGTCGAATGAGCCCGGGCGGGGTTCGTACGACAGCGGTCGAGCCCGTCGGAGACGGCGGGCGTCGCAGGGCTGTCTGACCGGCGCGGGTCGCGGGGTTGACGGGCCGACCGGGGACGAGGTTGACGGGTCGACCGGGGACGAGGACGCGTCACAGGCTGCCGAACCAGCCCGGGGTGTCGAGGCGCCAGAGGTTGGCCGGGGTCATCCTGCGCAGGTCCGACTCCAGGGCCTGCAGGCGGTCCTCTCCGAGCTCGGCGGCCCAGCGGGCGCGCAGTGTGTCGAAGATGCGAGCCGACCGGTCCAGGGCGTCTATCCCGTACGAAGTGAGCCGGACGATCTTGCGCCTGGTGTCGTGGGGGTCGGCGGTCCGTTCCACGTAGCCGATGCGTTCCAGGGTGTCGATGGTCTTGCCCGCCGCCTGTTTGGACACCCCGAGCGTGCGGCCCAGTTCGACGGCCGTGGTGCCGTTCGGGCCGATCGCCTGCATGACGAACCCGTGCATGGGCCGTATGTCCGGATGCCCCTGCCGGGCGAGCTCGGCGTGGAGCTCGTCGATCAGCACCCTGAACGCGAGCAGCAGGCGCAGCGGAAGTTCGAAGCCTGGACTTGACATGATAGACAACCTGGTTAACTATATAGACAACGTAGTTGCCTATCTTAAAGGAGTTCATCGATGTCTGTTGTCATGGCCGCCGATTCCCGGAAGACCGAGACGCCCAACGGCGTCATGACCACCCTCGCCTCCCCGACCCAGGGCGGGGCCGTGGGGCAGGCCATGTGGCGGGTGGACGCCAAGCCGGGCATGGTCGGGCCGGTGCACGCGTTCGACGTCGAGCTGGTGTGGACCTGGCTCGACGGGTCCGCCGTCGTCGAGCTGGGTGGCGAGCGGTTCGAGGTGGGCCCGGGAGACACCATGGTGCTGCCGGCCGACGTGAGTCGCCAGATGTTCGCCGACCAGGAGCGCGGGTTCGTGTCCATCGTGGTCGCCCCCGCCGGGGCGCGGGCCTACAACCCGAGCGGGGTGTCGGAGCCGGACGCCTGCGACCTGGCACCCAAGGACGTGGAGCGCATCGTGCCGCTCTGGGTCAGGTAGTCGCGTGGGGGAGGCGGTAGGTGCCGTCGTCCAGGTGCTCGGCCAGGCCGTCGGCGATCAGGCCGTCGAGGGCGCGCTCGCGCTGGACGGCGTCGTCCCACACCACGTCCAGCGCCGCCTTGGGGACGGGGCCGTGGGCCTTCCGCAGCACCTCCAGCAGGCGGCCCCGGCACTGCCGGTCGGTGCCCGCGTACGTCTGGCCCTTGCGCGCGGGGCCGGCGTGCGGCGGCTTGCCCGCCAGACGCCAGGCGCACACCTGGCTGATCGGGCAGTCGGCGCAGCGCGGGGCGCGGGCCGTGCAGACGAGGGCGCCCAGCTCCATCACGGCCACACCCCAGCGGGGCGCGCCCAACTCGGGCAGGAGGGTCTCCGCCAGCCGTCGCTCGGCCGCTGAGGTGGCCGTGGGAGGGTATTCCTCCGCGCGTACCGCCCTGGCGAACACCCGCCGGACATTGGTGTCCAGGACGGCGTGGCGGCCGCCGTAGGCGAAGCTGGCGACCGCGGCGGCGGTGTACTCGCCGATGCCGGGCAGGGACAGCAGGGTCTCGTGATCGGACGGCACCTCGCCGCCGTGCTCGTCGGTGATGGCCCTGGCGCAGGCGTGCAGGCGCAGCGCCCGGCGCGGGTAACCGAGCCGCCCCCAATGGCGTACGGCCTCTCCCGGCTGCTCGGCGGCCAGCGCCCCGGGGGTGGGCCAGCGCTCCATCCACTCGTGCCAGATGGGCAGCACGCGTACGACCGGGGTCTGCTGGAGCATGATCTCGCTCACCAGCACACCCCACGGGGTGGCGTCGGCGGCGCGCCACGGGAGGTCTCGGGCGTTGTCCTCGTACCAGTCCAGAACGGGGATGTGCAGGAGGTTCGGCTCAACCACGGGGTCAAGCGTATTCGGAGAAGAGGGCCTCTCGGCGTGTCGTCACTCGTTGTAGCCGCATGGCTACCATCCTGTGCCTATGGATCCGGATACTATGCGCGGCGACGGCGGTGACGTCTACTGGCGGCGCCGGATGAGCGTGCTGGTGGCGGTGCTCGTCGTGGTGGCCGTCGTGGCGTGGGCGTGCTCCAGCGGGGGCAGCGGGCCGGAACGCACATCCAGCGCGAAATCATCACCGAGTGCGACCCCCGCCGTCGATCCCCTGCTGGCGGGCCTGCGTACGCTCGCGATGGGCACGGCCAGCCCGTCCCCGTCCCCCTCCGCCCCCAGGCCGACCCCTCCGGCGCTCCCCAGGCACCCCGGCGACCCCTGCACCGAACAGGACCTGGTGCTCAGCATGCAGGGCGGCAGGGAGCCGATCTACACGGGCGAGAGCCAGCCCACGTTCCTGGTCACCCTGGTGAACACGGGCTCCGTGATGTGCACCACCGACGTGGGGCCGCGCGCCATGGAGATCCGCATCACCTCGGGGGCCGACCGCATCTGGTCCACCGCCGACTGCGTCAGCGGGGCGGGCTCGGAGGTCAAGGAACTGCAGCGCGGGGTGCCGTACGTCCGGTCCCTGGTGTGGAACCGGCACCGCTCCAGCACCGACTGCCGCTCCACCCCGGCCGCCGCGCTGCCCGGCACGTACGTGGCCACCGTGCGCATGGGCCAGCTCCGCACCGTCAAGGGTGTCTTCCACCTCCGCTGAGGAGCTTGTGCATATGTCGTGATTTCTCCACCCATGATCTGGACTCACAGTAGAGTGACCCGGTCATGTGATCATGGAGGAGCCGTTATGAGGCAGACGATCGGCCGTTCGGTTCTGGTGGTGGCGCTGGCGGCGGGCCTGGTGCCGGTCGGCGTCGCATCCTCGGCGTCCGCCGCCGTGCAGAAACCGGCCTTCGGGCCCCTCGGGTACGGCAACCTGAAGCTCGGAATGACCGCCGCGAAGGCCAGGGCCACCAGGAGGATCGTTCGCAAGCCTGACGGGGACTCCGCCAGGTGCACGACGTATGACCTCAAGGAGAGCCCGTACAACGAGTATCGCGTGGGGATGTACATCTCGAAGAAGCTGGGCGTGGTCGTGATCGTCGCGCCCCCTGGCGCCAGGACCCCCAAGGGCATCGGCATCGGCTCCAGCAGCGCGCAGCTCAAGGCCGCCTATCCCAACCTGCGGCGCGGCCCGGGCGGCTACCCGGCTGCCACCGTGCCCGGCAACAGGAAGGCGTACTACCTCTTCAACGAGAGCAAGGGCGAAGTGGTCGAGATGAGCCTGGTGCTGACCAAGCAGGACTGCCTCAGGGTCGACTAGGTGTACTGACCTGAGAGGTTAGGCACGCGGCTGGCGGGTGGGTGGCCGCCGAGTGCGGTGTGTGCTCGGTGGTGATCGTAGGCGTGGAGCCAGGGGTCGAACGCGTGGCGGCAACTCGCTATGACAAGCGTGAGCGCATCTACCAGGGCACCCTCGCCGTCGCCTCGATTCGCATCTGGCTCCGGTACCCAGTCGCGCGATCACGGCACACACTCTCTACTACGGGTCCCGGTGCTGGAAGTCGGTTGGCGAGCCGAAGCGGAGCAGGTCACCGGGCCGTCACGTGGGTATCGGGACTCGCGTCCCTGCGTCCGAAGGCGCCTGGGCCCGCATGGAAGAGTCCGATGAGCAGGACGCTCGTACCAATGGACGCGAAGGACAGTTCGGGGTAGCGGTCGATGTGTGCCCACCACAACAGCAGGCCGCCGAGGACGAGGCCGGCCCATCCCGCGATGAGGTTGGGGACGGGCCCGTTGCCTAATGCGCTCGGGTAGCGCCTTCTGGTGATGCCGCGGATGAAATGGGGTAGCCCGTTGCCGGCCAGGAGGCCGCCGAGGAAGCCGAGAACGATTGTCTGCCACATGGCAAGAGGTCCTTATCGCTGGTCGAGTTGATGGTTGAGCATGGGGAGCAGTACCGCGTCCACGAGTTGCCGCAGGAACGGGTCGTCGAGAGGTTCGCCGGTGACGAGCAGGCGAGAGAGTAGTGCGGCCGAGCTGATCTCTGCGAGGAGCGTGTGGTCGATCGTCTCGGGCACCTCGCCCCGAGCGGCGGCACGGGCCAGCACGGTCGCGAACACTTCGCGTTTGTGGTCGAGGACGTGTCGCCGCACCGTGTGCGCGAGTTCGGAGTCGCGGCGCATCGCGATGAGAAGTCCGAGAATGAGTGCACTGTCCTGGCCGGTGAGGCTGGCACGCAGTTCCAGCAGGACTGCCATGAGATCGTCGCGCAGGTTGGTCGCTCCGGCTGGAGTGGTCACCGGTGTTCCCGCGTACCGCCGTATGGCCGCCGCTACGAGGTCGGCCTTACCCTGCCAGCGTCGATAGATCGTGGCCTTGCTGGCGCTGGCACGTTTGGCGATGTCCTCAATGGTCAACTGGTCGTAGCCGACCTCAGCCAGCAGGCTGACAGCCGCGAGCAGGATGGCTTCTTCCCGGATCTCGGCGCGGCGGCGCGCTGGCATTGCACCTCCTTGCGAAACGGTGCCGTTCAGATAGAAAAAGTGTACGCAAGCGTTTCGATTTTGGCCACAGGAACCGAGAGTCCTGAGAATCGATCGTTCCGGACGTGATCGTTAACTCGGCGGATCGAGCCATGCCACAGCGAGCTGGTCCAGGTCCGCCGGAAGATCCCGTTGATCACCCTGCGGTGGTCGATTTCGGCGGGCTCGCACGGCCGAGCCACATCGGCTGTTCGACCGGATACGGGAGCTGGTGGTGGCTACTGGCGGCGTTGTGGGGCCGACTGGTCACCGGTAATGCGTCCGGGGGAGCAGCGAGGGGGCTGGCAAGCTCTCTCGCCCCGGCCTCGAGGCGGAGTCTCGAGACCGATGAGCACGGCCGAGCGATAGCGAGGACCGCTCGGGGCGGGCTCCAGCAGGCCCAGCGGGTAACGGGCGGGTGCTGGCGAGCGGGGTTTTCAAGGGGTCGAAGGGGCGGAGCCCCTGTGAGGCACTGCCTGAGCAGCCGGGTTGGCGCGTAGCGCCCCCTACGGCGAAGACGATGCTTTCAGACGTAGCGCTCCAGGATGGAGGACTCGGCCAGGCGGGAGAGGCCCTCTCGGACGCTGCGGGCGCGGGACTCCCCGACCCCGCCCACCGCCTGCAGGTCGTCGATGCTCGCCGCCAGCAGCTTCTGCAGGCCGCCGAAATGGTTGACCAGGCGGTCGACCACCGTGGCCGGGAGGCGGGGGACCTTGGCCAGGAGGCGGAAGCCGCGGGGGCTGACCGGGCTCTCCAGCTTGTCGGCGCCGGTGTGGCCCAGGACGTGGGCCACGGCCGAGAGGTCGAGCAGCTCGCTGCCCGACAGCTTGTCCAGGTCGTGCATCGCCTCGACCAGGCGGCGCTGGCGGCGGCCCGAGGGGGCGGGGAGGTAGTCGCGGATGACCAGCTCCCGCTCCGAGTCGACCCCGGCCACCAGCTCGTCCAGCTGGAGGGACAGCAGGCGGCCGTCCGTGCCCAGCTCCACCACGTAGCCCTTGATCTCGTCGGAGATCCGGCGGACCATCTCCAGCCGCTGGGCCACCGCGGACACGTCTCTGACCGTGACCAGGTCCTCGATCTCCAGCGCCGACAGGGTGCCGGAGACCTCGTCGAGGCGGTGCTTGTAGCGCTCCAGGGTGGCCAGGGCCTGGTTGGCCTTGGAGAGGATGGCCGCCGACTCCTCCAGGACGTAGCGGATGCCGTCGAGGTAGAGGGCGATGATGCGCATCGACTTGCTGATGGCGATGATGGGCAGGCCGGTCTGCCGGGCCACGCGCTGGGCGGTGCGGTGGCGGGTGCCGGACTCGTCGGTGGGGATGGACGGGTCGGGCACCAGGTGCACGGCGGCGCGTACGATCTTGTGGTCGCCGCTCAGCACGATGGCGCCGTCCATCTTGGCCAGCTCGCGCAGCCTGGTGGCGGAGAAGTCGACGTCGAGCTCGAAACCGCCGCTGCACAGCTCCTCGACGACCCTGTTGTAGCCGAGCACGATCAGCCCGCCGGTCTGCCCGCGCAGGATCCGCTCCAGGCCGTCGCGCAGAGGTGTGCCCGGGGCCACCGCGGCCAAGGCCTCGCGACGGCGGTCGTCCAGACTCCTATCCACCTGACCCCCGTGTCGATCGGTCACGCTCAGCTTAGCCGCGCTAGGTCACGTGCGTGAGGGCGTCCCAGACGTTCTCCGCCTGCACCACCTCGAACCCCGGCGCGAACGCCACCGGCCCCACCGGCACCAGAGCACGCTGTCCGTTACGCTTGCGGCCGGCTTCTTCGAGCGATCCGGTCGGCACGAGGGCCCGCTTGAAACCGAGCCTGGCCGCCTCCGTCAGCCTCCTGCGTACGTCCTTGACCGGGCGCAGCTCCCCGGCCAGACCCACCTCGCCGAGCGCGACCAGGCCCGGCGGCAGCGGTTTGTCGCCGGCGGCGCTGGCGACGGCGAGCATGACCGACAGGTCGACGGCCGGGTCGGCCAGCTTGATGCCGCCCACGGTCGCGGTGAACACGTCGCAGCCGCCGAGCCGGGCGTTGAGCCGGCGCTCCAGCACCGCGAGGATCATCTGCACGCGGTAGGTGTCGAGCCCCGACGACGTGCGCCTGGGCTGCTGCGCCTCGGTGCGGGCGACCAGGGCCTGGACCTCGGCGGGAAGCGGGCGGGTGCCCTCGACCGTGACGGTGACGCAGGTGCCGGGCACCGGCTCGCTGCGCCGCGAGACGAACAGGCCGCTCGGGTCGGTGATGCCCTCGATGCCGCGCTCGTGCAGGTCGAAGCAGCCGACCTCGTCGGTCGGCCCGAAGCGGTTTTTGATCGCGCGCACCATGCGCAGCCTGGAGTGGCGGTCGCCCTCGAAGTTGAGCACGACGTCGACCAGGTGCTCCAGCGTGCGCGGGCCCGCGATCGAGCCGTCCTTGGTGACGTGGCCGACCAGCACGGTGGCCATGTTGCGCTCCTTGGCCAGGCGGACCAGGTTTGCGGCCACCTCGCGCACCTGCGTCACCCCGCCGGGCACGCCGGTGGCCTGCGCCGAGCCGATCGTCTGCACCGAGTCGACCACCAGCAGCGTGGGCTCGACCTTCTCCACGTGGGTGATCAGGGCCGACAGCTCGGTCTCGGCCGCGAGGTAGAGGTGGTCGCGGATCGCGCCGATGCGGTCGGCCCGCAGCCGCACCTGGGCCGCCGACTCCTCGCCCGTCACGTAGAGGACCTTCTCGCGCTCGGCCATGCGGGCCGCGGCCTCGAGCAGGAGCGTGGACTTGCCGATGCCCGGCTCGCCCGCGAGCAGCACCACCGCACCCGGCACCAGGCCGCCGCCGAGCACCCGGTCGAGCTCGCCCACGCCGGTCGTGCGCGCGGCCGCGATCTCGGCCTTGACCTGCCCGATCGGCACCGCGGGCGCGGTGGTGGCGCCCGCCTGGACGACATTGGCGCCGGCCCGCGCGCCCTCCTCCTCGACCGTGCCCCACGCCTGGCACTCACCGCACCTGCCCACCCACTTGGTGGTGCGCCATCCGCACTCGGCGCAGCGGTATCCGGGCTTCTGGGCAGTCTTGGCCATGTCGAGCAGGCTAGCGGGACGTGCCGACAATCTTCGACAGGTAAGAGGCGGAGCCCCGTGTTACGCCAGGCCCAGCTCGGAGACCAGCATGCGCTTGGGCTTGGCCCCGACGATCTGCTTGACCGGCTCGCCGTTCTCGAACAGCAGCATCGTCGGGAGGCCCATCACGCCGTAACGGGCCATGATCTCCGGGTTTTCGTCGGTGTTGAGCTTGCCGATGGTCAGCCCGTGCTCCGCCTCGATCTGGTCCAGCACCGGCGCCACCATGCGGCACGGCCCGCACCACTCCGCCCAGAAGTCGACCAGCACCGGCTTGTCGCTCTTGAGCACCTGCTCCTCGAAGTTCTCGGTGGTCAACGTGATCATGTCTATCCCCTTACGAAGCAACCTGGGCACGATTGCGCGAGCTGGGCGGCGACCTCGGCACGGCGGGCGAGCAGGACGCGGATCTCCTCGTCGATCTCGTTGAGCTTGCGCTCGTAGACCTCGACCGACTCCGCGCACGAGCCTCCCGAGCTGTGCCCCCGGCGCAGGCAGTCGATGAACGGCCGGGTGTCCTCCAGCGTGAACCCGATGCTGAGCAGAGCCCGGATCTCGGACACCAGCCTGACGTCGTCCTCGCTGTAGTCACGGTAGCCGTTGGACCCGCGACGGGCTCTGAGCAGGCCGTGCTGCTCGTAATAGCGAAGTGAGCGGGTGCTCACCCCCGTACGTTCCGCCAGCTCTCCGATGCGCATGCCTTCACGGTAAACGTTGACACCGACGTCAATGTCAAGCCGCGAGGGAGTGCGGTGGCCGTGAGCTCAGTAGTAGCGCCAGCGCAGCACGTTCGGGTAGGGGAGCTCCAGGCCGGGCGTCTCGGCGATGGCCTGTTCGGCCACCTCCGGCGTGAACTCGATGCGCAGCACCGCCTCCAGGTCCGCCCGCCGCTCGAAGGCCATCCTGAGGTCCAGAGGCCGCCGCTGCCAGCCCTGGCGGTCCCAGAACGACTCGACCTCCCGGACGGAGTACGTCGGCACCGTACGCGAGAACCAGCGGCCGAACGCCCCCCGCGTGGCGTCGAGGTCGAGGACGAAGGCCGCGCCGCCGCGGCGTACCACCCGGGTCAGCTCGCGCAGCCCCGGCTCGCAGCCGGGGCCGAAGAAGTACGCCCAGCGCGCGATGGCCACGTCCACGCTCGCGTCGGGCAGCGGCAGGTTCTGGGCCGTGGCGGCGTGGACGGCCACGTTGGCCAGCTCGGCGCAGCGGCGTACGGCGACCGCGGCCAGGTCGCCGTGCGGCTCCACGCCGACCACCCGCGCGGCCTCGGACGCGAGCGTGGGCAGGTGGAACCCGGTGCCGCAGCCGATGTCGAGCACGGTGCCGCCGTTCCAGGGGCGCAGGGCGCGCATCGCCGCGTCGGCCACGCCCTCGGGGTCGACGGCGCGGTTCTCCAGCTCGTAGATCTGGGGCGTGTTCCAGATGTTCGGGCTGGGGATCGCACCTTTCGCTATCCGTGGCATGCCCCAAAGTTAAGCCAGCCGCCGGGCGCGGCTCACCAAAGGGGCTTTCGCGCCAGATCGGCTCCACCGGCTTAGGCTGGCAGCGTGGCTGATGTCATCCGCGTGCCCAATGCGAAGATCGCATTGTCCACTGCTTCGGTATATCCGGAACGCACTCCCGACGCGTTCGAGCTGGCCGCGCGCCTGGGTTACGACGGTGTCGAGATCATGGTGGGCGCAGACCCCGTGAGTCAGGACATCGACGTGATCGAGCGGCTGTCCGACCACTACAAGATCCCCGTCCTGGCCATCCACGCACCCTGTCTGCTGGTCACCCAGCGTGTCTGGGGCCGCGACCCCTGGGCCAAGCTGGTCAAGGCGCAGAAGGCCGCCGAACGGCTGGGCGCCGCGACGGTCGTGGTCCACCCGCCGTTCCGCTGGCAGCGGGAGTACGCCCGCGAGTTCGAGACGGGGCTGGCCAGGATGCGTGACGAGACCGACGTCGCGTTCGCCGTCGAGAACATGTTCCCCCTGAAGGCCAGGGGCAACGACGTGGTGCCCTACTCGCCCGACTGGAATCCGATCGACTACGACTTCCCGCAGGTCACGCTCGACCTGTCGCACACGGCCGTGTCCGGCTCCGACGCCATGGAGATGGCCGTCAAGCTCGGCGACCGGCTGGCCCACCTCCACCTGGCCGACGGCCTCGGGGTGACCAACAAGGACGAGCACCTCGTGCCCGGCAGGGGCAACCAGCCGTGCGCCCCGATGCTGGAGCGCCTGGCCAACACCGGCTATTCGGGGCTGGTGGTGCTGGAGATCAACACCCGCAAGGCGGCCAGCCGCACCGAGCGGATCGACGACCTGGCGGAGGCGCTGGCGTTCGCCCGGCTGCACCTGGCGGCGACCTCATGAACATAGGGCCGATCAGGGGTCTGGGCAGGATGTTCGAGCGGGTGGCCGACGCGTACGACGCGGGCCGGCCGCACTATCCCGACGAGATGTACCGCGCCCTGACCGAGGTGACCGGCGTCGACCTCGACGGCGCCACCACGGTGGACGTCGGCGCGGGCACCGGCATCATGACGCGCGCGCTCAGGGCGCGCGGCTCCCACGTCATCGCGGTCGACCCGGGCGCGGAGATGCTGGCCCGCCTGGTCTCCCGGTCGGAGAGCGGGACGCCCTCCGTCGCGGCCGTGCTGGCCGACGGCAACGCGCTGCCGCTGGCCGACGGCGTGGCAGACCTGGTGACGTACGCGCAGTCGTGGCACTGGCTCGACCCCGTGGCGTCGATCGCCGAGGCCCGGCGGGTGCTGCGGTCCGAGGGGGCCATCGTGGGCTGCTGGAACTTCAACCACGCGGCCCAGGCCGAATGGCTGGCCGCCTACGAGGCCCGCCTGGCGGAGGCGGTGCCGACCTACTACGGGCCGGCGGTCGAGCAGTGGTCGGCGCCGCCCATCGCCGCGGCCTTCGAGGTGGTCGAGGAGCGCTGGATCCCCTGGACCCGGCTGGTCGGCATCGAGGACTTCCTGCTCGACCTGCGCTCCCACTCCTACATGGCGGCCCTGCCGCCGGAGGCCGCCGACGAACTGGTGGAGCGGCAGCGCGGCGAGCTGCGCAGGGAGTTCCCCGAAGGCGTGCTCTCCGTCCCCATGCGGGTGTACCTGGCGGTGGGTAGGTGACGGTCGACAAAAAAAGGCCGGGGCGTCGGCCGGGGTCGGCTGATACGCGAGGGGAGATCCTTGCCGCGGCCAGGAAGGTGTTCGCGGAGAAGGGGTTCGACAAGGCGACCGTGCGCGGCATCGCCCGCGAGGCCAACGTCGACCCCGCCCTCGTGCACCACTACTTCGAGACGAAGGAGGGCATGTTCGCGGCGGCCATGCGGCTGCCGTTCTCTCCCGAGACCATCGTCAAGGTGCTGGTCGAGGGCCCGCGCGAGGAGGTCGGCGAGCGGCTCGTACGCATGATCCTGCAGGTCACCGCCTCCCCGGAGACGCGCGAGCCGATGCTGGCGCTGATCCGCTCGGCCATGACCAACGAGCAGGCCGTCACGATGGTCCGCGAGTTCTTCACGAACGCGCTGCTCTTCCAGGTGGCCGACCGGATGGAGGTGCCGCACCTGCGGATCGAGGCGGCGTTCGCGCAGATGTTCGGCATCGTCATGGCCCGTTACGTGATCAGGCTGGAGCCGCTGGCGAGCGCCGGTCACGAAGAGCTCGTGGAGGTGCTCGCGCCGACCCTCCAGAGGTACTTCACCGGCTAGAGCATTGTTCTGCCCAAGTCGATGACCATAGGGTATGTCGCGTACGCCGGAAATGTTACTCGCGGGTAGGATACGGGTAGCGGTCTGAGCGACGGGTGACCGTACGCTGACAGCCAACGTCGTCTGTGGGAGGACCCTGTGCTCTGGGTAGCCATCATCGGGCTCGTGATGACCGTCCTCGCGGTGGCCGTCGCCGGCCGCAGGGCGTTGTTCCTGTTCAAGCTGGCGACCGTGGGGCCGCCCGCGCCCGAGCGGATCGACTACGCCAAGTCTCATGCGGCCGATGAGGCGAAGGCGCAGCTCGTCGAGGTGTTCGGGCAGAAGAAGCTGCTGAAGTGGACACCGTCCGGCGTCGCGCACTTCTTCGTCATGTGGGCGTTCTTCATCCTGCTGACCGTCTACATCGAGGCGTACGGCGCGATCATCCAGGGCGCGATCACCGGCACGCCCGACTTCCACATCCCGCTGATCGGCACCTGGGCCGTGCTCGGCTTCCTGCAGGACTTCATCGCGGTCGCCTGCGTGCTCGGCCTGGTCGCCTTCGCGGTCATCCGGCTCAAGAACTCGCCCGACAAGCTCGGCCGCCGCTCCCGTTTCTCCGGCTCCCACCTCGGCGGCGCGTGGCTCGTCCTGTTCATGATCTTCAACATCATCTGGACGCTGTTCCTGGCCAGGGGCGCGTCGGCGGCCAACGGCAACTTCCCCTACTCCTCCGGCGCGTTCGTCTCGCTCGCGCTCGGCGACGTGCTGCCGGACAGCGCGCTGCTGGAGGAGATCGCGCTGCTGCTGCACATCGGCTTCATGCTGGTGTTCCTGGTCATCGTGGTGAACTCCAAGCACCTGCACATCTTCACCGCCCCCCTCAACGTGCTCTTCTCGCGCCGTCCCGACGGCCTGGGCGGCGCGCCGGAGATGCGGGTGGCCGGCAAGGTCGTCGACTTCGAGGACGAGGACCTCGACCCGGAGAAGCTCGGCCGCGGCAAGATCGCCGACACCACGTGGAAGGGCTTCCTGGACTTCTACTCCTGTACGGAGTGCGGCCGCTGCCAGTCGCAGTGCCCGGCGTGGAACACCGACAAGCCGCTGTCGCCGAAGATGCTCATCCTCGACCAGCGTGACCACGCCTTCAAGGTGGCCCCGTACCTGCTGGCCGCCCAGCAGGGCGTCGAGCACAAGGACACCGACGTGCTCGCGCTGCTGGACAAGCCGCTGGTCGGCGAGGACGGCGTGATCCACCCCGACGTGCTCTGGTCGTGCACCAACTGCGGCGCCTGCGTCGAGCAGTGCCCGGTGGACATCGAGCACATCGACCACATCCTCGACATGCGCCGCTACCAGGTCATGGTGGAGTCGTCGTTCCCGTCCGAGGCGGGGGTGATGGTGAAGAACCTGGAGAACAAGGGCAACCCCTGGGGCATGTCCGAGATGAAGCGGGCCGACTGGATCGAGGAGCTGGACTTCGAGGTCGAGCTCGTCGAGGACAAGATGCCCGAGGACGCCGAATACCTGTTCTGGGTGGGCTGCGCGGGCGCGCTCGAGGACCGGGCCAAGAAGACCACCAAGGCCGTGGCGGAGCTGCTGCACATCGCGGGCGTGAAGTTCGCGGTGCTCGGCCCGATGGAGGCGTGCACCGGCGACCCGGCCCGCCGCCTGGGCATGGAGTACCTGTTCAACATGCTCGCCCAGCAGAACATCGAGACCCTCAACGAGGCCGGCGTCAAGAAGATCGTCGCCACCTGCCCCCACTGCTTCAACACCCTGGCCAACGAATATCCGCAGCTCGGCGGCACGTACGAGGTCGTGCACCACACGCAGCTGCTGTCGAAGCTCGTGGACGAGGGCCTGCTCACCCCGATCACCCCGATCGAGGAGAAGATCACCTACCACGACCCGTGCTTCCTGGGCCGCCACAACAAGGTTTACTCCCAGCCCCGCGACATCATGTCCAAGGTGCCGGGCGTGCAGACTCAGGAGATGCACCGCCACAAGGACCGCGGGTTCTGCTGCGGCGCCGGCGGCGCGCGCATGTGGATGGAGGAGCGCATCGGCAAGCGCATCAACACCGAACGCGTGGACGAGGCGCTGACCACCGATCCCGACACCGTCTCCACCGCCTGCCCGTTCTGCATGGTCATGCTCGGCGACGCGATCAACGAGAAGAAGAACAACGGCGAGGCCAAGGAATCGCTCGAAGTCGTGGACGTCGCCCAGCTGTTGATCAAATCGGTCAAGGGCGCTTCCTGACCGAGAATTGTCGGACTCCTTCACAGCTTCTGTGGAGGAGTTCCGCACGTCAGCGGGTCATGTGCAAGAAATCCAGCATCCACATAACGGGAAAATCACGGTAACCTCAACGTCGCATGGCTCTATTCGACGGGGAGGGGGCTCGTGATGGGCGTCGTCGTCACGGACGCCGAAGTCACTCTGGCCGA
The DNA here is from genome assembly GCF_040680035.1 of Nonomuraea sp. NPDC052116. Lineage (NCBI taxonomy): Bacteria > Bacillati > Actinomycetota > Actinomycetes > Streptosporangiales > Streptosporangiaceae > Nonomuraea > Nonomuraea sp. NPDC052116. The sequence goes on along the minus strand of NZ_JBFAWA010000007.1, from coordinate 254,877 downwards.
CGTCCTCGCCCTCCGGCTCGCCATCGACGCACCACTGGAAGACGGCACCGAACTCGTGCTCAGGCATCGCACCACGGGGGTGGAACGCGACGTGCGGCTCGGCACGCCAGGCGCTCGGGCGCGCGAGGCCACGGTCGCGGTCTCGCTCGCGCCGCTGGAGCTTAGCGCCGGGCGCTGGGATGCCTACCTGCGGGGGGTGGGCGGCAAGCGCAGCAGGCTGCGCAGCGTCGATCCGGGCTTCTCGCTCGACCACCTCGACGCGTACGCGCTGTGCAGGCGGACCCTCGCCTACCGCTCGTACCGCACGCGCAACGGGTTCCTGGCGCTGAAGATCTCCGACGCCGAGCCGGTGGCCGAGGTCCGCTCGATCTGGTTCAGGGAGGGGCGCTTCGAGGTGATGGGCCTGCTGGCGTACACCGGGCTCGAGGACGACGACTCCCGTCATGAGGCCGTGCTGAGACTGGACCGCAGGCAGACCAACGCGCGGCTCTCGGCCACCGCCACCGTGCAGGGCGTGCGCTTCCACGCCGCCGTGTCGCTCGTGGACGTGGTGGGCGCCGATCCCGACGCCGTGGCGAGCTCCGGCACCTGGGAGCCCGCGCTGGAGGTCGAGGGTGTGTCCACGCCGCTCAAGCTGGGCTCGCGGCTCGACGACGTCGACGGCAAGAGACGCCGGCTGCACTATCCCTCGGCCACGGTGGACGGCGTGCCCATCAGACCCTGCTACACCGCCGACGACGAGCTGCGGATCGAGGTGGGTGGATGAAGGTCAGCCTGGTCCTCGCCTCCGCGTACGCGATGAGGGGCGACGTCCGCGCCATGCTGAACCTCGCCACCGCCCTGTCCGACCGGCACGACGTCGAGGTGGTCAGCGTCAGGCGGCAGAAGGAGAAGCCGTTCTTCCCCGTCGGGCCCAACGTGACCATGCGCAGCCTGATCGACGCCAGGCCGGGCGTCCGGCACCTGTTCCCGCGCGGGCAGGTCCGCGCGGAGGTGGCGCTGTGGCGGCTGCTGCGCAACCTCAAGTCCGACGTGCTGATCACGACCCGGCCGGGGCTCGGCGTCCAGGCCGCGAGGCACGCGCCGCGCGAGACCCTGAAGATCGCCAGGGAGTGGGGTCGGCCGGCCGTCCCCGGGCCGGTGAAACGGTTCTATCCGCGCCTGAACGCCGTCGTGACGGCCACGGAGTCGGCCCAGGAGGAGTGGAGCAAGCTCCTCACCGACGGGCCCCCTGTGACCTCTCTGCTGGACGCGCTGCCCGACGGGCCGTGGCCGCGCTCGCGGATGGACAACCGGATCGTGGCCGCCGGCGGCCGGTGGGTGCCGGTCAAGGCGTACGACCGGCTGATCAAGGCGTTCGCGATCGTGGTGGACAAGCGCCCCGACTGGCGGCTGCGCCTGTACGGCGGCGGGCCGGAGGAGCGGCGCCTGCGCGCGCTGGTCCGCGAGCTCAGCCTGCACAACCACGTCTACTTCATGGGCACGACGCCCGACCTGGCGGGCGAGTTCGCCAAGGCGTCGATCGTGGCCAGCACCTCGCTCACCGAGGACCTCGGCATGGCGGTGCTGGAGGCCATGGGCTGCGGGGTGCCCGTGGTGGCCTTCGACGGGGCCAGGGGGCCGAGGGAGTTCGTGGCGACGGGCTACAACGGGGTGCTGGTGCCGGAGAACGAGGGCGGCCTGGAGCTGTTCGCGGCGGCCCTGCTGGCGCTGATCGACGACGAGCGCAGGCGGCGCTCGCTCGCGGCGGGCGCCCTGGACACCGCGGTGCGCCACGCGGCCGGTGAGGTGGCCGAGCAGTGGGAGAAGCTCATCGGCGACCTCCGCTGAACGAGCCGGGCACCCCCAACCGGTTACGGGTACCTTAGAAGCATGCATGGGTACAGCGGAGACAAGCAGGCGTATCTGACGCGTCTCAGGCGGATCGAGGGTCAGATCAGGGGCCTGCAGCGCATGGTCGATGACGACGCCTACTGCATCGACGTGCTCACTCAGGTCTCCGCGGCCACGCGGGCGCTCCAGGCGGTGGCGCTGGGGCTGCTGGAGGAGCACATCTCCCACTGCGTGGCGGACGCGATCAACAGTGGCGGGCCGGAGGCCGACGCGAAGGTCAAGGAGGCCTCGGCGGCCATCGCGCGCCTCGTCCGCTCATAGGCGCGGCGGTCATCCTCCAGAAGGAGGACGTTCCGAGGGATTAACTAGTTATGAGAAACCCCGGAAACCTTCTAACTAGGTCTCCGGGGCTAGTAATCGAGTTGTTCCTTCAGCGGCTCGCCGAAGTCCGCAATCCGAGCGCGTCGTCGAGTTCGTCCAAGGTCAGCCGCCGCTCGCTGACAGCCACGGCCGTGAGCACCTCGGCGTAGAGCGCAATCTCGTCCAACGCGACACGGTCGTGGACCCGAGAGTCCAGGTCATCGTGCCCCACCGCGTCGTCCTTCCTTCCGCAGCCCACACCCTCTACGAGGTTACGGCGGAGACCCTCCTGGCAACATGGCCCATCGGAGTCATTCCTTTCCGAACTGCGGGGCCCGGGAACGATCATTTCCCGAATCGGAGATCACAATTCGGAGAATTGCCTGTTACCTGAGCGTTAGAACCATATAGGCGAAGTAAGGGTTAAATAACGATATTTGTGGTTTAGGTGTGGTCTGTGTGGTTGTCGTCGCGTTCGTGGACGAGTCTGTGCACGAGCGCGGTCTGCCCGGCCAGCCCCCGCTCCGGCACCCTGGCCCCCGTCAGCCGGCCCCACGCCAGTCCCGTCGCGTACGCGGCCCCGAGCACGGCCGCGGTGCTCGCCCGGTCCGGCGGCGAGACCTCCAGCACCGCCGCGGGCTTGGTCAGCACCTGACCGGGCACGGGGAAGCCGTCCGGCTCGGTCGACTCGCTCGCTGAGGTCCCGGTCAGCCCGGCGCGCTCCAGCTCCTCGTACGCGCGCCTGAGCCGGTGGTCCAGCCGGGCCGGCAACCGCCCCTTGGAGTCCGACAGGTCGGCCAGGAACGTGGCGGCGGCCATGCGCGGGTCGGGCATGAACGCCAGCGCCTCGACCAGGTCGTAGACGGCGTGCGAGAAGTCCGCCTCCAGGTCGTTCTCGACGAGCAGGGCCCGGCACAGCCGCCGCGGGCAACGCTCCAGCCAGGCCGCGCGCAGGGCCTCGGCGTCGGTGTGGGTGTCGTCGAGCCCCTGCCGGCGCAGCATGGGCTCGACCATCGTCAGCAGGGCGAGCGCCCGCGGCCTGAAGCGGGTGTCGGACATCAGGATCTGGGCCGCGTCCGCCATCGTGGCGGCGAGCCTGAGCGCGGCCCGCGGCTGCCCGGCCCGCTGCCGCTCGGCGACGAGCGTGGCCAGGTCGAGCAGCGGCGGCGCGGGCAGCCAGCGCACCCACTCGTCGCCGGGCAGCGGGCGGCGCAGGTATTCGCCGAACACCGTGATCAGCCGCTCGTTGCCGTCGAACGCGGGCGCGTACGCGCACCACATGATCGCGCCCCAGACGGCCGCCACCGTGCTCGGCACGTCGGAGCCGAAGATCTCGTCGAACGCCGTCAGCGGGTAGTCCAGCTCCGACTTGAGCCCGCTGGACCGCAGCAGCACCCTGAGCCGCTCGGTGAGGCCCTCGGAGACGTCCGGGCCGATGAACGCCTGGGTGGAGCCGGGCTCGGCGTGGAAGTCGGGCCCGTACGGGATCACGTCCTCCGGCAGCACCGCCGCGGGATGCTGCACCTGGCGCGCCCGGGTGCCCCTCGGCGGCGGCGCGAGGCGCCAGCGGCCGTCGGCCGGATCGTGCAGATGCCAGCGCGCGTGCACCCCGAAGAGCCATCTGTCGCCATCTGGGGTCACAAGTATTCTGGCGGCCAGCACGTGGGCCCGATCGGGGACGGAAAGCCCTTGCCAGCGCGGGTCCGCGACCATCGCTCGGACCTCCGCCTCGGCGGAGGTGAACGCATCCCAGGGTCGCACGGGCGCCATCGTACTGGGAGCGCCCAAATCATCCATCGGCATTTCACGGCAGAATGACCGTTATGAGGGCGAAGGTTGCAGGGGTGCTGGCGGTGGTCGGTGCGCTCTCCGGATGCGGTACGACCACGACGGCGCAGCCGTCCCCGACGGGGCCCGGCGTGCTCGCGCTGGACAAGGCCACGGCGCCGGAGCCCGGCGGCGAGGTGGGCGAGGCGTCCACGGAGTTCCAGAACGCGACGGACATGTCCATGTGGACCAAGCTGAGCGAGACGGAGAAGGACGTCGACCGGATCGGCAAGCTCGACATCAACAAGACCGTGAAGGGCTCCCTGTATCTGGAGCCCAGGACCTCGACGTGGTTCGACGGCTTCCGCGGCCCCTACGTGTACCAGGAGCTGGCGGGCGACGTCCTCATGTATGCCAGGGTCAAGGTCGAGGGCATGAAGGGCGGGCAGCCCAAGCGGAAGTTCTCGCTCGGGGGCCTGATGGCCCGTCAGCCCGGCTCGTACGCCAAGCCCAACTGGGTGTCGGTCACCACCGGCACGGCCGACCAGAGCGGCCAGGTCGAGGTGAAGTACACCCAGGACGGCAGCTCCAAACCGCAGGAGCTGACCGTCAAGAGCGGCTGGGTGGACCTGGCGCTCGGCCGGGTGGGCCGCGTCTTCGTCGCGCTCTACCGGGAGGACGGCGGCAAGTGGAAGGTCGGCCGGCGCTGGCCGTCCAACCTCCCCGACGTGCTCCAGTGGGGCATCACCGCCTACACCGACTGGGACAGCTACAACCTTCTCAAGAAGGACGCGACCAAGGCCAACGCCAAGCAGGTCAAGGGCGTGCCCGATCTGAAGATGACCGTCGACTTCGTCCGTTTTTTACGCCCCGAGCTGCCCGAGTACGCGGACGCGCTCAACACCGCCTCGGTGTCGGACGAAGTCCTGATCAAAGCGATGACGCCTGCCGGTGCCTGAGCGCCTTGGCCATGTAGTTGTCCGGCGTGCGGGCGAAGGACGCCCGGTCGTCGTCGGTGAGTTCGCGTACGATTTTTCCGGGAACACCGGCCACCAGCACGCCGGACGGGATCTTCTTGCCCGGTCCGACGAGCGCACCGGCGGCCACCAGGGTGCCCGCACCGATGCGGGCGCCGCCCAGCACGATCGCGCCGATGCCGATCAGCGCGCCGGTCTCCACATGGGCGCCGTGGACCATGGCCTTGTGGCCCAGGCTGACCCGATCCTCCAGGATCGCCGGCTCGCCGGGATCGGCGTGCAAGCAGCTCAGATCCTGTACGTTGCACTCCTCGCCGATCTCGATCCGCTCGTCGTCCCCCCGGAGAACGGAGCCGTACCAGATGCTGGACGCCCGGCCCACCCGCACGCTGCCGACCACGACGGCGCCAGGGGCTATGAAGGCTTCAGGGTGTATGTCCGGGACTGCCCCGTTATCCAAAGATGCGATGTACATCCGAGCCATCGTAATTCCCCGTCCGGCTGTGGCGTTCCGGTTGCGGACGTGGGCAGATGGCAGGAAAGTCGTTTCCTGACGTCTCGTTGTCAGACCCTCACAACCCGCAATTTTCCCCCGCCTCACGCAAACCACCCTTAGGTACCCCCATGATGAACCAGCACGAGAGCATTCCCGATCTGATGCAAGAGGACACCTTCGAGGTCGTGATGCGCGGCTACAACCGCCGTCAGGTTCACGACTTCATGATCCGTACCCGTAACCAGGTAAGGGATCTGGAAGAGCGGCTGGCCCGGGCCATCGACCAGGCAGAGCAGGGCCGCATCGAGCTCGCGGAGGCCAGGCGGCGCATGGTCGAGGCGCCGCAGAGCTACGACGACCTCAGCCCGAGACTCGCCCAGATCCTCCGGCTCGGCGAGGAGGAGGCCGCGGCCAAGCGGGAGGACGCCGAGGCCGAGGCCGCCAGCGTGCGCGACGCGGCCAAGTCGGAGGCCGACCGGCTGCAGACGTCGTCCCGCGAGACCGCCGACAAGATCCTCACCTCCGCCCAGGCGGAGGCGGAGCGGCGCGTGAACGAGGCCACGCAGGCGGCGGAGCGGATGCTGGCCCAGGCGGGTTCGGACGCTGAGGAGCAGCTCGCGGCCGCCCGCACCGAGGCCGAGGACCTGCTGCGCGAGTCGCGCGCCGAGTCCGAGCGGCTGGTCACGGCCGCCCAGTCGGAGTCGGAGCAGATCACGCAGGCCGCCAACGCGCAGGCCGAGCAGCTGGTGACGGGCGCGCGGAACGATTCGGAGTCGATGCTGGCCTCCGCGCAGCAGCGCACCGCCGCGCTCGACGAGCAGACGGGGCGGCGGGTCGACTATCTGACCAACACGCACTCGGAGGTCGTGCGACGGCTGACCGAGATCAGCTCCGTGCTCGGCGACCTCATGCGCACCGAGTCGGCGGCCGGGCCGCTGATCCCCGACGCGGTCGCGTCCCCGGTCTCGCCGCAGGAGGACGTGCGGGTCATCGTGGACGAGAGCGAGGAGGAGAAGAAGCCCCTGGAGGAGGCGGGCGTCTCCGACGACACCGACATCCACGTCGTCCGGCTGTCCGAGGTGCACAAGTAGCCCACACCCCGGACGGGCACGGCTGGAGGCGTGCCCGCCCGGCTGGGACCGCCCCACAGCCGAGCGGGCGGTGAGAGCCGCGGGGCCGCGCGATTGGGGAAGGGGTGCGCGGCCCGGCGGTGCAGGCGGTCCACGGAGCGGAAGCCCCCGCCCCCGATTGGGTCGGAGGCTTCCGCGTCAGTGGCCCCTCCTGTCTTGGTGGCCCGGTGCCGGGGCCGCCGAGACGCTGGACACGGCACCGGGCTGCTCTTGTGCGCCGGCCGTGGGACGCGCCACGGCCGGCGTCATGGAGGTGCGGGGCCGGCCCGCGGGTGCTGCCCGCCGGCCCGCTTCTCCTGGTCCCGGAGCCGGCCGCGCAGGCCGTCCGGGTCGTCCGCGTCGATGGTCATCGCACATCCCGCATCGCGCTGCGCCGCGTTGAGCGGACGGTGTCTCGTGGCCCACCAGCGGCCCGCGTCGCTCCGCCAGATGGTCCATTGGGGGTACTCCCGGGCAATCTCGGCAAGATGCCGATCAAAGGACATCGCTGTTCGCCTTTCCCGGCCCCAGGCGAGGTTTCCATCTCCTTCGACGATGCGGCACTTCTCTAGAGAACACAATGATCGTGCCGGACAGGGTCACCTTCCTTGACAAACTAGGCATCGAAGTCGTACTGGAGTACGTACGCGGCGGAGTCGAGCACCATCTCGTTGAGCTCGACGGGCACCCCGCCCGACGTGTAGGCGGTCCTGGAGATCACGATCACCGGCGTGCCCCCCGGCAGGTCCAGCAGCGCGATCTCGCGGGGTGACGGCATCCGGGCCCGCACCTCCTCGGTGAAGTGGGCGGGGGAGACGCCCAGGTCGCTCAGCCTGGCGTAGACGCCACCCGGTCCGGTGTCCGCGAGGGTGATCGCGCTGCCTTCGACCAGGTGCGCCGGGAAATACGAGGTGGCCAGCTGCACGGGTCTGGTGTCGACCGAGTAGCGGCGGCGACGTACCCATACCTCGCCGCTCTCGAGGACGCCCGCCACCTCCTCGCCGGCTCGCTCCAGCACCACTTCCACCCCGTCCACCGTGAAAGGCCGGCCACGCGTGTCGGCGTCCCAGATGGCCCGCCCCTGCCCCCACTGCTCTCTCGACAGGCGGCGTGAGCCGTGCCTGCGGATCGGTTTGAACAGCCGCACGTATACCCCCGAACCTCGTTTGGGCACCGCCAGCCCCTCGTTGATCAGTACGGCAAGCGCCTGCCTGGCGGTGGCTCGTGCGATTGCGTATTCGGCCATCAGCGCGTTCTCGCCCGGTAGTCGGTCCCCGTCGCGCAGTTCGCCGGACAGAATCCGGGCGCGGAGGCCGTCGGCGATGCGGCGATAGATAGGGGGCTCGTGGGGTACCGGGGATTCAGACAACTTTGATCACCCTCTGTCACCAACCAGGTTGTGGCGTCTCCAGAGAACTTGCCCCGTCTTGTCCACGATCGCACAGATGGAAAGGTTGGTCGCGGCCTTCTTTTGAGCGGATCGTGCCCAAGTGGTGAATTCCGGCGGGTTTTAGCAGACCGTTACCGTGGAACGGTCCCGGCCGGTATCCGATCGGCCCACCAGCGCCGAGTAACCAAAGCGAAGATCACGGCGCCTGCCGTGTTCATGAGCACGTCGTCGACGGAGGAGAAACGGCCTAGTCGCAAGGCGTACTGGAGGATCTCGACGATGACCGAAAAGGCGGCCGCGACCGCCGCAACGCGCGCGAGAGAGGACATCGCGCGGCTGCGTACCGGGAGCAGCGCGCCGAGCGCGGCGAACACCAGCAGGTTGCCTCCGACCTGCACCAACACCGCCTCCCACGGCGCGCTGACCAGGTCGGCAAGATCTTTGAACGGGACGAGACTGACTCCGGTCTGACCGTTGCGCGGGGTGAGGGTCATCCAGATCCACGGGGCCGTGCCGACCGCTATGCCGACGTCTGCGATCGACGTGCGCAGTGGTGCCGGGTGGCCGGCGCGGGCGCGGTGACGGGAGAGGAGCAAGATTGCTAGCAAGGCCAGGGGAAGTGCAAAAGTACCAGCAATAATGACGTTTCCCCACAATTCCCACGTCCGCGCCATCCGCCCATAATGGCGATGATCTAGGGGTACCGGAAGATGTCTATCTGGACAGGGTCACCGGCAGGTGCTCGGACAGGAAGGTGAGCGCCACCTCCCAGGTGCGCGCGGCCGCCTCCGGGTGGTGGAACATCGGTGCCTCGCTGTTGTGGAAGGCGTGCCCGGCCTCCTCCTCGACGTGCATGACCACGTTCGGCCGGCCCTGCGCGGCCTGCTCGACGACGGCCACCCGGTCGCGCCGGATGAACGGGTCGCTGCCGCCGAAGACCAGCAGGAGCGGCGCGGTGACGCGGTCCATGAGCCCGGTCGCGTCGGGCACGGCGGAGCCGTAGAAGGACAGGACCGCCGCCAGCTCCACCTGCGTGGCCAGCATGTAGTCGATCGAGCCGCCCAGGCAGAACCCGACCGCGCCGACCCCGCCCGCCACCTCGGGCAGCTCGCCCAGGTGGGCCACCGTGAGCGCGCAGTCGGCCACCCCCTGCGCGAAGTCGAACCGGCCGGCCAGCTCGATCGCGGCCGCCGTGCCCTCGGGGGTGTGCTCGCCCAGCCAGCCGGGGTGCAGGCGCCAGAACAGGTCCGGCGCGGCCACCACGTAGCCGCGCGAGGCCAGGTCCAGGGCGACCTTCTCGATGTACGGCCCCACGCCGTAGATCTCCTGGACGAGCAGGATGCCGGGGCCCGTCCCGGCGTCGGGGAACCACAGATGGACGTCGAAGCCGCCGTCGTGGGCGGCCACTTGATCGGTTCTGGTTCGCATGTGCAACAGCATCGCGCATGGCGCGGGCCGCGTTCCGGGGAGACGATGCGATCAGGAAGGTCCCGACGCACCCGTTGTCCGCCGATCGACCAGCGATCTATACAGGGGAGTAGAGGAGAGTGTTGTGCTGACGCATTTCATCGGTGGCGAGCCGGTGGGCGCGGGTAAGACGTTCCCCGTCCATGACCCCGTGACGGGCGCGGTGATCAGGCAGGTGCACGAGGCCGACCCCGAAGTCGTGGACCGGGCGGTGCGCGCGGCCAGGGAGGCGGCCCGCGACTGGGCGGCGCTGCCCGTCGGCGAGCGCGCCGGGTGGATGCGGCGCCTGGCCGAGGGCATCGAGTCCCGTTTCGACGACCTGGTGGACGCGGAGATCGCCGACACGGGCAAGCCGATCGACCAGACCCGCACGCTCGACGTCCCGCGCGGCATCGCCAACTTCCGCGCGTTCGCCGAGATCGCCGCCCAGCGCCCGGACGACGCCTTCCACCTGTCCGGGGTGCTCAGCTACACCGTGCGACGGCCGCTCGGCGTGGTCGCGGTGATCGTCCCGTGGAACCTGCCGTTCCTGCTGATGACCTGGAAGCTCGCGCCCGCCCTCGTCGCCGGCAACACCGTGGTGGTCAAGCCGTCGGAGCACACGCCGGGCTCGGCGGCGGTCTTCGCCGAGATCTGCGCCGACGCCGGGCTGCCCGCCGGCGTCGTCAACATCATCTTCGGGTACGGCTCCTCCGGCCACCTCCTGGTCGAGCACCCGGGGGTGGACGCCGTGTCGTTCACCGGTTCCACCAGGACCGGCACCGCGATCATGAACACGGCGGCCGACCGGGTCAAGCCGATCTCGTTCGAGCTGGGCGGCAAGAACGCGGGGCTGATCTTCGATGACTGCCGGCTCGACCGGGCCGTCGAGGGGACCGCGAAGTCGGTCTTCACCAACGGCGGGCAGGTGTGCCTGTGCACCGAGCGGGTCTACGTGCAGCGGTCGATCTTCGAGGAGTTCTGCGCCCGGCTGGCGGCCCGCGCGCAGGAGTTCGAGCCGCAGCCCATGATCTCGAAGGAGCACCGCGAGAAGGTGCTCTCCTACTACGCCTTGGCCCGCTCGGAGGGAGCCAAGGTGCTCACGGGGGGTGGCGTCCCCACGTTCGGCGACAACCGCGATTCCGGATATTTCGTGGAACCAACGGTGGTGGCAGGCTTGTCGGAGTGGTCGAGGTTCAACAGAGAAGAGATCTTCGGCCCCGTGTGCCATGTCGCCCCCTTCGACAGCGAGGCCGAGGCGGTCGATCTGGCCAACGGCAGCGAGTACGGCCTGGCCGCCACGCTCTGGACGGGTAACCTCGACCGCGCCCACCGGGTGGCGCAGCGGTTGGAGGCCGGGCTCGTCTGGGTGAACACTTGGTATCTGCGTGACCTGCGCACCCCGTTCGGCGGTATGAAGCTGTCGGGCATCGGCAGGGAGGGCGGCGTCCAGTCACTCGACTTCTACTCTCAACCCACCACGATCACCATCAGACTGGAGCAGCCCGATGCATGACGAATGGTCCGAGGCCGTGGACGCGCGGTCCCAGGTCGCCGACCGGCTGGCGGAGGCCGCGAGTTCCGGCAAACCGTGCCCGCCGATCAGGGACCTGGTCGGCACGGTGGCCGAGGCGTACGCCATCCAGGAGATCAACACGCGGCGGGCGCTCGGAGCGGGGCGGCGGCTGGTGGGCAGGAAGATCGGCGTGACCAACGTCGTGCTGCAGCGGCAGTTCGGCATCGACCAGCCGGACTTCGGCATGCTCTTCGCGGACATGTCGTACGGCGACGGGCTCCCCGTGCCCGTGGACGCCTTCCTGCAGCCGCGGGCCGAGGCCGAGGTCGCGCTGGTGCTCGGCAAGGACCTGGCCGGCGGGCCCTTCACGGTCGCCGACGTGCTCAGGGCCGTGGAGTTCGCGCTGCCCGCCATCGAGATCGCCGACTCGCGGATCGCCGACTGGGACATCACGCTGGCCGACACGGTCGCGGACAACGCCTCGGCCGGCGCGTTCGTGCTGGGCAGCACGCCCGTCCCGCTGGCCGGGCTCGACCTGCGGGCGGCCCGGATGACGATGACCCGGGGCGGCGAGGAGGTCTCGACCGGCTCCGGCGAGCTGGTCATGGGCAACCCGATCAACGCCGCCGTCTGGCTCGCCTCCCGGCTCGGCCGCACCGACTACGCGCTGCGCGCCGGAGACGTGGTGCTGACCGGCGCACTCGGCCCGGTCGTGCCCGCCGGCCCGCAGGACGAGTTCGAGGCGCGCATCGAGGGGCTGGGCTCCGTCCGGGCGGTGTTCGCCAAGTGATCGAACGCACCAAAGGGCTCCTGGTGCCCGGCAAGGCCACTCCCCGAGGCAGGTTCCCGCACGTCAAGCAGGCAGGCGACCTCCTGTATGTCTCGGGCACGAACTGCCGGCGCACCGACGGCACCTTCGTGGGTGTGGAAGTGGACACGTACGGCGCGACGAACCTGGACATCCGCGCACAGACCAGAGCGGTCATCGAGAACATCGGCGACATCCTCAAGGTCGCCGGAGGCTCGCTCGGCGACCTCGTGCAGATCACCACGTATCTGGTCAACATGAACGACTTCACGGGCTACAACGAGGTCTACGCCGAGTTCTTCGACGAGGAGGGGCCCACGAGGGCCACGGTCGCGGTGCACCAGCTCCCGCACCCCCACCTGCTCATCGAGATGCAGGCCGTCGCCTACCGCCCGCAGGAGCGGCCATGACCTGCCGGGGGTGAGCCGTGCGCGTATCCGTCCTGGGGTTGGTGGTGCTGATGGCCGCCGGTTGCGGCGGGACGGCGCCGCTCCTGGCCGAGGGCGATCCCCCGGTCAAGGTCGGCGCGATCATCTCGCAGACCGGCGTGTACGCCGCGCTCGGCGACGACATGGAGGCCGCCATGCGCCTCTACCTGGACGACCACGGCGGACGCCTGGGCGAGCGCCCGGCCGGGCTGGTGGTGGCCGACGACGCGGGCAACCCGGAGGAGGGTCAGAAGCAGGCCAGGCGGCTCATCGAGGACGAGGGCGTGAACGTGATCACCGGGCTGCTCTCCTCACCCGTCGCCGAGTCGGTGGTCAAGGTGGCGGGCCGCACGCCCGTGGTGATCGCCAACGCGGGCGCCGACGCGCTCGGCGGCCCGAACGTCTTCCGCGTGTCGTACACCAACCGCGACCACGGCTACGCGGCCGGCCGGTACGCCGCCGAGCGGTACGGCAAGGAGGGCGTGGTGCTCATGGCCTCCGACTACTCGGCGGGCGTCGAAACGCTCAGGGGCTTCGCCGAGGGATACGGCGCGCAGCCCCTCAAACGCATCCTGACGCCCTACGGCAGGGTCACCGACCTGGAGCCGTACTTCGCGCGGATCCCGCCCGGGACGAAGCTCCTGTACGCGTTCTACGCCGGGGGAGAGGCGGTCGAGTTCCTGAAGGGGTACCGGCAGCACGCCTCCGAGATCGCGTTACTGGGCTGCCAGAACCTCACGGACGAGGACGTGCTGCGGGCCGTCGGCCGGGAGGCCGAGGGCATCACCACCGTCGGCATGTACTCGCCCGCGCTGTACAACCCGGACAACGCCGCGTTCGTGGCCCGATGGCGGGCCAAGACCGGCAGGAACCCGTCCGCGGTCGCGCTCCAGGGCTGGGACGCCATGCGGCTCATCGACCGGGGCCTGGCCGCGAACGGGGGAATGGCGGCGGTGGGCGAGCTGGGCGGGCCGCGCGGGACGTTCCGGCTGGACGCGACCCACAACCCGGTGCAGAACTGGTACGTCCGCGAGTACCAGAATGGCGTGAACCGGATAATCGCCACCATCCCCCCGCGACAGGAGTGAATCGTGGACCGCGACCAGTGCCTCGCCCTCGACGCGAACGACCCGCTGCGGGCTTTCAAGGACGAGTTCGTGCTGCCGGAGGGGGTCGTCTACCTCGTCGGCAACTCGCTCGGCGCGCTGCCCCGCCGTACCGCCGAACGGGTGCGCCAGACGGTCGAGGACGAGTGGGGCAGGCAGCTCGTCGGCGGCTGGAACCACGCCGGCTGGTACGCGCAGCCGCTGACCGCGGGCGACCGGCTGGCCCCGCTGATCGGCGCGGGCCCCGGGCAGGTCGTGGTGGGCAACACCACCTCGATCGCGGTCTTCCAGGCGGTGGCCGCGGCGCTGCGGCTGCGTCCCGACCGCCGGGTGATCGTCTCCGACGTCCGGAACTTCCCCACCGACCACTACATGGTCCAGGGCCTGGCCGGGCTGCTCGGCGGCTACGAGGTGCGCGACTTCGCGCAGGGGCGGTTCGACGACGCGGCCGTGGTGCTGCTGTCGGAGGTCGACTACCGCACCGGCGCCCGCCACGACGTGCCGTCGGTCACCGCCCGGGTGCACGAGGCCGGCGCGCTGATGGTCTGGGACGTGTGCCACAGCGTGGGGGCCATGGACGTGGACGTCTCGGGGGCCGACTTCGCGGTGGGGTGCACGTACAAGTACCTCAACGCGGGGCCGGGCGCGCCCGCCTTCCTCTACGTCAACCCGCGCCACCACGCCGCCGCCGAGAACGTGCTGTCCGGCTGGCACGGGCACGCCGAGCCGTTCGCGTTCGAGGCCGGCTACCGCCCGGCGGAGGGCATCCGGCGGTTCGCGGTGGGCACCCCGCACGTGCTGTCGTTCGCGGCGCTGGAGGCGGCGCTCGACGTGTGGGAGCGGGTGCCGATGGACCAGGTGCGGGCCAAGAGCATGGCGTTGACCTCGCTCTTCGTGGACCTGGTCGGCGACGCGCTGGAGCTGGTCTCGCCCGCCGACGCCGCCGCCCGGGGCAGCCAGGTGAGCTTCCGCCATCCCCACGGCTACCCGGTGATGCGGGCGCTGATCGACCGGGGCGTGCACGGGGACTTCCGCGCGCCGGATGTCCTCAGGTTCGGCTTCGCGCCGCTCTACATCGGCTACGCCGACGTGTACGACGCGGCGGTCACGCTGCTCGAGGTGCTGGACAAGGAGCTGTGGCGGGACGAGCGGTACGCCACGCGCCTGGCGGTCACCTGACCGGGTTCTCGTCCAGCTGCCTGACCGCCCGCTTGGGCGCGATGGCCCGGTAGCTCTCCTCCACCCAGTCGAGCAGCACCTCGGTCTCGGGCAGCTCCGACAGGAACGGAACCGTCACCCACCCGGCCCGGCCGAGCCCGTGGCCGGTGGGCGCCGCCCCCTCGACGGTCAGCGCGTGGCCGTGCGCCTCCGAGACCAGCTTCACGCTGAACATCGGGTCCCACTTCTCGGTCTGCTCGTCGATGCCGAGGAAGACGAAGACCTTCTTGTTCGCCTTGATGACGGTCTCGCCCCACGGGTGGTCCTCGTGCGCCTCGGGCAGCCGGAGCGCGAAGGCGCGCAGCTCTTCCCGTACGTCGTGCCAGTCGCTCATCCGCGGAACTCCTCCAGTTTGCGCTCGATGCGTTCCCTGATTCTGTCCCTGGCCTCCATCCTGGGCACGCCCGACATGAGCAGGCTGTCGTAGTCGGTGTCGAGGTGCCTGACGGAGGCGATGACCGCCAGCGTGATGGCGTTCTCGTCGAGCGCCTTGGCCGCCGCCGTCCTGCCCACCCGGCCGCTGCCGCGCTGGGCGGCGTGCTCGGCGATCTCCTGGGCCCGGTCCCTGGGGCAGCCGGGGAACAGCCTGGCGATCTCGGCCGCCATCCTGGCCTGGAAGTCGACGTCCTGCTCGGCCCTGCGGTCGCGGTCGCGTTCGCGGCGGCGCTCGCGTACCTCCTCGTCGGCCAGGCACCGCTCCTCGGCGGCGGCCAGCGCGGTCTCCTCCACCAGCAGGCCGACGCGCTGGTAGACCTTGCGCCGCCGGTTGTACCTGACGACCACCGCCGACAGGCCGCTCTCCTGCTTGGCGCGGCGGCTGAGCGCGGCGTTTCCGGACGGCAGGAACACCAGGTGGTCCATGTCCGCGCAGGTCAGGCAGTGCGGCCGGTCCTCCTCCATGATCAGGTAGGGGCCGGTGTCGCCGCAGGAGGCGCACGTCCAGGCGTCGAGCGGGGCCACCGCCACCAGGTCGGGCACCTTGGGCTCGCTCAGCTTGCGGACCCTGGCCTCGCTGAGGTCCGGCGAGAGCCAGTGCACGCGGAACGGCTCCTGCCCGTCCCCGGAGGTGAAGCGCAGCTCGCGGCGGTCGCGGGTGCCGGCCACGTACGGCGTGTCCACCGGCCTGAGCCCCTTGGCCAGCGCCCACTCCCGCAGCAGGCCGGCCGTCGCGAGCAGGCGGTCCTCGTCGACGGCCGCCAGCTCGGCCAGCGTGCCGGCCCGGCCCTGCCGCCAGATGTCCACGTGCCTGGAGTGCAGCCAGCGCAGGCCCGTCACCACGTCGATGAACGTCACGTACTTCCGCGTGGTCAGCGCGATCTCGGCCGCCTCCGCGACCCTGCGCGCCAGATTGGGCTTGCTCACAGGGCCTCCTTCGTCGGCCCTGCGAGCAGGGCTCTGTGTCCATTGGTTCGCTCGCTGCGCTCACTCACAGCCTCAAGTCTCCCGCGCCTTTGTCGTGAGATGGCGAGACCGGCAGCTTTGCTTTTGCCCAATGCGGCAAGTAACACGTTCGGACCACCGGCCGTGAGGCCATGGAGGATATCGTGCGCCTGTTCTTGCCGGCCGTGCTCATGCTCGCCACCTCGTGCGGCCTGGCCGAGGAGGGCACGCAGCCCATCGTCACGGGCGCGTTCGGCACCAAGCCGGTCGTGGCCATACCCAAGGGCAGCCCGGGCCGCACGCCGCGGATCACCGTGCTGTCGACGGGCAGCGGACGGCGCACGCTGCCGGGCGACGTGGTGCTCGCCGACGTGGACATCCGGCGGTGGTCGGGCAACCAGCCGTACCTGAGCACGTACGACGGCCACCAGCCCACCTCGGTCGTCTTCGACGGCAGGCGGGTGACGGAGACCTGGCGGCAGGCGCTCATCGGCCGGTCCGCGGGCAGCCGGATCATGCTGGTCAGCCAGGCGGGCGAGGCACTCGGCCCGGACGCGCCGCTCACGCTGACCGATCTCGCGCCCGCCGACACGCTGGTCCTGATCTTCGACGTCCTGGGCGGCTACCCGCCCGACGCCCGGCTGGTCGGCCGCGCCCTGCCGGTGGTCCCGGCGGATCTCGTGCCGGGCTCGCCGCCCCGCACGCTCATCGCCGGCTCCGGCGAGGAGGTCATGGCCGGTTCCAAGGTGGTGGTCCAGTACGTGGCCGCGTCATGGCCCGAGCGGACGGTCGTGGACTCGTCCTACCGGAAGGGCGGGCCGAGCGCGTACACGCTGAAGGAGGGGGACGTCCCCGACGGCTGGCTGGGCGCGCTCGTGGGCCGGCAGGTCGGGAGCCGGGTGGCGGTCTCCGGCCTCGGTGACCGGCCGTCGCTCTACGTCATAGACGTGCTGGGCACGGTTCACGTGTGAGAGGGGCCGGGCGCGTTCCACCCGACCCCTCCGCATCGTCAATCGCAGTGTTCGAGCGGGCTGTCGTAGGTCGAGGCGCCGGCCTTGCCGCCCCACTTGACGCACTTGCCGGACGCCGAGGCGATGACCGGTCCCGCGTAGTAGGCGAAGTTGCCTGAGTCCGTCTTCCTCGTACTGCCCTCCACTTCCAGGTAGGCCGTGGTCGCGGTGGCCGTGCCGACGTTCTTGTACTTCAGCGTCGTCACGCAGTTGTTGCCGTTGGAGGAGTTGTAGAGCAGGTAGACGGCGCCGTCACTGCCGAGCGTGGCCGAGTCGATCACGTCGTAGCCCGAGCCGCAGACCTCCGTCGGGGTGTGCGGGTTGCCGCAGTTCTTGGAGGTCACCGACTGCTGCGGGTAGCCGAAGGTGACGCCGTTGAAGACGGCCTTCTGGATGTTGTCCGGGTAGTTGGTGCCCAGCCGCACCTCGAAGTGCAGGTGAGGGCTGATGTTGTTGCCCGGCTTGCTGGTGTTGCCGACCGTGCCGATCTGCTGGCCCTGCGACACCGCCTGGCCCTCGCTGACCGTACGGGAGTTCAGGTGGGCGTAGTACGAGGTCCAGCCGCCGCCGTGGTCGATCTTGACGAGGTTGCCGTACCCGTTGGTCGAGCCCTGGTGCGCGGAGATCACCACGGTTCCCGCCGCGGCCGCCACCACGGTGTCGCCGAGGTCGGCGTCCGCGGTGCTGCCCCGGTTGAAGTCGATCTCCCACGACTGGTGCGCGCTGCTGTTGCTGGAGTTGCCCGTCCACGTCTGGTTGCAGGGGAACGGGAGCTGGAAGTTCGTGGCCAGGATCTGCGCGTCCGCCCCCGGCACGGGGTCGGCCGCGGCGACTGACGTCGTACCGAGGCTGAGTAACAAGGCGAGGCCCGCGACCATTGCTGCGCCGAGCTTCATGGGGTGATCCTTTCCCGTGGTCTCTCTGAGACCAGGGTCTGGACAAAGCGCACAGGAATCGTCCAGAACCGATACAGGAAGCTGTCAGACCTCCGTAGAGGAGCCGATGTGCCGGTCACCTTCCATGTGCTCGGGCCGCTGGAGGCCCGTCGCGATGGCCGTCCCGTCCGGATCTCCGGCAGGAAGCCCCGCATGTTGCTGGCGACGCTGCTGCTCGACGCGGGCCGCATGGTCGGCGCCGATCGGCTCGCCGACGTGCTGTGGCCGCACCGCCCGCCGCGTTCCGCCCAGGCCAACCTCCGTACGTACGTCAGCTCGCTCCGCTCCGACCTCGGGCCCGCGCTCCTCCGGGCCGACGGGGTCGGGTACGCGATCGACGTGGGGGCGGGCGCGCTTGATCTGCTGGAGTTCGAGGCCCTGGTCGACCGGGGCGAGTTCGCCGAGGCGCTCGCGCTGTGGCGCGGGGCGCCGCTGTCCGACCTGCCCGGCAGCCCCGTCTGGGACCGCCGCCTCGAACCCCTCCACCGGGTACGCCTGTGGGCCGCCGAGGCGCTGATCGACCGGCGGATCCAGCGCGGGGACCACGACGGGGCCGTGTCCGAGCTGCGCGGGCTGCTGGCCGAGCACCCGTACCGCGAGGACCTGTGGGGGCGGCTGGTGCTGACCCTGCACAGCGGCGGCAGGAAGGCCGAGGCCCTGCGTGCCTACGCCACGGTCAGGGCCCAGCTCGTGGACGAGCTCGGCGTCGAGCCGGGGGCCGACCTGCGCGGGGCGTACGAGCTGATCCTGGCGGACGAGGCGCTGCCCGCCGTGCCCCGCCAGCTTCCGCCCCGCCTCCCCGACTTCACCGGCCGGGCCGGCGAGGTGGCCGCGCTGGGCCGGCCGTTCACCGTCGCGGTGATCTCGGGGCCGCCGGGCTCGGGCAAGTCGGCGCTGGCCGTGCACGCGGCGCACGCGCTGTGCGGCGCCTACCCGGGCGGGCAGCTCCACCTGGAGCTCGGCCTGCGGGAGCCGGGCGACCTGCTGGCCGAGGCGCTCCGAGGGCTCGGCGTTCCCGGCGTGCCGCCGACCGTGGGCGAGCGGTCCGCGCTGTTCAGGTCGCTGCTGGCCGAACGGCCGATGCTGGTGCTGCTCGACGACGCCCGCGACGCGGACCAGGTGCGCCCGCTGCTGCCCGGCGACGGCAGCGCGGTGATCGTCACCAGCCGCCGCCGCGTCACCGAGCTGCCCGGCGCGGTGCTGGTCCAGCTCGGACCGCTGGCGCCCGACGAGGCGCTGTCCCTGCTCGGCTCCATCGCGGGCGGGGACCGGGTGGCCCGGGAGCGCGAGGCTGCGCTGGCCATCGTGGCCGCCTGCGGCGGGCTGCCGCTGGCCGTCAGGAACGCGGGCACCCGCCTGGCCGCCCGGCCCGGGTGGTCGCTGTCGGTGCTCAGGCAGCGGCTGGCGGACGACTGGCTCGGCGAGTTACGGGACGTGCGGACCAGCTTCGACGGCGGGTACACGCGCCTGCCCGCCGAGGCCGCTCGCACGCTCGCGACGTTCGGCCTGCTCGGCGCGTCCGCGCAGCCCGGCTGGGTGGTCGACGCGGCGCTCGGGCGGCACGGGGCCGACGACGTGACCGACCTGCTGGTGGACGTCAGCCTGCTGGACCTGGTCGGCACCGACGCGGTGGGCCAGCCGCGCTACCGCGTCCCGGGGCTCATCGGCCGCCACGCACTCGAACGAGCTCCTCTCGGAGGGCCCCGGCTGGACGCGGTGGGCAGGGTGCTGGCGGCGTGGACGGCGACCGCGGAGCACGCCATGGCGCGGCTGCCGACGACCGTGTTCAGCCTCACGGCCGCCCGGGCGCCGCGCTGGCGGCTGCCCGACCGCATGCTCGACCGGCTGACGGCCGATCCGGTCGCGTGGTTCGAGGCCGAGCACGAGGCGCTGGCCGGGGCGGTGGACCTGGCGGCCGGGTCGGGCCTCGCGGAGTCGGCGTGGGGGCTGGCCGCGGCCATGGTCCCGTACCTCGACCTGCACTGCCATCTCGGCACCTGGCGGCGCACCCACACGACCGCACTGGCCGCCGCCCGGACGGCCGGCGACAGGTACGGCGAGGCCGCCATGCTCAGGGGCCTGGCGCAGGTCAGCCTCTACCAGGACCGCTACGAGGAGGCGGCCGACGGCTTCACCCGCTCCCGCCAGATATTCAGCGACCTGGGCGACCGGCGGGCCGAGGCCACCTCCATCTGCGGGCTCGGGGCCGTGAGCCAGTTCAGAGGCCGGCCCGCGCACTCGCTCATCCACTTCAGGAACGCGCTGGCCATCTTCGTGGCCACCGGCGACCGGCACGGCGAGGCGTTCGCCCGCCAGGCCATCGGCCGGGCCTGCCTGAAGTCGGGGGACCTGGAGCAGGCGTCGGAGTCGCTCGGCCAGGCCATGCGGCTGGCCCAGGAGCTGGGGGACGCCCATCGGGAGGGGTGCGTGTGCCTCCAGATGGGGCACCTGCACCAGGCGATGTCGTTCCACCAGCACGCTCTGGAGATCTTCGAGTCGCTGGGGGACCGGCACTGCGGGGCGTACGCGCTGCAGAGCCTGGCCGGGTTGCAGGCGGCGCGCGGTGACCTCGCGCGGGCCTCCACCGGGCTCGAGCGGTCGCTGGAGATCTTCCAGGAGCTCGGCGACCTCAGCGGCGCGGCCTCCTCCACGCAGCTCCTGGGCGAGCTCTACCGCTCGGCCGGTCGTACGGGGCTGGCGCGCACCTATCTCAGCCACGCCAGCGCGCTGCGCCGCAGCCTCCCCGTCTAGGACCTTCCGCCGAGGTCGGAGCGGATCATGCTGTATCGCACACCGTCGTGCCACTCCCCGGCACGGAAGCCGGAGCCGCGGATGACGCCCTCGCGGGTGAACCCCGCCTTCTCCAGCGCCCGCTGCTCGGCCACGTTGGTGATCTCCGTGGACGCCTCGATCCGGTTGGCCGTCGAGTGGTCGAACAGGTAGCGCGCGAGCAGCCGCTGCGCCTCGGTGCCGTGGCCCTGGCCGCGGTGCTCAGGCGCCACGATCAGCCCCATCTCCCAGTAGTAGCTGGCGCGGTTGGCGACGTGTTTGCTCCACGACACGAAGCCGACCTGCTCGTCGCCGTTCGCGATGATCAGGATGCCGCCGTCGTCGCTCAGCATGCCGTTCTCCTGCCAGCGCGTGCGCATGCGATGGGGGTTTTGGAAGCCGTACCACTGGAACTCGCCCGAGCTGCCGGGGTCGCTCGTGAGCTGGTGCAGGAAGGGCAGGTCGTCCTCTTCGACAGGACGCAGGCGAACAGTCATGATCGGGACACTAGACGACGTACCAGCCGCTTGAGGCGGGACTCCTGGAGCGGGGCGCTCTCAAGCGCGTCAAGGGCCTCCGCAGCGGTGGGGCGCTTGGCCGGGGAGTGGTCGAGCATCCTGCGCACGACCTCCGGCACGTCGGGACCGTGGGCGTCGGCGCTGGTCGGGAACTGGCCGGTGAGGAGCTGGTAGGCGATGGCGCCGGCCGCGTAGACGTCGGAGGCGGTCGTCATGAGGTCGGGCCGCTCCTGGCACTCGGGCGCCACGTAGTGCGCGTCGAGCACGTTGCCCAGCTCGTGGGCGACGGTGTAGTTGCGCGGGCCCGGCTTGGCGTAGTCGAACCCGGTCAGCACCGCGTGCCCGTCGTCGGTGACCAGGACGGAGGCGGGGGTCAGCGCGCGGTGGACGACGCCGTGGGCGTGGGCGTGCGCCAGCCCGCGCAGCAGGTCCTGGATCACGCCCAGCCGGGCGCCCTTGCCCAGCGACAGCTGCAGCGTCTCGCCGTGCACGTCGTCCAGCACCAGCACGAACCGGCTCTCGTCGTCGATGGCGAAGAAGTCGCGCGAGCGCACCACGCACGGGTGCGGGGGGATCCTGGCCAGGGTCTGGTACGCGTTGGCGATGCGCTGCCGCTCGGCCGCCCGCGCGTGGTGGTCGGCCAGCGGATCGGCCTGGTAGACCCGCAGCAGCACGGTCTCGCTGCCCGGCAGCGTGGCGTTGAACGCGCGGTATTCGGTGATCTTGGTGTCGCCGCCGAGCTGCTCCTCGACCTCCCAGTTGCCGAACCTCGGCGGCGCGGTGCTGCGGCGTACGCTCTGGTTGAGCGCGTCGAGGATCGCGGTGAGGTACGGCTTGGTGTCCGGGCTGCAGCCGCGCCTGACCCTGGAGACGTCGCTCAGCGTGGCGAGCAGGCGGGGCAGGTCGGTGACGTTGATCGCGTCGCGCCCGGCCGGGTCGATCAGCTCGGCGTCGGGCGAGGAGAGCACGACCAGGCTGTCGACGTAGACCCGCTCCAGCTGGGTGGCCTTGGACACCAGCAGGCCCTTCAGCGCCTTGGCGGTGCCCCGCAGCTTGGCCACGGGGGAGCCGAACGCCTCCCTGCGCGGCGGGAACCAGCGCGTGCCCGACACCTCGATGCGGCCCCTGGTGCCCTTGACGTCGACGACCACGATCGAGTGGCCGGTCAGCACGATCAGGTCGACCTCGAAGACGTCGTGGCCGCGCGGAACCTCGATGTTGTGCAGCAGCAGCCAGTCGGCGGGCGCCTGATCGCGCAGATAAGCGATCACCCGCCGTTCGGCGTCGTTGACCGGACGTCCCCCGCCGACGATCTCTGCCATGAGAGGTATCCTCCCACGATTGCGCATTGACAGTATGTTGTCGAAATGACAGGATGTTGTCATGAAGGGAATCGTGCACCACGCCGTTTATGACACGTTCGCCGACTGGGAGACCGGTCACGCGACCACGCACCTCCGCAACGGGCGCTACCAGCGCGAGCCGGGCGGCTTCGAGATCGTCACCGTGGGGCTGACCACGGATCCCGTCGTCAGCATGGGCGGGCTGCGCGTCACCCCGGACCTGGCGCTCGACCAGCTTTCGCCCGCCTCCAGCGCGCTGCTCATCCTGCCCGGGGCCGACCTGTGGGACGCCGGCCCGTCGCTGGCGCCGTTCGCCGCCAAGGCCGGGGAGTTCCTGGACGCGGGGGTGCCGGTGGCGGCCATCTGCGGCGCCACCGCCGGGCTCGCCCGCGAAGGGCTCCTGGACTCGCGTGATCACACGAGCGCGGTGGTGCAGTATCTGGAGGCGCAGGAGGGCTACGCCGGCGCCGGGCACTACCTCGACCGGGACGCGGTGCTCGGGGGCGACCTCATCACGGCCGGTCCCACGGAGCCGGTGGCGTTCGCGCGGGAGATCTTCCGCCGGCTCGACATCTACCGTCCTGAGGTGCTGGACGCGTGGTTCCGGCTGTTCGCGAGCAGCGACCCGGCGGCGTTCGAGGTGTTGATGGCGGCATGACCGACACGGGGGAGCTGGTCTCGGGCCTGGCGCTGGGGTCGTTCCGGCTCAACGGGCAGTTCCTGCAGGTGGCCGAGGGGCTGGCTCGCCCGGCGGGGATGACGGCGGCCTGGTGGCAGGTGCTCGGGGCGGTCCTGCGGGAGCCGCTCCCGGTGGCGGGGGTGGCCCGCGTCATGGGGATGACCAGGCAGGGGGTGCAGCGGATCGCGGACCTGCTGGTGGAGCGGGGGCTGGCCGAATACCTGCCCAACCCGGCCCACCGGCGCGCCAAGCTCCTCCAGCCCACGGCCGCCGGGCGCGCGGCCGTCGCCAAGATCAACCCCGGCCACCAGGCCTTCGCCGATCGGCTGGTGGAGGAGATGGGGGTGGACGCGGCCCGCGACTGCCTCGCCGCCCTCCACCTCCTCTCCACCACCCTCGACCACCTCACCACCCCCTCCTGACCCCGCCGCCACACCCCGGCGTCCTGGAACGCCGCGTCGGCGGGACGTGGGGTGGAGCCCGGCGCCGGGTGTGGCGGGTGCGAAGGGTGGGGTGGAATTCATGGTCGTTTTTGAATCCCGCCACCCACCCCGCCCGTCACCGGAGTTTGCGGCGGGGTTTGAAGACCGAGAGCGTGGTCGCGGTCATCAGCATGGCGATCTGCGTCCCCAGCGCGGCCACCTGCCCCCACTGGCGAGTGGCGGGGACGGCGGCGCCGCCTTCGGTGGCGGCCGCCATTCCCTCGGGGTCGAACAGGAACATGCCCACGCAGATCACGGCCACCAGGAGTACGAGCTTGGCCGCCACCCAGTAATAGCGAAACAGCCCCCAATGGCTGGTCAGCCCCAGTGTGCTGCCGCTGATCAATGCGATGAGGCTGAGTGGTATGCCGCCCGCGAAGACCAAGGCGGGCATCAGCCGATAGGCCGCGTGCGCCAGTCCGGCGTCCTTTGTGAGGGCCGCCGCCGTATTCAGCACGACCAGGCCCCACACCTCTCCGACCAGCGCGACGGACGCGATGACATGGATAACCATGACCGTCTTGCGGATACTCGGCCGCATCGATCTCACCTCCGCATTGAGTGAACTCGCCGGCCATCATCGACGCTTTGTTCGCCCGGCACGTCAGCCTCCGGAGGGCTCTCCGGGTACGCCGGCAGGCGTAGGAGCGCTTCTCAAGTTTCGGGTGATCGTTTCCTAAACGACAGTGCAGGTTCGGCCCATCAGGTGCGCGACGGGCCAAAATAAATCCCGCCAAAAGGGCTCCGAACCCTGCGCGTGAGTCCCGTTTCGGCGACGGTCGGGAAAACTCCGTGCCAAGAATGCGAGGTGCCGCCTTGACCTCTAGGTGGGCTTTTTGAGTTGCAGTTCCGGCCGCCTGCCGCGATGGTTATTTCCGGCACCTCACAGCCCTGCACAAACGACTAGGCGCTGAATTCCGGCGCCGTTCCATGGAGGAAATCACACATGATCCGTCGCATTCTGGCCGGTGCAGCAATCGCGGCCGCCGCGTTCGGTCTCTCCGCAACGGGAGCCTCGGCCAGCGTCGGCCCCAACCCGCACAACAGCGGGCAGTCCATCCTGAGTCAGCTGAGCGCACTGGACGACCTGACGGCGCTCAACGACGTCCTCAACGACTCCGTGAAGTACGTCGACATCCTGACCCTCCTCCACCTGCAGGACATCGATGCCAACATCCTGAACAACCAGGAGAACACGGGCGACAACAACTGACGGCTCCTCTCGTGGCGTAGGCAGGAAGCCGATCGGCGGTTCCCGGGAGGGATTCCGCCCGGCCAAGGTCGTCTTCCTGGTGCCTTGAGGTGAACCGCGAAAACGGGCCGTGGACGTTCGCGAACCCACGGCACGGGCCCGGTGCGCACCGAGCTCTCCGTCCCGCGGCCCAGGTCGATCACTGCAGGACGACCTGGGCCGCGTGGCCGTTCACGGCGGCGGAGCTCGGGGCGTCGCCGCCGTCCGAGGCCGCGGAGCTCAGCGCGTGGCCGTTCATCCAGGTGTCGCTCGGCCGGACCACGCCGAGGAAGGTACGCCTGCCGAGCGGGTCCACCCGGACGGACTGCCCGGTGTACGGGGCGTGCACCATCCGCGTCGCGTCCACCACGATGCCGACGTGCTCGGGCCCGGGGCTGTGAGAGTCGCTGTCGAAGAAGACCAGATCCCCCGGCTCCGCCCGCTCCTTGGGTATCCGGATCCCGGAGCGCCACTGCTCCCGCGTGGTCGAGCCGATCGACACCCCCGCCCGCGCCCACGCGTATTCCGCGAGCCCCGAGCAGTCGAATCCCCACGTCTTCGCGCCTCTTCCGGTGCCGAACCCGGGGCCGTTCACCCCGCCGCCGCCCCACGAGTACGGGACGCCGATCATCTCTATCGCCGCACGCATCGCGATCGCCCCGCTCGCCGATCGCCGGGCCATCGCGGGAATGGCCGGAACCGCGCACAGAATCATCGGTGCCAGTGCTATTGGCAGCAGCCGCCGTGTTCCATTCATGACATATTCAGCGCTCCCGTCGACCCGCCTCTGCCGGCCCGTTCCCCCGATAGCATTCCTCCTTCTGTATAGCGATAAAACGGACTTTGGCCATACGGGAGGTCCGTATGGCCATAAGCTGAAAAACTGCCCCCACGCCACCCCGGGGCAAATGCGTGCTAGTCGTATATATCCGGACGATCCATGATCAACAATCAAGGAATTGGTGCGCGCATTTGACTCCGGATTGGCACAGTCGGGTTGCGGCCCGTCGAGGCGCCGCGAAATGGTATTCCTGGAATCTCGCAGCCCGGTGCGAGTGATTCACGATGACGCGCATCCCGCGCAAATTCCGACGAAGGAGAAACAAGAAATGATGCGTCGCATTCTCGCTGGTGCAGCGATCGCGGGTTGCCTGCTCGGGTTCTCGGCCACGAGCGCCTCCGCCGACGTCGGCCCCAACGCGTTCAACAAGAAGCAGCAGATCCTCAGTCAGCTGAGCCTGCTCGACAACCTCACGCTGGCCAACGACGTCCTCAACGACTCCGTGAAGTACATCGACGCCGCGACCATCGGTCACCTGCAGGACCTCGACGTCAACCTGCTCAACAACCAGTCCCACGTGGGCGACAACAACTGAGCGCGTACGCCTGACGTGAGGGCGCTCCGGTAGCCACGGCCCCAGTGGCGGCACCCGTGGCGGCACCTTGCCGGAGCGCTCCCCCGGGCCGGGGCGGCACCATCCGAGTCGGATCTTTCGCAGCAGTCAAGGGCACGGCCATGCCGTGCCCTTCATAATTTCCCCGTAATTCGGTCATTTTCCGGCGAAAATTACATAGCCAAACATACTTCGTGTAACCTGGGTTCTGGTTATTTGCCGGAGACCGGATTACACCCCCAGAGCGTGCGTGTTGGGGGGCGAAGAGCGTGAGCGTCCAAGAGCGGTTGCTCTACCAGGATGGGCAGCTGACGATCACGGTGCGCGCGGCGCCCGGACCGCCGGCTGTCGCGCTGGTCGGCGAGATCGACGCCTCCAACAGCCCCGCGGTGGCCGACACCCTGGCGGGATGCCGCCAGGGCGCGTACATCGTCGTCGACACGGGCGAGCTGACCTTCATCGACGTCTCCGGCCTGCGGGTGCTCGTCATGCCCACGCTGCCGCCCGCGGAGCGGTGGATCCGCCTGCACAACGTCACGCCGTACCAGCGGCGACTGCTCCGCATGATGGGCTGGTTCTACGAGCCCCGCACCCATCACCTGCCCGCGTAGGCCGCCGAGGTGCCGAGGCCCGTCGGCCCGCCCAGCCGCCGCTCGGGCACCCGGTTGTGGCGCAGCAGCGAGGCCTCGTCGAACCGGGAGCAGTGGTGGTGCCAGTGGAACACCCCGGCAACCCAGTTACGCAACCCGTCCACGAACGCGTCGAGGTCCTGCCGGGTGTCCGCGTCGAGGTCGAGGTCGTCGGCGACGACCGGCAGCTCGTGCTCGACGATGTGCTGGAACTGGCCCACCCGCGAGTCCAGCAGGTCGGTCACGATGCCGAGCGCCGTCGGGTAGTCGCAGTCGAAGAAGTGCTGCACCACCAGGATGCCGTTGTGCAGGTCCCCCTCGAACTCGATCTCCTTCTGGTAGGAGAAGACGTCGTTGATCAGCGTCCCGCAGTCGGCGGCGGTGTTCTCCAGTGACCGGATCGGCCCGCTCTCGCGCAGCTCACGGGGGAGCCGCCGGCCGTGCCGCATCCGGCTGAAGCTCATGGTCAGCTCGCTGCCGGCGGCCTGCCGGCGCATCTCGACGAAGTCCACGGGGTCGGGGATGCGGTTGGCGAACTGGTTGCCCAGCTCCCACAGCCAGGCGAGGCACGTGCTCTCGACCGCCGCGCGCAGCTCGCGGCGCCCCTCCGGCGGCATCGGCCCCACCGTACGCGCCCAGACGTCGGCCAGGCCCCGCTCCAGCACGCTCGCGGGCGTCGGCGCGGGCGAGCCGTCCAGCGGCATGAACGCCGAGAACCGCTCCACCGCGATCCTGGCCGCCGCGAGGTTGCGGGACCGGCCGAAGACGGCCGGGAAGTAGTCGTCCGCGTACGTGCCCCACGCCATCCAGTAAGACGCCAGGTCCAGCTCCTCGGGACCGCCGTCGGGATGCAGGCCCGCGGTGCACAGAGGCAGGTCGAGGTCGACGAGCCGTTGCTCGTCCCACAGGGTCGAGTCGAGCATCCCCATCTCCCCGCACCAGGCCACGGTGTTGCGCCGGGCGGCGTCGAGATGGGACGACAGCCGGACCTGGAACGGCATGGGCAGGTCGGGGATCCGTGAGGGCCCCACCCGTTGGTACGGCACGTACGTGAAGTTACGCAGCCGCTTGGCCCCCAGCATGTTGACGATCGACGGCATGCCCAGCGGCTTGCGGGCGGCGACCCGCTTGTTCATGTACCGGCTGGAGCGCAGGTGCCACTCGTGCCCGCCCGACTGCCAGTCCTGCAGCCCCTTGACGTAGGCCAGCACGCCGGCCGCGGTGAGCGGGTCGACGCCGTACTCCACGAACAGCGGGCCCAGCTCGCCCAGCGCCGTGTGCTCGAACTGCTGCATCCGCGAGGTCAGCAGGTCGTTGACCGCGTCCGCGGCCTCCTGCGTGCCGCATCCCAGGAACCTCTCCAGCACCAGCACGCCGTTGCTCAGCTCACCCTCGTCCCCGACCTCCCGCTCGTACGAGAACAGGTCGTTACGCAGGTGGACCGCGTCCGCGAAGGCGTCCTTCAGCACCCGCAACGGCCGGGTCCCGGCCAGCCGGGCGGGCACCTCGGCGCCCACCGCATGCTCGACGAGCCCCGCCGACCAGGGAGCCCCGCCGACCTTGCGGCGCATCTCGATGTACTCGACCGGGTTGGCCACCCGCCCCCGGTTGATGTTGGCCAGCTCCCAGAGGGACTCGTTCAGCAGGTTTCTGGTGCTCTCGGCGAAGCGCGCCCGCCAGTCCGCGGACCTGCTGGGCACCGTACGCACCCACAGGTCGGCCAGGCCCGCCTCGACGGGGTTGGTGGGCTCGGGCATGGTCAGGTCATCGCCCATCGGCATGAACCGCGCGATCCGGTCGAGGTACGCCTTGCTGCCCGCCAGGTCGCCGGTGCGCTTGAAGACCTCCAGGAAGTGGTCGTCGAAGAAGAAGACCCACACGTACCAGTCGGTGACCAGGCAGAGCTCGACGGCGTCGCAGTCGGGATGCGTGTACGAGCACAGCAGCGCGTAGTCGTGGGCGTCGAGGTCGGCCTCCTCCCAGATGCCGGAGCCTTCGGACATGCCCAGGTCGCGCGCCCACTGTCTGGAGTGCGCGCGAGCCTCTTCGAGATGCGGGTTCAGCCGCGCCGGGTACGGCATGTAGAAGTCCGGCAGTTCGAACGGCTGGCTCATGGCAGCTCCTCCACGTAAGTGATCGGCCGGCACCGCGCGCAGGCGGTGCCGGCCGTCCGGTTCCTCGCTCAGCCGTTCCTGCCGACCTCGACGTCCTCCAGCACGCCGAGCGCGTCAGGCACGAGCACCGCCAGCGAGTAGTACGCACTCACCAGGTAGGACATGACCGCCTTCTCGTTGATGTTCATGAACCGCACCGACAGGCTCGGCTGGTACTCGTCGGGGATGCCGGTCTGGTGCAGGCCGACGACACCCTGGTTCTCCTGGCCGGTACGCATGAGCAGGAACGACGTCGTGTACGTGGAGGAGACCGGGATCTTGTTGCACGGGAAGATCGGGATGCCCCGCCAGGCCGGCACCTTGTGCCCGAAGGCCTCGATGGACTGCGGGTAGACGCCGCGCTTGCTGCACTCCCGGCCGAAGGCCGCGATGGCCTGCGGGTGCGCGAGGAAGAACGCCGGGTCCTTCCACACGGTGGCCAGCAGGTCGTCGAGGTCGTCGGGGGTGGGGCGGCCCGAGCGGGTGCGGATGCGCTGGCCGAAGTCGGCGTTGTTGAGCAGGCCGAACTCCTTGTTGTTGATCATCTCGTGTTCCTGCCGCTCGCGCAGGGCCTCGATGGTGAGGCGGAGCTGCTGGTCGAGCTGGCTCATCGGCTGGTTGTACAGATCGGAGACCCGGGTGTGCACCCGCAGGACCGTCTGCGCCACGCTCAGCTCGTACTCGCGCGGGCTCAGCTCGTAGTCCACGAACGTGCCGGGCAGCACGGGCTCGCCGCTGTGGCCGGCCGACAGGTCGATCGCCGCCTCGCCGTAGTCGTTGTGGGCGTGCTCCCCGCTCGCCGAAAGCCACTGGTCCAGGTGCTCGCGCAGGCCGGGAGACTGGTCGGCGAGCTGCTCGAAGTCCTGCCGGGACAGCGTGAGCACGGTGGTCTTGGTCTTGGCCCGCGCGGTGAAGTCGAAACTGCCGCCACTCGTCAGCGTCGCCTCACCGAGATAGTCGCCGTCGGCCAGGACGCCGATGTTCTGCTCGTCGCCGTACGCGCCGCGGCTCACCTTGGCCACCCGGCCGTGGGCGATCAGCACGAGCCGGTCAACGGGGCGGCCCTCGGAGACGATCTCCTCGCCCGCCTCCACCTCACGCTGGGCGAAACGATCGGCCAGCGCCCCCAGCACCTCCGTATCGTCGAAGCCGCGCAGCATGGGCAGCTCGGTGAGCTCCGCAGGGATGACCCGCACGTCCGAACCGGTCGTGCTGAACGTGATGCGGCCGTCACCCAGCTCGTACGTCAGCCGCCGGTTGACCCGGAACACACCGCCCGAACACTGCACCCACGGCAACAGCCGCAGCAGCCAGCGGGAGGTGATCTCCTGCATCTGCGGCGCCGTCTTGGTCGTGGTCGCGAGCTGTCTGGCGGCCTCGGTGCTGAGGCTGAGCTGGCTGTTGCCGTTGGCGGCCTCAGGTGTGGGCGAGTTGGTCGTTTCGGTCATCGTGCTGCACCACCAATCTGGGTTTGGGACCTAGCCGGGGTTGCGGGTGGATCGGATTTCGAGCGGCAGGGAGAACGTGAGGGTCTCCTCGGTCACGGTCACCGGCTCCACGTCGTCGTATCCGTGGGCGGCGAGCCAGCCGAGTAACTCCCCGACCAGCCGCTCGGGGACGGAGGCGCCGGAGCTGACCCCGACGGTCCGCACGCCGTCGAGCCAGCGCTCGTCGGCGTCGGTGGCCCGGTCGATCAGGTAGGCCGCCCCCGCGCCCGCGTTGAGGGCCACTTCGACCAGCCGCAGCGAGTTCGACGAGTTGGCGGAGCCGACGACGATGACCAGCTCGCACCGCGGGGCGATCCTGGTGATCGCCTCCTGGCGGTTCTGGCTGGCGTAGCAGATGTCGTCGCTGGGCGGGTCGACCAGCTGGGGGAAGCGTTTGCGCAGCTCGGCGACGGCCTGCATGGTCTCGTCCACGGCCAGCGTGGTCTGCGACAGCCAGCTCATCGGGCGCGAGCCGCCCGCCGTCAGCTCGTCGGGCCTGGCCGGGTCCACGACGTGGATGCGCTCGGGGGCCTCGCCGAACGTGCCCTCGACCTCCTCGTGCTCGGCGTGGCCAATGAGCACGATCTCGTAGCCCGCCTCGGCCATGCGCACGGCCTCTTTGTGGACCTTCGTGACCAGCGGGCAGGTGGCGTCGATCGTCCGCAGGCCGCGCAGGCCCGCCTCGTCCTTGACCGCCGGCGCGACGCCGTGGGCGGAGAAGACGACCAGCGACCCGTCGGGGACCTCGTCGAGCTCCTCGACGAAGATCGCGCCGCGCCGGGTGAGGTCGTCGACCACGTACGTGTTGTGCACGATCTGTTTGCGCACGTAGACCGGCGGACCGAAGCGTCTCAACGCCTCTTCGACGGTGCTGATCGCACGCTCGACACCCGCGCAGAAGCCGCGCGGGGCCGCGAGAAGAACCTGTCCCATCTGGGGAACCCCTCTACTTGGTGCGGTGCGCGAGCTGGTCGGCCAGCACGGCCAGCGCTCTCGCGGCCTCCGGCTCCATCCGCGCCGCGGCCAGTGCCGTCACGGCCTCGCGCACACGGTCTTCGATCATTTCCTCGACCTCGGCCAGCGCTCCCGTGTCGCGCAGGATCTGCCGCAGCTCCTCGGCGCGCTCCTCGGTCAGCTCCGGGTTGCCGTGCCAGCTCTTGAGATGGGCGAGCTGGGCGGGGGTGGCCCGCAGCACGGCGTGCGCGACGAGCACGGTGTGCTTGCCCTCGCGCAGGTCGTCCAGCGCCGACTTGCCGGTCTCCGACTCCAGGCCGAACGTGCCGAGCACGTCGTCGCGGAGCTGGAAGGCCTCGCCCAGCGGCAGGCCGAAGCGCGAGTAGGACTCCAGCAGCTCCAGCGAGGCCCCGGCCAGCGCGCCGCCGATCTGCAGCGGCCGCTCGACGGTGTACTTGGCGGTCTTGAACCGGATCACCGTGAGCGCCTCGTCCACGCTCGCGCCCGAGCGGAGCTGGGCCAGGACGTCGAGATACTGGCCGCTGATGACCTCGGTGCGCATGGTGTCGAACACGTGGTGCGCGGCCCGCAGCCGGTGCGGCTCCACGCCGCACGACGACAGCATGGTGTCGGACCAGGCCAGGCTCAGCGTGCCGAGCAGGATGCCGCCCGCCTGCCCGAACGCGTCCGAGCCCGGGCCGCGGTGCAGCCCGGCCAGGCTCCTGTGCACGGTGGCCCGGCCGCGCCGCAGCTCGCTGCCGTCCATGATGTCGTCGTGGATGAGCAGGCCCGCGTGGCAGAGCTCCAGGGACGCGGCGGCGGTGATGATCTCGTCCCCGTCGCCCCCGCCGGCGCCCCGCCAGCCCCAGTAGCAGAGCTGCGGCCTGACGCGCTTGCCGCCGTTGAGGACGAAGTCGGTGAGCAACTGGTACGCCGCCTCGACGTCGGGGTCGTCGACGGGAGCTCGCCAGGTCTCGAGGAAACCGGCCAGGCGACGGTCGATGCGTGATCCAACGTTGTGCTGAGTGAAGCTCACCGGCATGCGCGCGGCTCCTTCTGTCAGGGCGTCAGCTACCAATAGTTACTCACCCAATACAGAGCGTGTAAAGCGTTTTGGCGCGGAGCGTTCGCCCTTTGCCAAGATCCAGGCGTGTCGGGAGGTCATCGGGAGCCACTGCAGATTTGATGGCATATGTCCGGGTATGCGGCATTTATGGCTATTCCGTAAGGAGGCACCATGAAGGCAGTCACCTGGCACGGCAAGCGCGACATCCGGGTCGAGGAGGTTCTTGACCCCGCCATCAAGGAGCCCAACGACGCGGTCATCAGGATCACCACCACCGGGATCTGCGGCTCCGACCTGCACCTGTACGAGGTGCTCGGGCCGTTCATGGCCGAGGGCGACATCATCGGGCACGAGCCCATGGGCGTCGTCGAGGAGGTCGGCTCCGCGATCGAGAACATCAAGCCGGGTGACCGCGTGGTCATCCCGTTCAACATCTCCTGTGGCCACTGCCACATGTGCGACATGCAGCTCTACGCGCAGTGCGAGACCACGCAGGTGCGCGAGCAGGGCACCGGAGCGGCCCTCTACGGCTACACCAAGCTCTACGGCCAGGTGCCCGGCGGGCAGGCCCAGTACCTGCGGGTGCCCGAGGCGCAGTTCGGCCCGATCAAGGTGCCCGAGGGGCCGCCGGACGAGCGCTTCCTCTACCTGTCCGACGTGCTGCCGACCGCCTGGCAGGCCGTCGCGGACGCGGACGTCCCCGAGGGCGGCAGCGTCACCGTCTTCGGCCTCGGTCCCATCGGCCAGATGTGCTGCCGCATCGCCCGCCACCTCGGCTACCAGGTGATCGGCGTGGACGGCGTCATACAGCGCCTGGAGATGGCCCGCCGCCACGGCATCGAGGTCATCGACGCGAGCGAGATCACCGACGTCCCCGAGGAGGTCCGGCAGCGGACCTCCGGGCGCGGCACGGACTCCGTCATCGACGCGGTCGGCATGGAGGCCCACGGCTCCCCGGCCGCCAAGCTCGCCCAGACGATCGCCACGATGCTGCCCGGAGCGGTGGCCGCGCCGCTCATGTCGCACACGGGCGTCGACCGCCTCGCCGCGCTCAACCAGGCCATCGACGCCGTACGGCGCGGTGGCGTCATCTCCGTCGTCGGCAACTACGGGGGTATGACGGACCCCATGCCCATGCTGCGCATGTTCGACAAGGGCATCACGATGCGCATGGGGCAGACCCATGTCCGGCGGTGGACCAGCGCGCTGATGCCGCTGGTGATCGACGAGTCGGATCCGCTCGGCGTGATGGACCTCGCCACCCATCGGATGCCCCTGGAGCAGGCGCCCCTCGCGTACGAGATGTTCCAGAAGAAGTCCGACGGAGCCGTCAAGATCCTGCTCCAGCCATAATCTGGCAGGTCAGAGGGGTTTCGCTGCCCGATCGGCGGGCAGCGAAGCACCCATGAGAGTCGTTGTGGTGGGTGCGACCGGCAACGTCGGCACCAGCCTGGTGCGTGCGCTGGCCGCCGACGACGGCGTGACCTCGATCGTCGGGGTCGCCCGTCGGCTGCCCGGATGGCGGATCGACCGCACCGACTGGCGGCAGGCGGACGTCGCGACCGCGGATCTGACGCGGATCTTCGACGGGGCGGACGCCGTCGTCCATCTCGCGTGGCTGTTCCAGCCCACCAGGGACCCGGCGACGACCTGGCGGGCGAACGTGCTGGGCAGCATGCGCGTCTTCCGCGCCGTCGCCGAGGCGGGGGTGCCCGCGCTCGTCCACGCCTCGTCCGTGGGCGCGTACTCGCCGGGGCCCGAGGACCGGGCGGTGGACGAGAGCTGGCCCACGCACGGCTGGCCGGGGGCCGCGTACGGGCGGGAGAAGGCGTACGTCGAGCGGGTGCTCGACGTCTTCGAGAACGATCACCCGAGCATCCGGGTGGTGCGGATGCGGCCGGGGTTCGTCTTCCAGCGGGTGGCCGCCACCGAGCAGCGCAGGCTGTTCGGCGGGCCGTTCGTGCCGGGGTGGCTGATCAAGGAGGGGCGGATCCCGTTCGTGCCGGACATCCCGGGCCTGCGGCTGCAGGCGCTGCACGCGGAGGACGCGGCGGAGGCGTACCGGCTGGCCGTCACCAAGGAGGTGCGGGGGGCGTTCAACCTCGCCGCCGCGCCCGTGCTCGACCCGCCCGACCTGGCCAAGCTGCTCGGCACCCGTACGGTCCCGGTCTCGCCCGCCGTGGCCAGGACGGTCATGTCGGCGGCCTGGCACCTGCGGCTCCTGCCGGCCGCGCCCGGCCTGCTGGACCTGGTCCTGCGGGCCCCGATCATGAAGACCGACCGCGCCAGGGACGTGCTGGGGTGGACGCCGCGGCACCCGTCGTGGGAGGCCGTGCGGGAGCTGTTCGAGGGGCTGCACGACGGGGCCGGCATGGACACCGCGCCGCTGGCCCCCGACGGCGGGCCCGTCGGCCGCGTCAAGGAGCTCGCCGCCGGTGTCGGTGGGGCGTCCGGGGTGTAAGTCGTCTCCTCCGGGGGAACGTGACACACGACGCGAGGTCCTGAAGCGCGAGAGCCGCCCTGTAGCCGCCCTGTCGGACGACACGGAGGGAGCGCATGCGGACCCTGATGGCCCAGCCCTTCACCCTCGACGACGTCACCAGGCTGCGCCGCGCCGTGGCCGAGTGCGCCAGGAGCTGCGGGCTGAGCAGCCCTCGGCTGGACGACTTCGTCCTGGCCGTGCACGAGAGCGTCGTCAACGCCGTGGAGCACGGGGGTGGGCACGGGTACTTCAAGCTGTGGACGGTGGACGGCGTCATCCGCTCGGAGACGTCCGACGAGGGGATGGGCATCCCCGACGGGTATGTCAACGGCAGCATCACCCCGCTCGAACTCGCGCAGGGCGGCAGGGGGATCTACCTCATCCGCCGGCTGTGCGACACGGCCGACTTCGACACCGGTCCAGGGGGGACGACGGTCCTGCTCACGATGCGGCTGCCGGGCGGGCCCGATCGCGCGGCCCACGAGGTCATGAAACGCATCCGCGTGATGGCCGGCTGCCGCCCCTTCGGCCGGTTCATGGCCTGACCCCCGCTCCGCGCCGGGTGGTCGGGGGCCAGGTAGGCTCGCTACGTGAGCGGCGAAGCGCTTTCTCCGGGGATCATCTCGCCCGTCCGGCGCATCGGGCGGCGGGAGTTCGATTTCGCGCGCCAGGTCGCCGTCATGGCCATCGTCAACAGGACGCCCAACTCCTTCCACGACCAGGGCAGCACGTTCGAGCTCGACAACGCCGTGACGGCCGCGTGCCGGGCCGTGGACGACGGGGCCGACTGGGTGGACATCGGCGGGTTCGCCTTCTCCGCGGCCCAGGCGCAGATCGGCGCGGACGAGGAGATCGACCGGGTGGCCCCGGTCATCGCCGAGGTCAGGAAGGCCACCGACGCCGTCATCTCCGTCGACACCCACCGGCCCGACGTGGCGCGGGCGGCCGTGGACGCGGGCGCGGACGTGATCAACGACACCAACGGCCTGCGCGAGCCCGGCATGGCGGAGTTCGCGGCCAAGTCGGGGGTCAGCGTGATCGTGACGCACAGCCTCGGGGGCCCGGGCAGGCGCGTCTTCCGGCCGAGCTACCAGGACGTCGTCGCCGAGGTGGCCGGCTACCTGCGCGAGCGGGTCGCGTACGCGCTGGAGGCCGGGATCGCCCCGGACCGGATCATCATCGACCCCGGCCACGACCTGAACAAGAACACCTTCCACTCCCTGGAGATCACCCGGCGGCTGGAGGAGATCACCGCGATCGGCTACCCGACGCTGGTGGCCCTGTCCAACAAGGACTTCATCGGCGAGACGCTCGACCGGCCCCAGGGGGAGCGGAGGGAGGGCACGATCGCCGCCAACGTCTTCTCGATCGTCAAGGGCGCCCGCATCCTGCGGGTGCACGACGTGGCCGCCACGGTCGCGTCCGTACGCATGACCGAGGCCATGCTCGGCTGGCGTGGCCCGCTGACCCCGAGTCACAACCTGGCCTGAGGAGGCCGTCTTGACCGAGCGGAAACCCCTGGGCATGCCGTTCGAGAGCTGGATCGACCGGCAGATCCGCGACGCGATCAGGACGGGGCTGTCCGGGCCGCCGCTCAACCTGATGCCCTTCGACGTTGACGAGATCGTCTCGGAGTGGCGCAGAGCGCAGAGGTGAAGGGGCCCCGCGGACGGGGCCCCTTCGGGTGAATCGAGGGACCCGGGTCAGGCGGGTCCCTCCGAGAGACCCGGGTCAGGCGGGTCTCTCGGGCTCATGCCGGGGGCGATGGCCCCCGGTCCTGACGGTCGTCAGTTGACGGGCGGGTAGGCGTTCCTCAGCAGCTCCTGGAACTGCGCCGAGAACCAGCGGCCCGACAGCGGCGCGTTGGGCAGCGCGCCGGTCAGGTTGTTGCCGTTGAGGTTGTTGCCGTGGTAGGTCGGGTCGCACATCCGGTCGAACTTCTTGCCCTCGTCGTTCGGGATGTCCGAGCTGGCGCCGTCCGACTCGCCCGGAGGCTTGATCCAGACGTAGGCGTCGAACCCGGCCGCCGGGTTGGCGGTCGGCCGCGCGCCCATACCGGCGCCGCTCTGGTTGCACCAGTTGCCGGCGTGGATGCGGCGGTCGGTGCGCGACTGGTTGACGAAGTCGTCCAGGACGGTCGAGGTGCTCGGCCCGCTCGGGCGGGCGGAGCCGCCCCAGCCGTTGCGCGAGGTGTCGACCAGCATGCCGAGCCCGTTCTTGAAGCCCTTGGAGATGAGGGCGCTGCGCAGGGCCGTGGCGAACGTCGCCTCGTCGACGTACCAGTTCCAGTCCACCCACTTGGACTGCCGGACCGACGTGCCGTTCACGGTCGAGTTGATCGTGAAGTACGGCTCGGTGGTCGCGGAGGTGTTGGCGGTGTTGACGATGAAGCCGTCCACGCTGTCCACACCGGCGGTGGCGCCGGCGACGGTGTTGTAGAAGATGTTGACGGACGGGTTGAAGTTCGAGTCCCAGCCCAGCCAGGCGTGGTGGGCGGCGTCGATGTAGGTGTAGACGTTGGTGATGGCGTGCAGCTTGTTGAGCGCGTAGCGGACGCCGTCGACGTAGGCACCGGTCGAGTTGGCCTCGGCGCACTTGGCGAAGCTGAGGTTGGTGACCAGGTTGGGCAGCGAGTCGGGCTCGATGATCGTGACGATGCGCAGGTTCGCGTACGCGGAGTCGCTCATGATCGCCGAGATCGGGTCGATGTACTCGGTCTTGTAGCGGTTGAGCCCGTTCTCGGCGACGAGCAGCTCGCCGTTGGAGGCCAGCGCCGAGCAGTCGCGGTTGGGCAGGTCGTAGATGACGAACTGGACGGTCAGCGGCGTCGAGCCGTTGGCGGCGTCCTGCCTGACGGCCTCGTCCAGGTGGGCGCGCAGACCCATGGCGGAGGAGGAGCCGGCGATGGCCGCGATGCGGTCCAGCCAGACGGCGGTGGAGGTGTTGGCCACCGCGGAGCCGCCGGGCTCGGCCTGGGCCTTGGCCTTCCAGTCGGGGTTGACGTAGCCGGTGGCGCCGGCGTACGGGTTCTCGACGTGGCCGCCGGGGGTGGTGCCGCCGTCGTTGTCGGCCTCGGTGGCGGTGACCGTCCTGGAGGTCAGACCGGTCGAGGCGACGGTGATGGTGCGGCTGCCGTTGGCCGTGTCGGAGTCCTCGGAGGCGGCCAGGGTGACCGTCTGCGGGGTGTTCCAGTTGGACGACGTGAACGTGAGGCTGCCGCCACCGGAGACGGTGATGTTGGTGTCGCCGGTGCCCGCCGTCGAGGTGACGGTCACGTTTGAGGTCGGCGCGGCGGCCAGGCGCACGGTGTACGTGGCGGTGGCGCCCTCGGGCACGGTCACCGCGGTCGGCGTCACGATGATCGACTGCTCCACCACGGCGTCGTCGTCCACCTCGGTGGCCGAGACCGTGGCCGGGGTGACGCCGGTGCCGCCGACGGTGAAGGAGGCGGTGCCCGCGGTCGTGTCGGAGTCCTGGGCCGCGGCCAGGGCGACGGTCTGGGCGGTGTTCCAGTTGGAGGGGGTGAAGGTCAGCGAGTCGCCCGAGCTGACGGACAGGTCGGTGTCACCGCTGGTCCGGGTGGTGGTGACGGTCACGTTGGCGGACGGGGCCGAGGAGAGCCGGGCCGTGAACGTGGCCGTGCCGCCCTCGTTCACCGCGACCGAGCTGGCCGAGGTGACCACCGACGGGGTGGTGGGGTTCCCGCCGCCGCCGCAGGTGACCCCGTTCACGGTGAACGCGGTCGGGTTCGGGTTGCTGCCGGTCCAGGTGCCGTTGAAGCCGATGGAGACCGAGCCGCCGGTGCTCAGGCTGCCGTTGTACGGCATGTTCGTCCCGGTCACCCGCGTGCCCGACTGGCTCCAGTTGGCGCCCCAGCCCGTCGGGGTGTACTTCTGCCCCGTGGTCGGGTAGTCGAAGCCCAGGTTCCACGAGGTGATGGGGTCACCGGTGTTCTTCAACGTGATGCTCGCGGTGAAACCGCCCTGGCCGGGGCTGCTGGTCCACGAGTTGGCAGAGTAGGTCACGTCGCAGGCGACGGCGGCGTTGGCTGCCGTGCTCTGGCCGACGACGAGCCCTAAGGCCGCGACACTCGCGGCGGTCACGGTCACGGCCCATTTGCGGAGGCCGCGTTGGAGTCTCACGAGCGATCATCTCCAGTGTTAGAGGGCTGGGAGCGCTCCCATGGTCTGTCGTGGTTCCATCCGTGTACAGAGGGCGATGCTCGCGGAGGTGTCCGCCGCGCCGCATGCTCGTTGAATGCCCCGGAACGCCGATGAAACTTTCATCCCGGGCACCCTGGTGAGAGGAAACACGGGGGTTACCGAACCGCCATTCCGTTGACATACGCGTCGGGTCACCCACAATCCCGTTTGGGAGCGCTCCCACTCCTCTACTCCCATGGAGACCCCGTGAAGTACAGACCTCCTCCCCTTCTCTCCCGCTTGTCGCGGCGGCTGGCCGTGGCCGCGACGCTTGTCCTTGTGGCGGGTGTGACCTCGGCCGTGTCGGCCGGACCCGCGCAGGCGGCCGTGGCGTGCGATGTGACGTACACGGCCAATCAATGGACCAGCAGCCCCGGTCAGGGCGGTTTCACCGCGAGCATCACGTTGAAGAACACCGGTGACCCCATCACCTCGTGGAACCTGGGCTTCGACTACCCGACCACAGGTCAGAAGTACACCCCGACGGGCTGGGGCGCCAACTGGAGCCAGTCGGGCACGCGCGTCACGGGCACCAACATGCCCTACAACGGCAGCCTT
The DNA here is from genome assembly GCF_040680035.1 of Nonomuraea sp. NPDC052116. Taxonomy (NCBI): domain Bacteria; kingdom Bacillati; phylum Actinomycetota; class Actinomycetes; order Streptosporangiales; family Streptosporangiaceae; genus Nonomuraea; species Nonomuraea sp. NPDC052116. The sequence continues at coordinate 215,151 of NZ_JBFAWA010000007.1, read as the reverse complement.
GGCACCGGCGCGTCCGTGTCCATCGGCTTCAATGGCACCTGGACCGGCAGCAACCCGAACCCGACCACGTTCAGCGTGAACGGGGTCACCTGTGGCGGCGCCAACGCCGCGCCCACGGTGTCGCTGACCTCGCCGACCGCGGGGCAGACGTTCACCGCCCCGGCCACCGTGCCGATCGCGGCGAACGCGTCCGACTCCGACGGCACGGTCTCGAAGGTCGACTTCTACCAGGGCTCCACGCTGCTGGGCACCGACACCTCGGCGCCGTACAGCTACAGCTGGACGAACGTGGCGGCCGGCAGCTACTCGATCACCGCGCGGGCCACCGACAACGGCGGCGCGACCACCACCTCGGCGCCGGTCGGGATCACGGTCTCGCAGAACACGGGTCCCGCGCTCGTGGTGAGCCCGACGAGCCTGTCCGTGCCGGAGGCGGGGACCGCGAGCTTCAGCGTGAAGCTGTCGCAGGCGCCCTCGGCCAACGTGACCGTCACCACGTCACGCGCCAGCGGTGACACCGACCTGACCGTCTCCGGCGGCGCCAGCCTGACCTTCACGCCGTCCAACTGGAACACCGCGCAGAACGTCACGCTCGCGGCGGCCAACGACAGCGACACCACCGCCGGCTCCGGCGTGTTCCGGGTGAGCGCCACCGGCTACACCGCGGTCGACGTCACCGCCACCGAGGCGGACGACGACGTCGGCGGCAACAACACCTACGTCCAGCGCTTCGTCGAGATGTACAACGAGCTCCACGACCCGGCGAACGGCTACTTCTCGCCCGAGGGCGTGCCGTACCACTCGATCGAGACGTTCATGGTCGAGGCGCCGGACCACGGGCACGAGACCACGTCCGAGGCCTACAGCTACTACCTGTGGCTGGAGGCGGTCTACGGGCAGGTCACCGGCGACTGGACGAAGTTCAACAACGCGTGGGCCTCGATGGAGAAGTACATCATCCCGGCCACGGCCGACCAGCCGACGAACTCCTTCTACACGCCGAACAAGCCGGCCACGTACGCGCCGGAGTGGAACCAGATCAGCAACTACCCGACCGCGCTCGACTCCGGCGTCACGCCCGGCGTCGACCCGATCGCGGGCGAGCTGCAGAGCGCGTACGGCACCCGCGACATCTACGGCATGCACTGGCTGCTCGACGTCGACAACACCTACGGCTTCGGCCGCTGCGGCGACGGCACCACCAAGCCCGCCTACATCAACACCTACCAGCGCGGCCCGGAGGAGTCGGTCTTCGAGACGATCCCGCAGCCGTCCTGCGACACCTTCAAGCACGGCGGCACCAACGGCTACCTGGACCTGTTCATCAAGGACAGCTCCTACGCCAAGCAGTGGAAGTACACCAACGCCCCCGACGCCGACGCGCGCGCCGTGCAGGCCGCGTACTGGGCGCAGACGTGGGCCAAGGCGCAGGGCAAGGAGTCGCAGATCTCCGGGTCGGTCGCCAAGGCCGCGAAGATGGGCGACTACCTGCGCTACGCGATGTACGACAAGTACTTCAAGAAGCCCGGCTGCACGAGCCCGCAGTGCGCGGCCGGCACCGGCAAGGACGCCTCCAACTACCTGCTGAGCTGGTACTACGCCTGGGGCGGCGCGACCGACTCCAACGCCGGCTGGGCATGGCGCATCGGCTCCAGCCACAACCACTCCGGCTACCAGAACCCGCTCGCGGCCTGGGCGCTGGCGAACGTGACCGAGCTGAAGCCCAAGAGCAGCACCGGCGTGGCCGACTGGAGCACCAGCCTCACCCGGCAGCTGCAGTTCTACGGCTGGTTGCAGTCGGCCGAGGGCGCCATCGCCGGTGGCGCGACCAACAGCTGGGAGGGCCACTACGCGGCGCCGCCGGCCGGCCTGCCGAAGTTCCACGGCCTGACCTACGACTGGCAGCCCGTCTACCACGACCCGCCGTCGAACCAGTGGTTCGGCTTCCAGGCGTGGACGATGGAGCGGGTGGCCGAGCTCTACTACGCCTCGGGGAACGCCGACGCCAAGGCGCTGCTCGACAAGTGGGTCACCTGGGCCATGAACAACACCACCATCAACGCGGACGGCTCGTACCAGATCCCGTCCACGCTGCGGTGGACCGGCCAGCCCGTGGGTGACTTCACCGCCACCTCCGGGATGCCTCCGGCCAACCCCGGCCTGCACGTGACGATCGCCGACTACACGAACGACGTGGGCGTGGCCGGCGCGTACGCCAAGACGCTCATGTACTACGCGGCCAAGGCGAACAACACGGCGGCCAAGAACATGGCCAAGGCGCTGCTCGACGGCGTGTGGAAGAACCGTGACGCCAAGGGCGTGTCGGTCCCCGAGACCAAGACCGACTACAACCGCGTGGACGACCCGGTCTACGTGCCGTCCGGCTGGAGCGGCAAGATGCCCAACGGCGACACCATCAACTCCAGCTCGACGTTCATCTCGATCAGGTCCTTCTACAAGAACGACCCGGACTGGCCGAAGGTCGACGCCTTCCTGAAGGGCACGGGCCCCGCGCCGGTCTTCAACTACCACCGGTTCTGGGCACAGGTGGACGTCGCCGTCGCCCTGGGCGAGTACGGACGGGTCTTCCCGTGAGAAAGGCACTGATCGCCGTGGCGTCGCTGGTCCTGCCCCTGTGTTTCGCAGGGGTGGGGCCGGCGGCCCACGCCGCCGCGCCCGCGTTCGCGTACGGTGAGGCGCTGCAGAAGGCGCTGTGGTTCTACGAGGCCCAGCAGTCGGGCGACCTGCCGAGCTGGAACCGCGTCGGCTGGCGCGGCGACTCCGGCATGAACGACGGCAAGGACGTGGGCGTGGACCTCACGGGCGGCTGGTACGACGCGGGCGACCACGTCAAGTTCGGCTTCCCGATGGCGTTCTCCACGACCATGCTGGCCTGGGGCGCGGTCGAGTACCGCGACGCGTACGCGAGCTCCGGGCAGCTCACGCACCTGCTCGACAACCTCAAGTTCGTCAACGACTACTTCATCAAGGCCCACCCGTCGGCGAACGTGCTCTACGGGCAGGTCGGCAACGGCGGCACGGACCACGCCTGGTGGGGCCCGGCCGAGGCCATGCAGATGACGCGGCCCGCGTACAAGATCGACGCGTCGTGCGGCGGGTCGGACCTGGCGGGCGAGACGGCGGCGGCGATGGCCGCCTCCTCGATCGTCTTCCGCCCGACAAATCCGGCTTATGCTGACACGCTCCTGACGCATGCCAAGCAGCTGTACTCCTTCGCCGACACGGTCAGGAAGAAGTACACCGACTGCATCACCGACGCGCAGGGCTACTACAACTCGTGGAGCGGCTACAACGACGAGCTGGTGTGGGGCGCGATCTGGCTCTACCGGGCCACGAACGACGCCTCCTACCTGGCCAAGGCCGAGACCGGGTACGACAACCTCGGTAACGAGCCGCAGACCACCACCAAGTCGTACAAGTGGACGATCGCGTGGGACGACAAGTCGTACGGCGCGTACGTGCTGCTGTACAAGCTGACCGGCAAACAGCGCTACCTGGACGACGCCAACCGCTGGCTCGACTGGTGGACCGTCGGCGTGAACGGCGCGAAGGTGGCGTACTCGCCGGGTGGCCAGGCCGTGCTCGACCGGTGGGGTTCGCTGCGGTACGCGGCCAACACCTCGTTCGCGGCGCTCGTGCACAGCGACACCATCACCGACGCCACGCGCAAGGCCCGCTACCACGACTTCGCGGTGCGGCAGATCAACTACGCGCTCGGTGACAACCCGCGCAACTCCTCGTACCTGATCGGGTTCGGCGCCAACCCGCCCAAGAACCCGCATCACCGCACGGCGCACGGCTCGTGGACCGACCAGATCACCAACCCCGAGCAGACCCGCCACACCCTGTACGGCGCGCTCGTCGGCGGACCGCCCGACCCGAACGACGCCTACACCGACAAACGCGACGACTACGTCATGAACGAGGTCGCCACCGACTACAACGCCGGCTTCACCAGCGCGCTGGCCCGGCTCTACAAGGAGTACGGCGGCGCGCCCGCGGCGAACTTCCCGGTGGCGGAGACCCCGGACGGTCCCGAGCTCTTCGTCGAGGCGGGCGTGAACGCCTCGGGCACCGGCTTCACGGAGATCAAGGCCATCGTCCGCAACCAGTCGGCCTGGCCCGCCAGGATCCTGTCCGACGGCTCGTTCCGCTACTACTTCACGCTCGACGGCACGACGACGGCCTCGCAGATCACCGTGTCGTCGGCCTACACGCAGTGCAAGGCGCCCACGCTGCACGCGGAGCAGCGAACGCTCAGGCCCGAGAGCGGTAGCTTGCGTGACCAGCGAGGGCCAAGTGAGCGCGACCATCAAACCGCGAGCGGCGCCACGTATTACGTGAACATCGACTGCTCCGGGCAGGCCATCGCCCCGGCCGGGCAGTCGCAGCACCGCAGAGAGGTGCAGTTCAGGATCACCAGCGCGGGCACGTGGGACCCGGCGAACGACTGGTCGTACCGGAACATCCCCACCACGCCCGGCGCGACGCCGGTGCGCACCGGGAACATCACTCTCTACAGCGGCGCGACCAAGATCTGGGGTGAGCCCCCGGGTCCGGAGGAGCAGGACACGACAGCGCCCAGCAAGCCGGGCAAGCCCGCGGTCTCCGAGATCACGGGCTCGACGGCCAAGCTGAGCTGGACCGCCTCCACGGACAACGTGGGCGTGAGCGGCTACGACGTCTACCTGGGGTCCCAAAAGGTAGGCACGGCCACGAGCGCGTCCTTCAACCTGAGCGGGCTCACCCCTAGCACCTCCTACACCGCCTCTGTGGTGGCGCGGGACGCGGCGGGCAACGCCTCGGCATCGTCCGACGGCACCTCGTTCACCACGACGAACACGACGCCGCCGCCGACCGGCGGGTGCGCGGCGACGTACAAGGTGACGAGCTCGTGGGGCGGCGCCTTCCAGGCCGAGGTGACGGTGAAGAACAACGGCACCTCGGCGACCACCGGATGGACGGTCGCCTGGACGTCGGCGAACCAGATCACCCAGCTCTGGGGCGGCAAGCACACCCAGTCGGGGTCCGGCGTCACCGTCAGGAACGAGGCGTACAACGGGGCGCTCGCCCCGGGCGCCACCACCACGTTCGGCTTCATCGCCAACGGCACACCCACCGTCCCCGACCCCATCACCTGCACTCCCGCCTGAGTGAAGACCCCGCCCCCGTCGCAGTAGCGGCGGGGGCGGTTCCACAGCTCAGTGAAAGGCAGCACATGAGATCACTGATCACCGCGCTGACGTGCTTCCTCGTTTTCCTCGGCCTCTCGGCCGCCCCCGCGAACGCCGCCGTCGGCATTCACGTGAGCGGTACGAAGATCGTCGAGGCCAACGGCCAGGAGTTCGTCATGCGCGGCACCAGCCACGCGCACACGTGGTACGCGACGCAGACCAAGGCGTTCGCGGACATCAAGTCGCTGAAGGCCAACACCGTGCGGGTCGTGCTGAGCGGTGGCCGCTGGACCCCCAACAGCGTCTCCGACGTGGCCAACGTCGTCTCCCTCTGCAAGCAGAACAAGCTCATCTGCGTGCTGGAGAACCACGACACCACCGGGTACGGCGAGCAGAGCGGCGCCTACACCCTCGACCAGGCCGCCAACTACTGGATCAGCGTCAAGTCCGCCCTGGTCGGCCAGGAGGACTACGTCATCGTCAACATCGGCAACGAGCCGATCGGCAACAACGCCGTCACGCCGGGCTGGGCCGCCGCCACCACGGCCGCGATCCAGAAGCTGCGCAGCAACGGCTTCCAGCACGCGCTGATGGTGGACGCGCCCAACTGGGGTCAGGACTGGCAGTTCGGCATGCGCGACAACGCGCGGGCGGTCTTCGACAGCGACCCGAACAAGAACACGATCTTCTCCATCCACATGTACGGCGTCTTCGACACGGCCGCGGAGATCAACGCGTACATGGACGCGTTCAAGACCGCGGGGCTGCCGCTGGTCGTCGGCGAGTTCGGCTTCAACCACTCAGACGGCAACCCGGACGAGGACACGATCATGGCCCAGTCCGTGAGCCGCGGCCTCGGCTACCTGGGCTGGTCGTGGAGCGGCAACGGCGGCGGCGTCGAATACCTCGACCAGGTCACCAACTTCGACGTCACCCAGCTCACGGATTGGGGCCGGCGGCTGTTCAACGGCGCCAACGGCATCGCCGCCACCTCCAAGCAGGCCTCGATCTACGGCGGCGGCACCACCGACCCGACCCCGCCGAGCACGCCGGGCACCCCGTCGGCGTCCGGCATCACCTCGTCGGGGGCGAACCTGTCCTGGACGGCCTCCACTGACAACGTCGGCGTGACCGGATACGACGTCTACACCTCGACCGGGACCTCGCTCGGCTCGACCGCGACGAACTCGATCACGCTGACCGGGCTGTCGCCGGCGACCACGTACCAGGTGTACGTCAAGGCCAGGGACGCGGCCGGCAACCAGTCCGCCGCGTCGCCGACGGCGTCGTTCACCACGCTCAGCGGCGGTGGCACCGGCGGCGGCTGCACCGCCACCGGCATCGTGCAGAGCCAGTGGGGCACCGGGTACGTCGTGCAGCCCGTGACCGTGACCAACACCAGCACCTCGACCAAGTCGAGCTGGACGGTGACCTTCACGCTGCCGGCCGGCCACACGCTCACCGGCTCCTGGAACGCCGCGGTGACGGTCAGCGGCCAGACCGTGACGGCCAAGAACCTGAGCTACAACGGCACCCTCGCACCCAACGCCGGCACGAGCTTCGGGGTGCAGGCGAGCCGGCCCAGCGGCAACACGTCCGTGCCGTCCGGCTACACGTGTGCCAACTGAACCGCCCGTCGTACCGCTGCGTATGAGGAGGTGAGGCGAAAGAACATCCCTGCCCAACGAGACCATCCCGCCCGGATGGGACGGACGCGGCCGGTACCTCCAGCCGGCCGCGTCCGTGTTTATGGCCTCTGCTCCGCAGAGGCGCGCTCGGTCGCCGGGGAGCCGTCGCGTTATCGGGCTTGGCTTTTTACGGCTTCGGCGAAGCGCTGACGAGCGGCGTCGATCGCCGACTCGTCCTGGAACTCGGCGAAGGCCGCCTCGTGGTAGCGGGCCGGGATGAGCCGCTTGACGCGGTCCGGATAGCCCACGCCCGGCTCCGGCACCCGGACCAGGGGAGGGATGCCGACGCGTACCGCGATCGGGCCCGCGGCCCGTACGGAGGTGGCCCAGTCGGTGCCCGCGCCGGTCACCGCGCACATGTGGCGGGCGTAGACCCACTTCACCTCGACGAGGGAGGTCGCGTCGGGCGGATCGAACCCGAAGGGCTCCACGGCGCACACGACGCGCGAGTCGAAGTCGTGGCCGTGCGCGTGGTGCTCGTCGGGCGAGGACTGCTCGAGGATGAGCGTCACCTGGGCGGCGAGCTCCTGGTTCAGCTGGGAGGACGGCTGTCGGACGGCGAAAAACATCACCCCGGCCAGGGTCAGGCCGGCCAGGGTGACGAGTGCCGCGACACGCCCGCGACGTGACTTGATCACGGGCTGGTGCAGGTAAGGGCCGGGGCCGGGTTGGGGATCGAACCGGTGGCGTTGAAGCCGAACGAGGTGGTCGCGTTCGGCGCGAGCTGCCCGTTGTAGGTGGCGTTCTTGACCACCACGTTGGGCGGTTGCCCGGACAGGACGCCGTTCCATGGCGAGCCGTCGAAGCCCTGGCCGCCGGAGTAGGTCCACTTGACCGTCCAGCCGTTGATCGACGAGGTGCTCGTGTTCTTCACGGTCACCTCGCCCTGGAAGTGGCCGGCCCAGCCGGTGTCCGTGGCCTTCCACGTGGCGGTGCAGGCGCCCGGGTTGACCGTCGGGGTCACCGTCGGGGTGGCGGTGGGGGTGCTCTGGCCCGGGCCGACACCGGTGACCTCGCCGTTGCCGCCGTCGAAGACGACGTCGGAGCAGCTGTAGAAGTTCTCGTTGCTGTCGGAGCGGACCCACATCGTGTAGATGATGTGCCGGCCGGTCTTGCCGGACGGGAGCTGGGCGTTCCAGTAGTAGTAGTTGAGCGCGCCGGCGGGGCCGGTGTCCGGCGGGTTGGTGGCGCTGCCGAACGGCTCCAGGTCGGACCACTTCAGCGGCCCGTTGGGGTTCCAGCCGTTCTTGGTGACGTAGTAGTTGAAGGCGCCGGGGTGCTTGGCCCAGTTGCTGTGCCGCATCTGGATGGTGGCGCCCGAGGTCAGGTGGGTCAGCGGCCAGTCGCTGCGCACCGCGTTGTAGGCCGAGAAGTCGTAGGGACCGCCGGTGCCGCCGCTGCAGAGCTGCCCGTCGGGGATGAACCCGGTGGTCCGGCCCCCGCCGTCGGAACGCAGCACCGCGAACCAGTTGTACAGCGGGGTCGTGCCGCTCTGCGCGACGGCCGCCGCGCACGCGGGGTTGTAGGGGATGATCTGGCCGTTCTCCCGCAGGCCGTCCTGCCAGCACAGGAACGTCCTTGCCGCGGGGAACATCGACACCCCGTGCGCCAGTGCCTGCGTGGGCACCATCAGGACAGTAGTGATCAGAACCATGACGGCGGTGATCGCCGCCGACTTGAATAACCTCATGGGGATTCCCTTGCGCTGACGAATGAGGAAACCTGCCCACGAGCAGCCCGCCCGGCCAGCGCATTGAATCACGCCCCGCACGACGTCGACAACGCGCTGTGAAAGTTTCATTCGATCTTGGTCATAGCCGGTCCAGGCGCTACGCTGGGAGCGCTCCCAGCAGGGGATGTGGCACGCGGCGTGCTTTGCGAGGGGTACGGACCGCGTATGAGGGGTACGGCGGGTGCTGCCGTACCCCTCCTCAATCACGATCCAGCGCGGCGTCGATGTCGTCGAGCCTGGCCTGCAGCTCGCTCAGGCAGGCGGGTGCGAGCCGCCCCTCGCCGAAGCGGTCGGACAGCTTCTGGCGCAGGTTGTCCGTCCTGGACACCGACGGGCCGTGCGGTCCCACCGCGGCGTGCAGCACCTGTTTGAGGTCCAGCACCACGTCCGCGTCGGTCGCGCCGCACGGCGTCCTGGCCTCCAGCACCGTGTTGAAGCCGTCCACGGCCTGCTCGACGGAGGCGGCCGTGGCCGGCGTGCTCTCGATCAGCCTGGCGGTCGGCGGCGTCTTGACCGTCACCTCCGGCTGCGGCTTCTGCTGCTCCTGCTGGAGTCCCGTCTGCTGGAACCACAGCAGGGCCGAGAGCGCGACGGCCGCCGAACCGGCGACCGTGAGGCCACGTCTGACGTGCCGCCCGAGGCTCGCCGCACTCAGCGCCGAGGTCAGCGCCGAGACGATCTCGGCCGCGGTCGGCCGCCGGTCAGGCCGGTCCGCCAGGCAGCGCTGGCAGAGCGTGGCCACGGAGTACGGCACGCCGGCGACGCGGGGCGGGGGATACGTCCTGCGCGCGGCCTCGATCTCCTCCCACGTCGTCTCCGGGTACGGCGTCCGCCCGGTGAGCATGGTGTGCAGCAGCACGCCGAGGGCGTACACGTCGACCGCGGGATGGGTTGGCGCGCCGAGCAGCCGTTCGGGGGCGACGTAGGGAGGGGTGCCGCGGTCGTCGTCGGGGTCTCCGGCCCAGGCCGCGATGCCGAAGTCGAGCAGCTTGGGTCCGTCGGCGGTGAGCAGCACGTTCTCGGCCGTGACGTCCCGGTGGACCAGGCCGCGGGCGTGCCCGGCCATCAGGACCCGGGCCAGCCGCAGCGCGATGGCCGCCGCCTCGGTCCACGGCAGCGGCCCCTGCTCGATGCGCTCGGCCAGCGGCGTGCCGTCGAGCAGCGGCATCACCACGTAGGCGGCGACGCCGCCGTTCGTGGTGACGGTCTCGCCGTAGTCGTAGATGTCGATGGAGTCGGGGTGGATGAACCGGGCGGCGGCGCGCGCCTCGCTGCGGGCGCTCATGCGCTCGCCGCCGCCGGCATGAAGTGAGGCGGTGAGCACCTTGACGGCGATCATCCGGTGCAGCGACTGGTCGAAGGCACGCCAGATGACCGACATGCCCCCGCGGGCCAGCGGATCCAGCAACAGATACCTGCGGGCCAGTATGTCCCCCGGCTCAAGCCGACTCACGGACGACCAGTTCCGTAGGGAGTACGGGGTCGATCCCCGCGGCCCCCGACAGGAGCAGCCGGGTGGCGACAGTGGCGAGCTCCTCGACGGGCTGGCGGATGGTGGTCAGGGCCGGGACGGTGTGCCTGGCGACCGGGGCGTCATCGAACCCGATCACCGCCACGTCCGCCGGCACCTTGCGCCCGGCCCTGCGCAGTGCCTGGATCGCGCCTGCCGCCATCAGGTCCGAGGCGACGAAGACGGCGTCCAGACCTGGGGCGTGGCGTAACAGCCACTGCATGGCGTGGGTGCCGGAGGCCGCGGTGAAGTCCCCGTAGGCCACGGGAACGTCGGGTGCGCCCGCCGCCTGCAGGGTGCGTATCAGGCCCTCTAATCGGTCGCGCGCGCCGGGTAGGGACGGTGGTCCGCCGATGGCGGCGACGTTGCGGCGGCCGGATAACAGGAAGTGCTCCGCCGCCTGGCGGCCGCCGTCGAGGTTGTCCACGTCGGCGTACGGGAGTTTGAGATCGTGTGGCGGGCGGCCGATGTTGCGTACGGGGACGCCCGAGGTGGACAACTTGATCGCCAGGGGGTGGCGCTCGCGCGCGCCCACGATCAGCACCGCGCCGGACAGCACCGGCAGTACGGACGACGTGGGCGTGACGGTGGTCACCATGAGATGGGTGCCGTGTTCGGCGATCACGGCCCCTGCGGCGGACAGGAGCCGTGCGTAGTAGGGCTCGGAGAACAGGCGTGGGAGGTGGTCGCAGATCACCGCCGTGACGCCGTCGGCCATGGTCTTGGCGGCCGTTCCCCGGGGGGCTCGTTGGCGGACGTATCCCATGCGGGACACGGCGTCGTAGACTTGCCGGCGGGTCGAGGTACTGACCCGCACCGAGCCCGTGAGGACTCGAGATGCGGTCGCGGGGGAAACCCCTGCAGCGGCCGCCACCTGTGCCAGTGTGGGCTGCTCGGTCATGGAGCACCTCGCGGAAAAGATCCTGGGAGCGCTCCCACGTTACCAATGTTTCGGCGCTGTTAATAGGGCCTTTGCTGGGAGTGCGTCCCACTGTGCGGACGCACTCCGAATTTGCTCAGCTAGAGGCCCTGATAACCGACAGTTGTTTTTGTGCCGAACGTTGATCACGCAATATTTGCGTGTCTGTTTTCTCCGTATCCGGTCAGTGGGTCACCGTTGTGTCGATCTGTGCCTCGTCGAGTCCGCCGTCCGTGTCGTCCGGCTCGGGGCGCACCGGCTGCTGGGGCTGGCAGCTCGCACCGCAGCCGCCGAAGCGCGCGGTGTTCACCGGGGTGAACTCCGTCGCCGGGATGCCCTTGAGCGCGGACAGCATGGTGTCCTTCCAGATCGGCCCGGGGATGGAGGCCCCGAAGACCGAGGGGAAGTACTGGCCGCCGATGGTGATGCGGTTCAGCTTGTGCGTCACCGCGCCGCGCGGGTCACCGATGCTGACCGCTCCCGCGAGGTCGGGGGTGAACCCGGCGAACCAGGCGGTGGACTGCTCGTCCGTGGTGCCCGTCTTGCCGGCGGCCGGCCGGCCGATGCCGCCGACGCCCTTCATGGTGCCCTTGGTGAACACGCCGGAGAGGATGTTCGAGGCGGCGTCCGCGACCTCCGGGTCGAACGCCTGCTTGCACTTGGGCTTGTAGTTCGTGACCTTTTGGTCGCGGTCCTTGATCGAGGAGATGGCCATCGGCTCGCAGTACTTGCCGCGCGCGCCGATCGCGGCGTACGCGTTGGCCACGGTCACCGGGTCCATCTCGTTGATGCCGAGCGTGAAGGTCTCGAACTCCTGCAGGTCCTGCCCGTCGGAGCGCTGGATGCCCAGCGACTTGGCAGTCTTGACCACGTTGCACAGGCCCACCTTCTGCTCCAGCGCCATGAAGAAGGTGTTGACCGAGCCCCAGGTGCCGGTGGCCAGCGACTTGAAGCCACCGCCGCCGCCCTCGGCGTTGGTGACGGTGAAGCTGGGCTCGCCCATGTTCTGGCCCTTGCAGTTCTTGAACGACCAGTAGGCCGGAGCGCGGTAGCCGCTGCCCACCGAGATCCCGTCGTTGATCTTCATTCCCTGCTTGAGGGCGGTGAGCAGGGTGAACGTCTTGAACGTCGAGCCCGCCTGGAAGCCGGTGCCGCCGCCGTGCACCGCGTCGGCGACGAGGTTGTAGGACATCTCGTTCTTGCGCTTGTTGGTGCCGTACTTGCGGCTGGCGGCCATGGCCTTGATCGCGCCCGTGCCCGGCTGGACGAGCGCCTCGGAGGCGACCGGGTTGTCGGAGGCGTACACGTGCTTCTTGATGGCCAGCTCGGCGGCCTTCTGCATCTTCGGGTCGAGCGTGGTCTTGATCTCCAGGCCGCCCCGGTTGAGGAACGCGGTCCTGGCCTTCTTCGTCTTGCCGAAGTCGGTGTTGCTGAGGATCTCGTTGCGGACGTACATGCAGAAGTACGGGTAGTCGCTGGCCTCGCAGCCGCCGGGCAGCGGGGTGCCCTTGTAGCCGAGCTTGGTCTTCTTGGCCTCGGCGGCCTGCTCCGGCGTGATCTTCTTCAGCTCGGCCATCCGGTCGAGCACGACGTTGCGCCGGAACAGCAGCCGCTCCTTGAACTCCTTGCCCCGGCTGGGGTCGGTCTGGAGCGGGTCCTGCACGGCGCCGGCCAGGGTGGCGGCCTGGGGCAGGGTCAGGTCGGCGGCCTTGACTCCGAAGAAGCGCTTGGCGGCCGCCTCGATGCCGTAGGCCCGGGCGCCGAAGTACGCGATGTTCAGGTATTTCTCGAGGATCTCGTTCTTGGTGTACTTCTCCTCGATCGCCATCGCGTAGCGCAGCTCGTTGAGCTTACGGGCGTAGCTGGCCTCGAGGGCCGCGTTCTTCTCCTTGGTGGTGCTCGCCGAGTTGAGCAGCACCTGCTTGACGTACTGCTGGGTGATGGACGAGCCGCCCTGGGCGATGCCGCCCGAGGTGAGGTTCTTGGCCAGGGCGCGGACGGTGCCCTCGATGTCGATCGGGCCGTGCTCGTAGAAGCGGTAGTCCTCGATCGAGATGATGGCCGTCTTCATGATCTCGGCGATGTCGTCGAGCTTGACGTTCTCGCGGTACTCCTCGTAGAACGTCGCGATCGGCTTGCCCGTGGCGTCGAGCACCGTCGTCCTCTCCGCGAGGGGCGGCTCCTTGAGGTCCCGCGCCTTGAGGCCTAGGTCCTCGGATGCCGAGACGAACATCGCTCCGGTGCCTCCGACCGCGGGCAGTGCGATGGCCGCGGCCACTACACCGGCCGCTGCCGCCGCCCCGGTCAGGCGCGCGATACTCGACAAACGGGAACCCATGGTTGTAAAACCTCCCCCTCGTGGCATTAGGGTGCATCCTAAACCCCGCCATGACGTGCTCTCGGTAAAAGCTTGGACGCCGCATGGGGCAGTTTTGTTCGCGCGGGAAGCGGGATTTTTCCGGCTCTGGCGTCGTTACGCCGGATCGTGCCGGGTGGGGCGCCTGTGGCGCCTGTGACGATCTTCAGTTTCTGCCAGGTGCGGGCAAAGAAGCGTGTTGACGCGCGGGTGATCGTCCGCCCGTCTGGCAATGTCTGTTTCCTGCCGGTCATGGTGGGGGGACTTATGCGTCGTGCCGGAGATGGCGAGCATTTCGATCGGTTGCTCGCCGCTGCGAGGACATATTGGGGCGAGAGCCCCAGTGGTGAGAGCTGCGTCGTGGCCGAGGCGTTCGACCAGGACATCAGAGTCGTGGTACGGACGCTCATGGTCGCGAAGGCGGTCTGCGAGCTGCTCTCCGCGCGGCTGTTCGCGCTGGTCGAGCCCGAGTGGCGGAGGCTGGCGGAGATGTTCGGGGCCGAGGGGGACGGCCGGCCGCGGGTGCCGCCGGCCGCGCTGGTCACCAGCCGGGCGGATCCGTACGTGATCAGGGACATCCCGGTCGTGCACGTCCACGGGACGGGGTCGCTGAAGGCGTACGCGATCTTCCCCGACCAGGGGCCCTGCTCGTTTCGCGAGGAGCTGCCCGCCAGGGTCGGCGCGTTCTTCGAGCGGCACGTCTGGCCGTACCGGGACACGATCAGGCCGGGCGCGGAGCGGACGGCCTGGCGGGCCAAGAGCGGCTACCAGATCCGCACGGAGACCGAGCGAAACCAGCTGCGCGACTACGGGTGCGCCCGCCTGGGCCTGGACCCGCGGCGGCCGACCATCGCGGTCTTCGGCCACACGCCGGGCGAGGACACCGAGCTGTTCCAGTCGACGGTGGACTTCGCCTCGTCGGACCCGTCGGCGAACTGGCTGTTCCTCGACCCCGTCGGCTACCCGCACTCCCGGGTGAGGTGCGTGACGGGCGCCCTGTCCACGAACCTCCTGTGGAGCATGGCGGACGTGTGCGTCACGTTCGGCGACAGCGACCTGCCCGCGTTCGGCATCCCGGTCGTCCAGGCGGGCTGGTCGGTGGGGAGCGCCTGCGGCGGCACGCACGTGGCGCGCGACCCGTCGGACATCCGCCTGTGGCTGGACGAGGCCATCGCCAAGCACGAGAAGGGCGAGTCCATCCTGGAGCCCGAGCAGCGCGACCGCGCCCGCCTGTGGCTCTGGCTGCGCCGCTGCGGCGCGGACGTGCCCACCCAGCTCCTGCCGCACTGGGAGTACGGCGTCGACTACGCGCGGGCGCTGGCCGTGAACCTGTGGCACGTGGAGCGCGACGGCGACCCTCTCTACAGCGCGGTCGCCCGCATGTGGACCAGGCGCGAACCCATGCTCACGCGGTTCGACTTCCACGACCCGGCGGGGCCGTTCATCAGGAACACCTTTGACCGGTTCCCGCGGTTCGGCGATGTCGTCCGTACCGACGAAGACCCCATGAGCAGCTTCCACGAGCCGGAAGAGTCGTCATTCACGAGGAGCACCCCATGAGCACCCCAGGATCCGCCACCGAGCTGGACCAGCTGATCCTCCCCGCGATCCCGCCCGTCCACGTGCGCAGCGGCCAGATCGCCGCGCTGCAGGTGACCGACAGGCTGCAGCGCGGCAGTTCGATCGTGGGCAGGTTCGAGACCTCGGGGCTGGCCGGGTTCAAGGTCTCGGCGCAGGGGCGCGCGCTGCGGGTGCTGGTGTCGCTGTCGACCGACGATCGGTCCGTGAGCGGCTGGGACGCCGGCAAGACCGACCTGGTGAGCCTGCAGCCGCGCCTGGTACAGGTGCGCTCCCAGGGGCGGCTGCGCCAGTGCGTGCTGCTCAGGGGGCGGCGGGCGCACGCCCAGGTGGCCTTCGACCTGACGGCGGATGAGATCCCCGACGACGGGCTGATCTGCGTCGAGGTGCTCGACATCACGGAGGGCGACGGGGTCGGCGAGGAGGTCCGCCAGGCCGTTCTGGGGCACGTCGTGGCCGACGGCGTGGCCGGGCTGCGGCTGGACAAGGTGGTGTTCGAGGAGCCGCCGGCGGTGGACTTCGACCCCGACACGCTCGACGGGTTGCGCTGCGAGGTGTCCTCGCTGATCAGCGCGGGCGGCCTGGCCAACCGCAACCGGCAGGGCACGCGCGTGCTGCGCGCGGGCATGTTCGTGGTCAACCCGGTGCTGAAGGACACGTTCGGGTCGAGCGGCCGCCTCACGCTCAGGCTGGGCACGAAGGCGGAGCCGGCCAGCCTCATCCCCGCGACGTGGCGGCGGGTCAACAGCGAGTGGCGCTGGATGCGGCACGCCACCAGGAAGCTGCTGGGCATCGCGGCGCCGCCGGTGGAGCGGGTCATCAGCATCAGGGACGGGGACCTGGGGCTGCCCGAGCTGCGCACGGACGGCAACATCACCGAGCTCACGCTGCCCAGCCCCACGAACTCGCCGTACCTGGTGATCATGGGTCAGTGCCTGGGCGCGGTGCCGACGCTGGAGTCGGGCGCCACGCACTAGTACGGGCGTGAACTATCCCTGCTCGAATAAAATGCGGGGTCATGGACGACGCGGTCGAAAGGATCCTCGGGGAGTGGCGGCGCGAGCGGCCTGATCTCGATCTGACGGCCATGGGCGTCTTCGGGCGGCTCGCCCAGGTGATGCGCGTCCTGGAGCCGCGGGTCGACCGGGTGCTCACCCGGCGCGGGCTGCGGCAGGGGGAGTTCGACGTGCTGGCCGCGCTGCGCCGGGCGGGGCCGCCGTACACGCTGATCCCGTCGGAGCTGTCGGCGGTGCTGATGATGTCGCGGGCCGGGATGACCAACCGGCTCGACCGGCTGGAGGCGGCGGGGCTGGTCGAGCGTAGCCTCGACCCCGCCGACCGGCGCAGCTTCCATGTGCGGCTGACCGGCGAGGGCCTGCGGATCATCGACGAGACGCTCACCGAGCACGCCGCCAACCTGGCCGACCTGGCCTCCCCGCTCACGCCCGAGGACACCGAGACCCTCGCCGCGATCCTGCGCAAGCTGCTGGACGGGCCGCTCGGTCACCCGGAGCTCCCAAAAAATCGCGAAAATCCGTGATATCCCCGCTCAGGGGGAAGTCGTTTCCTTGTGAGGAACGGCTTGTACATCGAGACGATCCGGCACCTCCATTGCACGGTCCTGCGCGCCGGCGGCGAGCTCGACCACGCGGGCCGGGTCCGCTTCAGCGCCTGCATCAAAGCGGTGTGGGACTGGAGTGTGGGGCCCGTGCTCGTATTCGATCTTGCGGATCTGGATTTTTACGACTCGTCCGTCATTGGGGTGCTGGCGATGGCGATGCAGCGGATGGAGGAGCAGGGGAGCGGCCGGATCATCCTGGTCCGGCCGTCGAACCACCTGCTGTCGGTGCTGCGGCTGACTGACCTGCTGCCGCGGGTGGAGCTGCGGGAGAGCGTCGAGGAGACGGTGGCGGAGCTCATGCTGGACGACGCGGCCCGCGGCTCACCGTCGGGTCCGCGCCCGCGCCCCCCGACCCCCGCCCCTGACTCCTCCGGGCGTCAGAGGCCGTAAGCCTCCAGCAGGCGCAGCCACACCTCGCTGACCGTCGGGAAGGACGGGACGGCGTGCCAGAGGCGCTCCAGCGGCACCTCGGCCGTCACCGCGATCGTGGCACTGTGCAGCAGCTCGGCCGTGCCCGGCCCGACGAACGTGACGCCGAGCAGCACCTTCCTGTCCTCGTCCACCACGGCCCTGGCCCGGCCGCGGTAGCCGTCGCCCATCAGGTAGGCCCCGGTGACCGAGCCCAGCTCGTAGTCCACCACGCGCACCCGGAACCCGTCCTCCCGGGCCACCGCCTCGGTCCTGCCGACCGCGCAGACCTGCGGGTCGGTGAAGACGACCTGCGGCGCGCCGAACCCGTCCGCCAGATCCCGCATCGCGGGCAGCTCGTCGCCACGCGCCCGCGCGGCGATCACGTCACCGCAGATCCTGGCCTGGTACTTGCCCATGTGGGTGAGCAGCGCGCGCCCGTTGACGTCGCCGACCGCGTACAGCCAGCCGTCGGGGACGCCGGTCGCCCGCATGCTGTCGTCCACCTCGACGTACTTCCCGTCGGACAGGCCGACCGTGCCCAGCCCGATGTCGCCGGTCGCGGGCCGGCGGCCGGTCGCGACCAGCAGCTCGTCGGCCTCCACCGGAGGACCCTCGGACAGGTGGACCGTCACCTTCCCGCCGGGCTCGGGGCGCTCGATCCTGACGGTGTCGGTGCGGGTGCGCACCTCGATGCCCGCCTCCGCGAACGACTCGGCCACCAGCTCTCCCGCGAACGGCTCCATCCTGGCCAGCAGCCCGCCGCCGCGTACCAGCACGGTCGTCTGCCGCGCGCCGAGCCCGTGCATGGCCTGGGCCATCTCGCAGGCGACCACGCCGCCGCCGAGCACGGCCAGCCGCTCGGGGATGGCGCGGGCCGCGGTCACCTCATGGCTGGTCCAGGGCTCCGCCTCGACCAGCCCGGGAACCCGGGGGAGGGCCGCCGTGCTGCCCATGGCCAGGACGACGGCCTGCCGGGCCGTCAGCACCCGCTCGCCGCCGTCCTCGGTGGTGACGCGTACGCGCTTGGGGCCGTCGAGCCGCCCGTGCCCGCGTACGAACTCGGCCGGCACGCTCTCGATCCACCCGACCTGCCCGGAGTCGTTGTAGTTGGAGACGGTCTCGTCGCGCCGGGCCAGCACGGCCTCCGCGTCGACGGGCCCCAGCGACAGCCCGGGGACCCGCGCCACCTCGCCCATCAGGTCGACCGGCCGCAGCAGCGCCTTGCTGGGGACGCACGCCCAGTAGGCGCACTCGCCGCCGGCCAGCCGCTCCTCCACGATCGCCGCGGTCAGGCCGCCGCGGACGGCCCGGTCCACCACGTTCTCACCGGCGGGACCGGCACCGATCACGATGACGTCGAACTCGTCAGCCACCACGCCTCCAGAAGCACTCGCTTATGAGGTGAACTCTTTCATGCCGCCGGCCCGGCCACGCTGAGGGCAGGCCGGTTGGGTGCCCCCTCTGTCGCTTACATCCCACCTCCACCGCCTGTCACACTCGTCTTCACGTCTCGTTCACCCGGCGGCCGTAGCGTGGCCGCATGGCGGATCGTTACCCGACGTCAGTGCCGTACCGGCAGCGGACGGACGGCTACAACACGTACCGGATCCCCGCGGCGGTGGTGACGAAGGCGGGCACCGTGCTGGCGTTCGCGGAGGGGCGGCACGCCTCTGCCGGGGACTCCGGCCACATCGACGTCGTGCTCAGGCGCTCCACGGACGGCGGCAGGACGTGGGGCGCGCTGCAGGTGGTTGCCACGGAGCCGCGCCGGGGCACCGCGGGCAACCCCGCGCCCGTGGCGCTGGCCGACGGCCGGATCGTGCTGGTCTTCGTCAGGCAGGGGCCGCAGGCCACCGAGGACAAGATCCGGCGCGGCCAGGTGGCGGCGGCCGACGGGCGGCGGGTGTTCGTGCAGGTCAGCTCGGACGACGGGGTCACGTGGTCGGCGCCTCGCGAGATCACCGGCAGCGTGAAGCGCTCCGAGTGGCGCTGGTACGCGACCGCTCCAGGCCACGCCGTGGCGCTGCGCAGCGGGCGGATCGTGGTGCCCGCCAACCACTCGCTGCCGCCTGGCGGGTCCGACAACGGGACCGAGGGCAAGTACAACGGTGGCCACGGGCTGCTGAGCGACGACGGCGGTCAGACCTGGCGCATCGGGTACGTCGACGACAACCCGGACGGATACGTCAACGTCAACGAGACCACGGCCACCGAGCTGCCGGACGGGCGCCTCTACCTCAACACGCGCACCGAGTCCACCGCCCCCGGCACCAGGGCCGACGCCTACTCGGCCGACGGCGGCCAGACCCTCCTGCTGCCCTTCCGGCCCCAGGCGGGGCTGGTGGGGCCCGTGGTGGAAGGCAGCACGCTGTGGTGCTCGTCGCCGGACGTGCTCCTGTTCTCGGGGCCGGCCGCGCCGGACGCGCGGGCGCTGATGACCGTACGCGCCAGCGACGACCTGGGGGTGACCTGGCGGGTCGCGCACACGGTGTCGGGGCTGCCGGCGGCCTACTCCGACCTGGTCCGGGTGGACGGGGACACGGTGGGCCTGCTGTTCGAGACCGGCGACTTCGGCGCGTACGAGAGCATCGCCTTCCGCCGCCTCCCCGTCGCCGAACTCGCCCCCTGACCTGTCACGCGCCGAGCGGGTTGGGCAGCCTGGTCCAGCTGTCACCGGGCGGCGCGCCCTCCAGGCGGGTGAGCAGGTGGGCCTTGACCGTGAGGTGCGGGCCGAACAGGGCCTCGCGGTCCTCGGCGCACGCGAACTCCGCGGAGCGCGCGGCCGCGGCCACGACGTCCCACAGCCGGGACTCGGCGGCACGGTCGCCCTGGCAGAACAGCGCGATCAGGCTGCCGAACGTGGTGCCGACGAGCCCGCCGAAGAGCTTGGCGTGCAGCGTCCCGGGGTCGTCGGTGAGCAGTCTGGCGCTGACGGGCGGCACCTCGATCCCGTTGCGGGCGAGCCTGGCGGGGCTGATCCTGACGTCGGCCAGGTCGCGGTAGACCAGCCGGCGCGGGAGGCCGTCCGGGTCGAGCTCGACGAGCAGGTTCTGGCCGTGCGCCTCGAGCGCCACGCCGAGCGCCAGCAGGCCGAGCGCGTCCCTCCAGGCCAGGCGGGCGAACGCGGCCAGCCAGGCCGCCGGGTCCCGCACGGTCGCGCGGGTGACGGCGCCGACGGGGATCGCGTTCCCGGTCGGCTCGCGGAGCATGGCCGACACGTCGGGGCTGTGCTCGCCGTTCACCTTCCCGGCGGCGCCGGCCAGGTAGCGGGCGATGCCGAGCCGACCGCCCAGCCGGGCGGACAGGGTGGAGAGCAGGTCCGACAGGTGGACGCAGTCGCGTACCGAGCCGGGGGAGATGTCCCTGACGCCGGAGGTCATCCGGGTGCTGAACGCCGTCTTGACGTGCGGGCCGCCGTCGAGAGGCGCGAGGGTCCGTACGGACATCAGCGGGCGGGCCGGGACGGCGCCCGTGACGTGCGGCCGTAGGCCCAGCGCGGGCAGGACGTGGGCGCTCTGCCAGGGGTGCACAGGGAGCAGGAGCCGGTCGCCGTCCATGAGCGCGGCCGGCCACGGGCCCGAGACCAGGCAGTCCGCGGCGGGCAGCGCGAGCAGGTCCAGGCGGACGACGGCGCGGTGCTCCGGCATGTAGGCGAGCTGCTCCGCCACGGAGACGCCGGGGCGGCTGCGGCAGCCAGGATGGTACGGATGGCCGTCCACCACGCTCTGCTCGTACTCCTCGGGGGTGGACGGGACGCGGGCGGGCTCCGCGCGGGACAGCGCCAGCGAGGCCACGCTGTTGTCCAGGTCCTCGACCAGCCCGGCGGTGCCGGGCAGGCCCAGGGCGGCGAGCAGTTCGGCGGGGTGCGTGTGGGGGTGTCCGTCCAGCCAGAGCGCGGGCTCGCCCCCGAGGTCGTACGGCTCCCGTGCCGCCCCGGTGAGCACGCGGCCGTCCGCCAGCTCGACGCGGGCCCGTCCCCGCAGGAGCCCGGGGAGCGGTTCGTGGAGGAGGCTGCGCCAGAGGCGGCCGAGGACGGCGGCCCGCGCGTCCGGGAGGGCCGCGAAGTACGCCGCCGAGAGCTCCGGGCGCACCAGGGAAAGGTCGGCCGCGAATTCCGCCTCCCAACGCCTCATAATTCCCACCATTTCCAGGAAACCCGCCCAGTAGCTACCCTGTTGGCACCAATAGGGACAAAGGGTAGGGATAAGGTCGCCATGGCACCTACCGACGGCCTTCTTCCTCTCCCACGAGAGGCACAGACAGACGCCGCGAACCTCGCGACGACGGCACTGCTCAACTGCCTGATCCGCGAAGTGGCCCGGCCCACGCGGGCCGGCGCTTTCCTGCTGCCCGCGACCGGCCGGCTCCTGCGCGTCGCCGGCGGGCGGTTCCCGGACCGGGCCGAGCAGCGGACGCCCGACGGCTGGCGCCCCCTCTCCCTGGACGACCTGGTCGCGCTGACGGCCGCCGAACTGCGTGCGGGGACCGGGGTCGACAACGACACGCTGCCCGCCGAGATCACGCACAGCCGGGACGTCATGGCCGCCCTGCTGGCCGCCAGGCGGGCCGCGACGCCGCCCGCGGACCTCTACCTGCGTTCCGAACAGGCCCTCGTCGCCGGCCATCGCTACCACCCCGCGCCCAAGGCCCGCGGCGGGTCCGGTCCGGGGGCCTGGCTCCCGTACGCGCCGGAGGCGTACGCGAGCTTCGCGCTGCCGCTGTTCGGGGTGCCGGCCGAGCGGCTGGTGGAGGTGGGGGAGGCGGGCGCGCTCGACCGGCTGGGGCCGCCTCCCGGCGACGGCCTGGCCCTGCTGCCCGCGCATCCCTGGCAGGTGGAGCTGCTGGGCGGCCCGCCGCTGCGCCACGTGGGCGTCACCGGGGTCCTCGCGTCGCCGACCTCGTCGATCCGTACGGTGTACCTGTCCGAGCTTGACCTGTTCTGCAAGTTCAGCCTGGACGTGCGGATCACGAACGACATCAGGCGGCTGTGGCTGCGCGACCTGAGCAGGCTGGCCGTGGTGGCCGAGGTCGTCGGACAGGCGTTCGACGACCTGCCCGACCACGTGGCCCGGCCCGCCGTGCTGCGCGACCGCGGCTACCGCAGCGCCGAGCTGGACCGGGACGGAGGGGAGGCGCTGGCGGTGATCGTCCGCGACGGCCTGCGCGAACACGTGCGCCCGGAGCTGACGGTGCTGCTCGCGGCCGGGATCAGCGAGGGCTTCCCCGGCAACCCGCTCGACGGGCTGGGCGAGGAGTCGGCGCTCGTGTGGTGGGAGCGGTACCTGGATCACGTGGTTCCCCCGCTCCTGCACGCCTATTTCCGTCATGGGGTCGTGCTGGAGTGCCATCTGCAGAATGTCCTGATCGCGGTGGACGAGCACGGGCTTCCCGCGCAGGCCGTCTTCCGCGACCACGAGGGGGTCAAGCTCGTCGCGGAGCGGCACCCGTCGCTGAAGGGCGTCGGGGGTGCGCGGGCGTGGGAGCGGCTGGTGTACTGCCTGGTGACCAACAACCTCTGCGAGATCGCGGGAGCCCTGGCCGAGCGCCATCCGGGGTTGCGGCGGGAGCTGTGGGCACGGGCCAGGACGGTGTTCACGGGGTGCGGCAAGGATCACGGGGATCCGGACGAGCTGCGCGATCTGCTGGCCGCCACGCACATCCCGGCCAAGGCCAACCTGCTGCTGCGCTGGTTGAACGCCGGGGGCGGCGACATGCGGGCCGTCCCCGTACCCAACCCCCTGGCCCCGTGACGCATAGCGGTGCGGCCGGGGGGCGTCTGAGGGGGTGATGACTATCCCCTGGAGGTGATCGTGGACGTCGCGGACGAGCAACGTTTCCGCGAGTTCGTCTCTGCGCGCTCCCCCGCACTCATGCGACTCGGGTTCCTGCTCACCGGTGGTGACCAGCACGCGGCCGAGGACCTGGTGCAGACCGCGCTGGCGAAGCTGGCGAGCCGGTGGCGGCGGGTGGACGCGCCTGAGGCGTACGCCAAGCAGATCATGTACCGCCAGCAGATCAGCTGGTGGCGGGCGAGCAGGCGGCGCGGCGAGGTGGTGCAGGCGGAGCCGCCCGAGCTGGCGGACCGGGACCTCAACCACCAGAGCGAGCTGCGCATGGTGTTGCGGTCGGCGCTGGCGCGGCTCACGGCGCGGCAGCGCACCGTGCTGGTGCTGCGGTATTTCGAGGACCTGCCCGAGCAGGACGTGGCGCGGGCGCTGGGCTGTTCCGTCGGAACGGTCAGGAGCACGGCGCACAGGTCACTGGCCCGCCTGCGCGAGATCGCCCCCGAACTGGCCAGGGAACTGGAGGTGGCCAAATGACGCGACTGCTTCGGGACACGCTGCAGGAGTGGGCCGACGAGACGAGGGTGCCGCACGATCTGGCAGACCGGGCGCTGCGGAGGCGTGCCTGGAAGCCCGTCGGCATGGTGGTGCTGGCCGTGGGGCTGGTGGCGGCGATCGCGGTGTCCGCCGTGGGCCTGCGCGGCGCCGGGCCGGATGTGCGCGACCCACAGGCCACCATGCGCGCGGCCACCGGCGTCACGCTGCCCCCGCGCCCATCGCCCGCGCCGACCGACGTGCGGGCCGACACGGAGCACATCCCGCCGGCCAAGCTGATCGCCGCAGGACGCATGGCCGTGTCCGCGTACTACATCGCCCGGCGGGAGCGGATCTCGGACAAGGAGCAGCGGGTCGTGTACAGGTGGTCGCTGTACGACCCGCGCACCGACGGCTACGAGAAGACCTCGTGGGCCTGGGTGGACGTGGCCCCGGGGCTGCAGGTCGCCGCCGTGCTGGATGGGGAGCTGATCAGCAGGCGGCTGGGCATCCTCGACCTGAACACCCGGCAGATCCTCAAGTGGATCGACCTGGAACACCCGGTCGGGTCGGTCACGTGGTCCCCCGACGGCACCAAGGTCCTGGCCACGGCGTACTCCAGCTATCCGGACATCCTGCAGGGGAAGGGCGACCAGGCGTCCCCGATGGGGAACAGCCCCCGTACCGGCTACTACATCGTCGACGTCGAGGCCGGTACGGCCGACTACCACGAGTTGCCGCCGCTGGGCGACGGGACGTTCGACGGAGCCGGACAGCCCGCCAACATGAACGGCCGCCAGGACCTCGGCTGGAGTCTGGACGGCACGCTGATCTGGGCGCCCACTGACACCAGCCCGGACCGGGTGTTCTACACCCTCGACGGCGAGCAGACGGAGTGGCCAAAGGGGGACCGATACGTGGACTACTCGCGTATCTCGGCGACCTCCCCGAACGGCCGCCTGGTCCTGGGCCGCGGCGTGCCGGCCGATCCCGTCGGGGGGCAGAAGGTGCTGCAGCTGCACGCCTGGGCCGACGACGACAACGTCATCGCCGTGGGGTGCGCCGGGTCGTGCAAGAGCGAGTTCAACAACGGGCTGGTCCTGGTGAGCGTGGACGGCCGGCGGACGACGCAGCTCGGCGCGAACCGCGACTCCGACAAGGAGGGCTCCTGGCGATGGGTGCTCACTCCTAGGTAACTGGATCGATCGTTCTCGAATGTGCTAGCTTGGCCCCGTGGCGAGGAGCAAGGAGTTCGATCCCGAGGTCGCGTTGCAGAAGGCCCTGGAGCTGTTCTGGGAGCGCGGATACGAGGCGACGTCGATGGCGGACCTCGTGGAGCGCCTCGGGATCGCCCGGGCGAGCATCTACGGCACCTTCGGCGGCAAGCGCGAGCTCTACCTGAAGGCGCTGGAGCGTTACCTGGAGCAGCACAACGTGGTCGAGCGGCTGTCCCGGCCGGGGCCCGCGCTGCCCGCCGTCCGGGCCTTCCTCGACTCGTACGTCGCGGAGTGCCTGGCCGACGAGCTGCGGCGGGGCTGCATGGTGGTGAACACGGCGGTGGAGTTCGCGACGCGCGACGCCGCCGTGTCCCGCAAGGTGACGGAGAGCTGGGCGGGGCTGGAGACCATGCTCGCCGCCACCCTGGTCAGGGCGCGGGCACAGGGCGAGATCCCGGCGGGGAAGGACCCGTACGCGCTGGCCAGGTTCCTGCTCGTGCTGTTGCAGGGCATCAGGGTGCTCGGCAGGGCCGACCCCGATCCGCGCCGCCTGCGCGACGCGGTCGACCAGGCCATGGTCGCCGTCCAAATTTGAGAACGATTGGTATGGAATAGATGAATCGCTTTGAAGGCAAGGTCGCCCTGGTCACCGGCGCGAGCGGCGTCCTGGGACGGGCCGCGGCGCTGGCGTACGCGGGTGAGGGCGCTTCCGTGCTGGTCGCGGGGCGCGACACGGCCAGGCTGGCCGAGGTCGTGAAGCTGATCGAGGAGCGGGGCGGGCGGGCGAGCGCGTTCGCCGTGGATGTCACGCGGTCGGCCGAGGTCGCCGCCATGGTCGAGGCCGCGGTCTCCCGGTACGGGGGCCTCGACGTCGCGCTCAACGCGGCCGGCGTCTTCGGCATGCTCGCGCCGCTGGCCGACTACGACGAGGACGTCTGGGACACCGCGCTCGCGGTGAACCTCAAGGGCGTGTTCCTGTCGATGAAGCACGAGATCGCCCACATGCGCGCCCACGGCGGCGGGGTCATCGTCAACGTGGCCTCCAACCTGGGCGCGCACTGGCGGCTGCCCGGGGCCGCCGCGTACGCCGCCTCGAAGGCGGGGGTGAGCTTCCTGACCCGCACCGCCGCCCGCGACCACATCGCGGACGGCGTACGGATCAACGCCGTCAGCCCCGGCCCGATCGACTCGCCCATGGCGACGCGGCCCGGCGAGACCCGGGAGGAGCGGGACGAGCGCATGAGGGGCGCGCTGCCGATCGGCCGGGTCGCCACGCCGGAGGAGGTCGCGGCGGCGGCGCTGTGGCTGTCGTCGGCGGAGTCGAGCTTCGTCGTGGGCCAGGACCACGTGATCGACGGCGGCGCCACCGCCTGACCGGTCATCCTGCTCGATCACGGGCTCTGCCCTGCCGTCCGTTCGAGTTGGCCCTGCCGCGCGTTTCCTCCTCCAGATGCTCGAACAACTCCGGCAGGGTCGCGCCGCACCGTACGTTGGACAGCGCGCTGTGCTCGGGCACCTGGACGGTGCGGATGGCGATGTAGCCGCCTCCGGCGCCTTCGATGATCTCCCAGCCGGGAATCCTCCTGATCGCCGTCACGGCACGCCCGCTACGACGTCGGCCCACACGACGCGATGACCCTCCTCGGTGACGTGCGTGCCGCATCTGGCGCTCAGCCGGGCCACGATGCCGAGGCCGCGACCCGACTCCTCCATGGGGCCCAACTGGCGAGGGACGAAGCGCGGCCCCGGTTCCGGAGCGCCCGGGTCGATCACCTCAAGGCGGACGAAGCCGTCGCCGAAGCCCAGCCGGACCTTGACCCAGTCGCGCCGCCTGCCGCCCGGGACGTGCTGGATGACGTTGGCCACCAGTTCGGAGACGATCTGGAGCGCGTCGGAGCGGACCGTCGGATGGCTGTCGGTGAGCCAAAGCCCGGTCGCCTGCCGCGCCTGCCACGACGTCTTGTCGTTGCGGCGCAGCGTCGTATCGCGCCATAGGACGACATCTGCGAGTTCTGCTGATGTGGTTCCTGCCCGCACAAAATCACCGCCTTTGTTCTGTTACGCCGGTATTTAGCTCGGACAACAGGCTGACCAGATGTCTGGAAGCACTTCCCAGCGTGCCGCCGCCGGGCTACTTTGTAATCGGCTCGTCACGGTCCGTTTCCAGACAGACGTGCTGGCACTTGTCCGGGTCCTGCGAAAGGGCGATGACATGACGACAGAGGTTTACGGCGAGGTACTGAAAAAGGCGCGTAACTCGGCAGGTCTTTCTCAAACGGCCCTGGGAGACCTGCTCTCATGCAGCGAGAGTCTGGTCGGCCTGATCGAGCGCGGTAAGCGGAGGCCGGGCAAGAAGTTCACCCTGGCGGCCGAGGCGATTCTGGGGCTGAACGGGGAGCTCTTCGGGCTCCTGCCCAACACAACGGTCATGTCCACTCCGAAGTGGTTCAGCGAGTGGCCGAAGGTGGAGGAGAAGGCGCACACCATACGAACGTGGCAACCCCTCGTGGTCCCGGGACTCCTCCAGACGGCTCGTTATGCGCGGGCCATCCTTTCTGCCGAGCCGGGAGTCGCCGAGCGGTGGATCGAAGAGGCCGTCGAGACGCGGCTCCGGCGGCAGTCTGTATTCGAGCGCGAGGATCCACCCATGTACTGGGCGCTGCTCGACGAATGTGTCCTCCTTCGGCCCGTCGGCGGGAAAGAGGTGATGCGAGAGCAGCTAGAGCACCTACTGAAGATGGGCGAACGGCCGAACATCTCCCTCCAGATCGTGCCGCTGGAAATCGGCGTCACCGCAGGTCTTCTCGGAGGCTTCGCTCTCGCTCAGGGCGACGGCCTGCCGGACCATGTCTACCTGGAAGCCGCTGAGCAAGCCTCCGTATCTGCTCGCGAGGACACGGTAAGGCACGTTAACGTCAGGTATGACGCAATTCACACATGGGCGCACCCCATACACGTGAGCCAGCGACTAATACGTGAGGTGGCGGCAAGGTATGAAGATCAGTGACGAGCTGCGGGCCGAACTGGATTCGGCTCAGTGGACGAAGTCCTCGCTCTCCGGCTCCAACGGAGGGGATTGCCTCTACGCGGCCAAGCTGAGCGGCGACCGGTACGCGATCCGGGATTCCGAGCAGCCCGACGTCCCGCCGATGATCCTACGCGGAGGGGTCTTCCGCGCCTTCGTGGGCGGCGCGAAGCTCGGCGAATTCGACCTCTGACCCGTCCCTTGCGGATGAAGCTGAGAGGCGAGGAGAGTGCTGGCACTCCACCGCGCGGTCGCTGACCTGACGCAACCAGCATGCCGCCATAGGGGACGAACTCTATGATCAGGTTCGTCCTGATCGTTGAGATTCGGAGAAGATGTCGATCTCATGCGCCGCGCCATGGTCCTTCTGGGTGGTTTCGCCCTCGCCGTCGGCGCGTTCGTCCTCTTCTACCGGGGCCCGGGACAACCGTTCATCCGCGGTTACGTGAGCGACGTCGCCGCCACCATGCTGGTCTACGCGTTCTTGGGGCTGCTGTGGCGCACCACCGCCGCACGCCGCACCCTGGCCACGGCCGCGATCGCCGCCGCCGTCGAGTTCTACCAAATCGTCGGCACGACCCCGCCGGGGATCGGCGGTGTCCTGGTCGGTGCGTTCCCGGACCCATGGGACCTGGTCGCCTATGCCATCGGTGTGGTCGCGGCCCTGGCCTGGGAACGCCGATGTCGCCCTGAGACGTGAAGGTACGGCCCGCGCCCCCGCTGCGGAGGGGACGCGGGCCGTACGAGGTGATTCTCAGACCCGGCTGATGCGGACGGCGTCGGCGATGACGTAGCCCGTGCCCGAGGTCCAGCGGCTCACGCCGACGGCGTTGTACGTGCCGGCGTTGAGCGAGAAGGTGCCCAGGCTCTTCCAGGCCCCTCCGCCGGAGCGCTGGTCGACGTAGACGGTCTGGTTGCCGCCCGACGCCGCCACGATGAACGGCGCCGAGCTGTTGTATCCGGGATCGTCCGGATACCAGACCTCGACCCGGTACGTCCCCGCGCTCGGGATGGTCGCCGAGTACCACGCCGGGTCGCTGGCGGCGACGGGGTCGGCGTAGCGGTAGTCGGCGCCGTAACGCTGGCTGGAGTAGGTGGAGGTGCCCCAGTTCGCGCTGGCGGTGAACTGGCCGGAGGTGGTGTTGTCGATGGTCGTGGACCACGACGGAGTGCCGCCACCGGTCACGTAGTTCATGTACGTGGTCCAGTTCCAGTACGAGCCCGGGTCGGTGTGGGTCGCGCCCGGGACCTCGTTGTGCCCGATGATGTGGCTGCGGTCCTTCGGGATGCCGTACTTGTCGCAGATGGCCTTGGTCAGGGCCGCGGAAGCCCGGTACATCGCGTCGGTGAACCACGAGGCGTCGGCGACGTAGCCCTCGTGCTCGATGCCGATGGACCTGGTGTTGTAGCTCCAGTTGCCGGCGTGCCAGGCGATGTCCTTGTCACGCACCATCTGGGTGATGGCGCCGTTGGAGGACTTGACCACGTAGTGGGCGGAGACCTGCGCGGCGGAGTTCTGGAACCAGGAGATGGTGCCGGCGTACGAGCCCTGGGTGACGTGGATGACCACCCGGTCGATGGCGTAGGCCGACGGGCGGCTGGAGGCGGTGTAGTTGCTGGAGCTGGCGGCCACCCACGCGGCCGGCGGGTAGTCGGGGCTGGCCACTTCGGCCTGCGCGTTCAGCTGGCGGGCCTTGGCGAGCTCGCCCCGGTCGGCGGTGACCTCCTGCGGCTTGACCTGGACGCCGCGGATGTCGATGCCGAGGCCGAGCTGCTCGTACACGGCGTCGGCGTAGAGGCGGGCCAGCTCGGGCGAGGAGGCGTTGCCGTACTTGGCCACGGCCTGGTACCAGCGCCCGGCGTCCTTCCTGGCCGTCTCGTCGAGGCCCAGCCCGTCGGCGAGGGAACGCAGCACGGTCGCGCCGCCGAGGATGTTCGCCTCGTCGTCGGCCTTCAGCTTGTCGGCCGGGAGCTTGGTCAGCTCGGCGGCCTTCTCGAGCGAGTGGTTGGTCGGATTGCTGACCAGGTGCATCACGCCGTATCCGCCGCTGGCGCTGGGCTCGCCCTTGTGGCCGTCGAGGTGGGTCTCGGCGTAGGCGAGCGCGACGAGCAGGTCGCGGGGGACGTCCTGCGCGGCGGCCGCCTTGGCGAACGCCGCTTGGAGCGGGCTGTCCTTGGCCACCGCCAGGGCGGGCTGGCCTGCGGCGATGAGGAGGACGGCGAGGGTCGAGGTGGCGAGGGCTGCTAATCGCGTGCGGACGAGAGTCATGGGGGTGCTCCTCGTTGGTGGTAAGCGGCGCACCGTGGGCGCGCGGAACCTGCTACCTCCGGGTGGACCGCTAGACGCGCCCACCGTATGGCACGTCTTGACATATGTCGATAATTGACATTACTCACGTGTTAGGTGAAACTTTTCGCCCCTTTGACGGCGGTCGTCCGGTGTCGAGGCTGCCGGGGGGAAGAGGTTCGAATGCCGCTTCAAAGAGAGCGGGCGCGCCTGACGTGGTGCGTGTTCCGCGCCCCGAGATTGGGCCCCACCGAAGCGGTGAAGACTATTGCACTTTCTCCTGAACGCGCTGAAACTTCTCTTCGTGATCGCGTTGCGCGCTGCTCTCGCGGCCTTCGCCGTACTCGTCCATCTTGTGACCTCCCCTTTCTCCGCCGCCGCGGCCGCCTGCACGCCTGACCCCGCCACCCCGAAACGCCAGCTCAGGGCCATGTGGATCTCCACGGTCGCGAACATCGACTGGCCCAGCGACACGGGGCTGAGCGCGGCGAAGCAGCAGGCCGAGTTCCGCGCGTGGCTGGACATGGCCGTGCAGAAGCGGATGAACGCCGTGGTCGTGCAGATCAGGCCCACGGCCGACGCGTTCTGGCCGTCACCGTTCGAGCCGTGGTCGGAGTGGCTGAGCGGCACCCAGGGCGGGAACCCCGGGTACGACCCGCTGGCCTTCATGGTCAACGAGGCGCACGCGCGCAACCTGGAGTTCCACGCCTGGTTCAACCCGTACCGGATCGCCAACCACGCCGATCCGAACAAGCTCGTGGCCACGCACCCCGCGCGGCAGCACCCCGAGTGGCGCTTCGCGTACGGCGGGAAGCTCTACTACAACCCGGGCATCCCGGCGGTACGCGCCTTCATCGAGGACGCGATCATGGACGCCGTCTCCAAGTACGACGTGGACGGCGTGCACCTCGACGACTACTTCTACCCCTATCCGGTGGACGGCCAGACCATCCCCGACGCGGGCACGTTCGCCCAGCACGGCGGCGGGATCGGCAACATCGCCGACTGGCGGCGCAACAACGTCAACCTGCTCGTGCAGGAGCTGGGCCAGCGCATTCACACCGCGAAGCCGCACGTGTCGTTCGGGATCAGCCCGTTCGGCATCTGGCGCAACTCCTCGACCGACCCGCTGGGCTCGCGCACGTCCGGGTTGCAGTCGTACGACGCGATCTACGCCGACAGCCGGAAATGGGTCAAGCAGGGCTGGGTGGACTACATCTCGCCCCAGATCTACTGGCACATCGGCTTCTCCGCCGCCGCCTACGAGGTGCTCACGGCCTGGTGGTCCGACCAGGTGCGGGGCACCGGCGTGCAGCTCGTCGTCGGCCAGGCCGCCTACCGCGCCGGAGCCTCCGGGCAGGACGCCGCCTGGCAGGACCCGGCGGAGCTGAGCGACCACCTGACCGACAACCGCCGGCATCCCGAGGTGTCCGGGGACATCTTCTTCAGCGCGAAGGACGTCAAGGCGGACCGGATCGGGTCGATCACCCGGGTGGTGAACGCCCACTACTCCAAGCCCGCGCTGCTGCCCGCCCGCGGCTCGGCGGCGGCGCCGCCCGCGCCCGCGATCACCTCGGCCGCCCAGGGCTCGACCGGCGTCCAGCTCGCGTGGACGGGCTCGGGCACGTACTACGCGGTGTACCGGGTGAACGGGTTGCAGTCCACCGCGGACCCGTGCTCCTTCGCCGACGCCCGCAACCTGCTCACGACGACCCGCAAGACGTCCTTCACGGACCCGTCCGCCGCCTCCGGGGCGTTCACGTACTACGTGACCGCCCTCAACCGCACCCACCAGGAGAGCGCGGCCAGCACGGGCAAGCCCGTGGGGCAGTCCGGCGACGGGTTCAGCGTCGTGATCGACAACTCGGACGCGGGCTTCACCGCCAGCTCGAACTGGGGCACGTCCGCCTTCTCCGGACAGTTGCACGGCGCCGACTACCGCTTCGCCAACCCGGTCTCGGCCAGCGATCCCGCCTGGTACCAGACGACCATCCCCAGCGCCGGGACCTACCGGGTGGAGGTGTGGTACCCGGCCGACTCCGGCTACAACAGCGCGACGCCGTACATCGTCGCCACCTCCGGCGGGAACCAGACGGTCACCGTGGACCAGCGCAGCGGCGGCGGGCAGTGGCGGGTGCTGGGCACGTACACGCTGGCGGCGGGCACGTACAACGTGGTCGGGGTGAGCCGGTGGACCTCGGCGACGGGCTACGTCATCGCCGACGCCGTCCGCATCACCAAGACCTGAGGTCGCCCGGTTGGAGGCTGGGCAGGGCCGGTGCGTGATCGTACGATGAGCCGGTGGACGGTGTCCGTCCGCGGCCGATCGACGCGGTCGCGGTCCTGGCCGCGGGAGGCTTGACGCTGGCGACCGGCTACACCGGCCCGGTCCTCGTGGTCCTGCTCGCGGCGGCGGTGCCGGTGCTCTGGACGCGCAGGGCGCCGCTCACCGTCGCCTGGGTCAGCGCGGGGACGGCGATCGCCCTGCCCGTGCTGTCGGTGGTCTGGCACGTGCCGCTGCCGGACGCGGCGCCGCTCTGGCCGCCCACGTGCGCCTTCGCCGCGTACGGCGCGATGGCGTTCGCGGCGGAGCGGTATCGCGGCATCCAGCGCTGGCTGCCGGTGATCATCCTGGGCCTGGCCGTCCTGTCGCTGCCCGACCGGCTCCCGCTGATCCTGCGCACCGAGGCGGCGCTCGCCCTGGCCACCCTGTACGGCATGTACGTGGCCGTCAGGGAGCGCCTGCGCCGCGAGCTGGCGGAGCGGGCCCAGCGGGTCGAGCGCGAACGGCTGGCGGGCGAGATGCACGACGTCGTGACCCACCGGGTCAGCCGGATGGTGCTGCAGGCCGGGGTGCTGGCCATGGCGGCGCGCGACGAGCGCGGGAGGGCGGCGGCGGAGGAGATCCGGGCGACCGGGTTCGAGGCGCTGGACGAGCTGCGTCACATGGTGGCGCTGCTACGGCGTGGCACCGGGGAGGGCTTCGACCTGGGGCTCCCGCTGCCCGACCTGCGGCCGCTGGTCACCGAGTCGGCCTGCGCGGGCGTCCCCGCGGAGCTGGTGGTGGACGGCACGCCGGTGCCCGTGTCGGGCGTGGTGGGGCGCACCGCGTACCTGATGGTGGAGGAGGCCCTCACCAACGTCCGCAAGCACGCGCCAGGGGCGGAGGCGCGGGTGCGGGTGCGCTATCGCCCGGGATCGGTACGGATCGCCGTGCGCAACACCCCTGGCCAGCCGGACGCCTGGGTCGGCGGCGCCGGGCCCGGGATGGGGCTGCTGGACCTGCGGCGGCAGGTGGAGCTGGTGGGCGGCACCCTGGAGACCGGGGAGGACCGGGAGGGCGGCTTCCGGGTCGAGGCGACGTTCCCCACGTCGCCTCCGTGAGTTCCCCACGTCGCCTCCGTGAGCGGGAGGTCAGCCCCAGTCGTTCAGCAGGCGCTCGAACTGGGCGTTCGCCTCGACGGGGTCGTAGCCGGGCAGGGCCTCGCGCATGAGGTCCTGGGTCTGGCGCTGGGCGTCCGCGCACGCCTCGCCCACCGCGGCGAGCGTCTGCTCGGCCAGCTCGTGGCTGTTCAGGCGGGTCGCGCGCGGGCCGTACCGGACGTCCAGGACGAGCCCGTTGACGTCGACGGTCGCCTTGACCTGGCCGGCGGCCGCCTCGCCGGTGCCGACGATCTTTTCGAGGTCCTCCTGGGCCGTCTCGAGCCAGGCGAGCACCTGCTCACCCTGGCGGGCGACCTCGTCCACGTCCTGTTCCCTGATGTTGGCCGGGTCGTAGGGATGGCCGTACACACTTGCCTCCGAGCTTAGAGAAGATCGCGGGCCGCCTGCTCGACCCGCCGGCGTACGAACGTCTCGTCGAGCGGCTCGGGCAGGTTCGCGGCGCCCATGGCCTCGTCCGCGAGCACCCCCGCCTTGCGAACCGCGTCCTCCTGCGCCGCCCGGAGCACGGCGGTCACCTCGCGTCCGAGCGTCGGCTCGCCGAGCCGCAGGGCGCGCGGGTCGATGCGCAGGCGGGTCAGCCCGCCCTGGCCGTCGGCGGCCGCCTCGATCAGCCCGTCCTTGCTCTTGGCCAGGCCCTCCAACTGCCGGATCGCGGCCTGTGCCGCGCGCAGGTCACGGATGGCCCGCCGGCCCTGGGCGAAGTACTGCTCCAGGTATTCGGCGTCGTGCTCGGGTGAGGGGACGGACAAGGCGACCTCCGGTGGTCAGGAGAGCGGACCAGGTGGCCAAGTCTAGACACACGCTGACAAGATCCTTACTTGGCGATGTAGATCTCATTAACGCGAAATGTTGCACAGACCGCTATATGTCCCTATATGGTCATTCGGCATGATGGGACTCGAGATTGCTCTGGGGGCGGTGGGGCAGGAGGCCTCGCGGATCAGGGCCCATGGAGAGGACTACGACGCTGCTCTCCAGCCGCTCAAGGCACGTGGGGACGGGGTGTCCTCCTGGGGGGATGACGGCCTGTTCGCCATCTTCACCAGCGCGTACGCCGAATGCCGCGCGACGTCGATGGCCGCGCTCACCGGACTTTCCACGGAGATGAGCGCCACCGGCGAGGGCCTGCAGGCCGTGGTCAGGAACACGGCCGACATGGAGGCTGCGAACGTCCAGAACACCGAGCAGCTCGGCCGCGCATGGGTGTAGTGCTGCCCCCGGCGGCGGCCGGGATGATGGCGATGCTGGGCCCGTGGCCGAACCTGGACGAGGACGACATACGCGCGGAGCGCGACGCGACGCGGGTCGCGCACGCCGGGACGGTCCCGGCCGCGAGCGGAGCCGACACCTCGATGCGCGGCGTCCAGCAGGTCTACCGCGGAGAGTCCGGCACCAGCGCCCAGAACCACTGGGCCAAGGCCGGCGCCGACGGCGGCCACCTGACCCAGGCCAACAACGCGATGAAGCTGGCCCCGGTGGCGCTGGAGGCCGGCGCCGCGGTCGTCTCGGCGGTCAAGGTCGCCGTCGGCACCCAGGCGGTCTTCACCGCGGTCGCCGTCCACAAGGCCCTGTTCTACGGCGGCGCGGCCGGCCTCGGCTACGCCACCGCACGCACCCTCATGGCCCGCAAAACCGTCGGCAAAATCCTGCGCGAGGGCAGCGAAGGCGGCAACGTCATCGCCCGCATCATCCGCCGCCGCATCCTCGAACCCATGCGCCGCATCCTGGACAACCTCCGCCGCCCCGGCGGGCTGCGCCCGGCATTCGCGGGCGCGGGCGGGCGCACCGTGGGGCCGAGAGCGACGACCGGCCCTCGCCACGTGAGCGACTACATGGCCAAGATGGGCCGCAGCAACAAGAACGCGCGGGGCGGCGGCAACGGCCGCCGCGGGGGTGGCGGCCGTCGCGGCGGTAGCCCCCGCAACAGCACCGATGGCACGACGTCCCACGCAGCCGATCGTCAGGGCCAGCGGGGAATCAGCGACGACCAGGTCCGGCAGACGGTGGAGAACGGCCAGACGAGACCCGGCAACACGCCCGGCACCACCGTGCATGAGACCAACAGCGTCCGTGTTGTGACGAACAACAAGGGTGGCATCGTGTCTGCTATCTGGAAGAAGAAGAAATAGCCGCAGTTGAAAGGCATGACGTGCGGATCGAACGTGACGATGAGAATGACGTCGCCTACATCTATCTGGTGGAGGAGATAGGCCAGGGGGAGGCGGATTCGCAGTTCCTGGTGGAGCGCGATGGAATGCCCGGCGAGGTGGTGCTGGACTTCGACGCGGGAGGCCGCCTGCTGGGGATCGAGGTCCTCGGAGCATCGGCGATCCTGCGGCCGGAGACTCTCGCGTGGGCCGACGAGGACGACGACGAGCCGCCGTCTCCTCCTTTTCCCTCGGGGTATGGACCGGCCCTCCCGTAAGGATGTGATGACCGGGGGCCGACCCGGGCCTCATACCAGAGAACGAACGGAAACGTCCTGAGGAAGGATGTCCTGCGCGGCCTCGCGGGCGAGTGTTGATTCCATGAATCGACTCGCCCGGACGGCCGCGTTACTCTTCGCGGTCGTCCTGCTCGCCTCGTGCGGCGCCCGGAGCACCGCCACGCCGGCCGGTCACACCGCTCACACCGGACATGCCGCCAAGGCCACGGTTGCGGCGGCCCAGCTGCGGGCCGGTGAACGGTTCGTCAACCTGACGATGGCGGAGCCGTACACGCCGAACCCGCCCAACGGCGGCACGGACGACTACCGCTGCTTCCTCATCGACCCCAAGCTGGCGAGCAAGGTGTTCCTGACCGGCGCCCAGTTCCAGCCCCAGAACCTCGACCTCGTCCACCACGCGATCTTCTTCAGGATCGACCCCGAGCACGCCGCCAAGGCGCGCGAGATCGACCGGCGCACCCCCGGCCAGGGCTGGACGTGCTTCGGCGACGACGGCGTCGGCGACTCCTCATGGGTGGCGCACTGGGCCCCCGGCACCAGCGAGACGCTGCTCGACCCCAAGTACGGCTACGAGCTGCCGCCGGGCAGCCGGCTCGTCATGCAGGTCCACTACAACCTGCTGGGCGTGGAGGGCAAGCCGGGCACCGACCGCTCGGGCATCCGCCTCCGCGTGACCGACCAGACCCTGCGGCCCCTGGAGACCGCCCTGTTCCAGGCCCCGGTGGAGCTCCCCTGCACGCCGAAGGAGTCGGGACCGCTCTGCGACCGGGCCGCCGCGGTCAAGGAC
Organism: Nonomuraea sp. NPDC052116; assembly: GCF_040680035.1. NCBI lineage: Bacteria > Bacillati > Actinomycetota > Actinomycetes > Streptosporangiales > Streptosporangiaceae > Nonomuraea > Nonomuraea sp. NPDC052116. The sequence goes on along the minus strand of NZ_JBFAWA010000007.1, from coordinate 178,618 downwards.
GTCGGCGCCAGGTTCGGCGAGGAGCTGACGCAGCAGGTGGCGATCCTCACCAAGTACTGCGGGCCGAGCAAGCCGGGGCCGACCCAGCACTGTGACATGCCCGTCGAGGGCACCGCCACGGTCCACGCCATGGCGGGCCACATGCACCTGCTCGGCCGCGCCATCAAGGTCGAGCTCAACCCCGGCACGCCGAAGGCGCAGACGCTCCTGGACGTGCCCGAGTACAACTTCGACGACCAGTCGCTGCGGGTCCTGCCCAAGCCAGTCACGGTGAACAAGGGCGACGTCGTACGGGTGACGTGCACGCACGACGCGGGCCTGCGCGCCCAGCTGCCCCAGCTGCAGAAGCTGCCGCCCCGGTACGTGGTGTGGGGCGACGGGACCAGCGACGAGATGTGCCTGGGCATCGCGATCGTGACCCCCGGAGCCGCCTGACCCCCGGAGCCGCCCGATCCCCGAGCCGCCTGACCTCAGGCGGCGACGGGCCCCTCGCTCTCCCACCGGGTGAGCACCGCCCGGTGCCCGGTCTGTAGGCCGGTGCCCGGGTCGATCGCGAAGTCGCCGAACAGGGTCGCCGTCTCCAGGCCGGCGGCGGCCGACCACAGCTCCGCCCGCCCGGTCCCACCGGCCCGGGCGGCGCAGTACGTCGCGATGATCGCGGCGGCGACCCCCTGGACCGCGATGTAGTTCGGCGGCACCCCGGACCGCTTCTCGTAGGCCGCGACGAACTCCTGCTCGGAGACCCCGAAGGCCGCCTCGCCCGCGCCGCCGGGGAACCACTGGCCGACGCCGTAGATCCCGCGCGGATCGTCCACGGCCGCGCCGAACTCCCGCACCCCGGCGGCCACGGCGCAGATGGTGCGCGCGCGGCGGGCCCGCCTGACCACCTCCACGTCCTCGTCGAAGGCCCCGGCGCAGAAGAGGTTCCAGGAGTCGTCCACCGGGCCGCCGAAGACCACCGGGATGTCCACCGCGTGCGCGGCCCGCGCGGCGCCCTCCGCGACCTGCAGGGCGAAGCGCCCCTTGCCGCTCACGATCCGCAGCGGGCTGTGGTCGCCGCTCTCCGCGAGCCGGCGGACGAACGGATCGGCGTACCGGCCGGCCGGCGTCTGGACGGAGACGACATGCCCCGGGTTGGCCGCCTGAACGTCGTCGCCCGAACCGCCGTGGTTCCAGATCAGCCTGTCGAGCGCCGCGCCGATGCGCCCCGCCCGCCGCATGAGCTGCGTGGAGTACGGCCCCAGCAGGAGGTCGCACTGGCCCGCCAGCCGGGGGAGCACGACGTCCAGGGAGCCAGGCTCGCTGTGGTCGTCCTCGACGATCAGCTCCACGGCCGGGTCGAGGGACTGCCAGACTTCGAGGCCGAGCCGGACCTGCCCGCCGAAACGGGCGTGCTTCCCGGACAGGGAGACGGGCACCCCGATGCGGAGCCGCGAGGACGTCATCCCATTTTCACTCCCCACTCAGCAAGACAATAACCCTGACCTGGGCATTCAGTGGTTCACCGGCCTCGTGAGCGGATAGAGACCACCACGTGAGCGAGGAGATTCTCAAGGCCGAGGGGCTGCGCAAGACCTTCCCCGGCGTGGTCGCCCTCGACGGCGTGGACCTGAGCCTGCGCACCGGCGAGGTGCACGTCCTGCTGGGCGAGAACGGCGCGGGCAAGAGCACGCTGATCAAGATCCTCTCCGGCGCCGACCACCCCGACGAGGGCCGCATCCTGATGGACGGCCGCCCGGTGCACCTCCGCACCGCGGGGGACGCGCAGCGGCTGGGGATCTCCACCATCTACCAGGAGTTCAACCTCGTCCCCCAGCTCACGGTCGCGGAGAACCTCGCGCTCGGCCGCCCGCCGCGCAGGTTCGGTTTCGTGGCCACCGGGCGCATGGAGCAGCAGGCCAAGGAGCTGCTGGACCGGGTCGGCGTGGACGTGCACCCGCGTACGCCGGTCGCCGGGCTGGGCATCGCGCGCATGCAGATGGTCGAGATCGCCAAGGCGCTGGCCCTGGACGCCCGGGTGCTGATCATGGACGAGCCCACGGCCGTGCTCACCACCGGTGAGGTCGCGCGGCTGTTCGCGATCGTGCGGCAGCTGCGCGAGGAGGGTGTGGCGGTCGTGTTCATCACCCATCACCTGGAGGAGATCGCCGAGATCGGCGACCGGGTGACCGTGCTGCGCGACGGCAGGTCCGTGGCCCGGGTCCCGGCGGACACCCGCAGGGACGAGCTGGTCGCCCTCATGGTCGGGCGGCCCGTTGACCAGCAGTACCCGCGGCGGCCATCCAGGCGGGGCAGGCCGCTGCTCGAGGTGTCCGGGCTGACCCGCAGGGGAGCGTTCGGCGACGTGTCGTTCGAGGTGCGGGCCGGTGAGGTGGTCGGGATGGCCGGGCTCGTGGGCGCGGGCCGCACGGAGGTGGTGCGGGCGGTGTTCGGGGCCGACCGCTACGACGCGGGCGAGGTCACCGTACGGGGGACGCGGCTGCCGCCCGGCGACGTGCACGCCGCCATGGAGGCCGGGCTCGGCCTCGTCCCCGAGGACCGCAAGGGCCAGGGCCTGGTGCCGCAGGCCGGCGTCGCCGAGAACCTGGGCCTGGTCACCATGCGCGCCGCCACCACGGCCGGTTTCGTGGACCGTTCCTGGATGCGCTCGGCCGCCGCGAAGGCGGCCGAACGGCTCGGCATCCGGATGGCCGGGCTGGACCAGGAGGTGCGCACGCTCTCCGGCGGCAACCAGCAGAAGGTCGTCATCGGCAAGTGGCTGGTGGCGGACGCCCGCGTGCTCATCCTCGACGAGCCGACGCGCGGCATCGACGTCGGCGCCAAGGTCGAGATCTACGAGCTCGTCAACGAGCTCACGGCCGAGGGGGACGCCGTGCTGATGGTCTCCAGCGACCTGCCGGAGGTCCTCGGGATGAGCGATCGGATCCTGGTCATGGCGCGGGGGCGGCTCGTCGGCGAGCTGCGCGCGGCCGGAGCCACGCAGGACGACGTGATGGCCCTGGCCGTCGCGGAGGTGGAGGGTTCCCGTGCCGAGTGACGCGCTCCTGGGCCGCCGGTCACCGGCGGCCGCCTGGTTCGCCGAGAACGGCGCGCTGGCGGCGCTCGTGGTGCTGGTCGTGGCGCTGTCGCTGCTGTCGCCCGACTTCCTCAGCGTGACGAACCTGCTCAACGTCGGCGTCCAGGCCGCCGTCACCGCGATCCTGGCGTTCGGGCAGACGTTCGTGATCGTGACGAGCGGCATCGACCTGTCCGTGGGCTCGGTCGCGGCGCTCTCCGCGATCGTCCTGGCCTGGACCGCCGGCGTCGCCGGCCTGCCGTGGCCACTGGCCACCCTGGTGTCCCTTCTGGTCGGGGTGGTGTGCGGGCTGGTCAACGCGGTCCTGATCGCGTACGGCAGGCTGCCGCCGTTCATCGCCACGCTGGCCATGCTCGGCGTCGCCCGCGGCCTGGCCCTGGTCATCTCGGCGGGCAGCCCGATCCCGATGCCGGACGCCGTCTCGCACCTGGGCGACACGGCCGGCGGAGTCCTGCCGGTCCCCGTGATCGTGATGGTGGTCATGGGGGTGATCGCCGCCGTGATCCTCAACCGCACGTACGCGGGCCGCGCCATGTACGCCATCGGCGGCAACGAGGAGGCCGCCCGCCTGTCGGGCATCAAGGTCGGCCGCCAGAAGCTGATCACGTACGCGCTGTCCGGCGGCTTCGCGGCGGTGGCCGGGATCGTGCTGGCCAGCCGCCTGGCCTCGGCGCAGCCGCAGGCGGCGGCCGGGTACGAGCTCGACGCCATCGCGGCCGTGGTGATCGGCGGCGCCAGCCTGTCCGGGGGGAAGGGCAGGGCGCTCGGCACGTTCGTCGGCGCGCTCATCCTGGCCGTCCTGCGTAACGGCCTGAACCTGCTGTCGGTCTCGGCGTTCTGGCAGCAGGTCGTGATCGGTGTGGTCATCGCCCTGGCGGTGCTCGTCGACACCCTGCGGCGCAGGGGAACCACTTAGGGGGAGAGATCATGCGGATGCTCATAGCGGGTGCCGCACTGGCCGGCCTGGCCGCGTGCGGCGGCGGGGGAGCCACGGGCGACGTCAAGATCGGCCTGTCGGTGTCGACGCTAAACAACCCGTACTTCGTGCAGTTCCGGGACGGCGCGCAGGCCGAGGCGAAGAAGCTGGGCGCCAGGCTGACCGTCACCGACGCCCAGAACGATCCGTCGCAGCAGGTGAACCAGGTCCAGAACTTCACCAGCCAGAACATGAAGGCGATCATCATCAACCCGGTCGACTCCGACGCGGCCGCCCCCGCGGTCAAGGCGGCCGACCGGGCCGCCGTCCCGGTGATCGCCGCCGACCGCGGCGTCAACGGCGCCGAGGTGGCCCAGACCGTGGCCTCCGACAACGTGGCCGGCGGGCGGCTCGCCGCCCAGGAGCTGGCCAGGCTGCTCGGCGAGAAGGGGAACGTGGCCGTGCTCCAGGGCGTGCCGGGCACCTCCGCCTCCCGCGACCGCGGCAGGGGGTTCGCCGAGGGCATCGCCGCGTACCCGAACATCAAGGTCGTGGCCCAGCAGCCGGCGTACTTCGACCGGGCCAAGGCCCTGGACGTCATGACGAACCTGATCCAGTCGCACCCCGACCTCGCCGGCGTGTTCGCCGAGAACGACGAGATGGCCCTGGGCGCGATCAAGGCCCTGGGGGCCCGGGCCGGGCAGCAGGTCAAGGTGGTCGGGTTCGACGGCACGCCCGACGCGATCAAGGCGGTCCGGGCCGGCACGCTCTCCGTCACCGTCGCCCAGCAGCCCAGGCTGCTGGGGCAGCAGGCGGTGGACGCCGCGGTGAGGGCCGCCAAGGGGGAGAGCATCCCCAAGGCGGTGGCCGTGCCCGTGAAACCGGCTACCAAGGAGAACGCGGACCAGTTCGGCTGAGGCTGAGCCGTTCGGCGCTCCCATCCGTCCAAGTAGGTGTGAAGAAAATGTGGCGAATCGTGCTCGTGCCGGTGCTCCTGCCGGCCCTGACCCTGTCCGCGGCCCCGGCTCCCGCGCAGGCGGCCGTCGCGCCGAAGAAGGTGCTGATCGACTACCGGAAGCAAGGAGGGTTCGCGGGGCTGAGCGACCATGTGATCGTCTACACGAACGGCTGCGTGCGGCTCAGCCACCGTACGGGGCCGACCGTCGACAAGTGCCTCACCGGCAAGGAGGAGCGCAGGCTGCGCACGTCCCTCAAGGGACTGAAGCTCGGGCGGTCCGAGGCCACCCCGCAGGGGGCGGACTTCCTCAAGTACACGCTTGTTTATAAGAAGCACCGCGTGAGCCGCTACACGCTGACGCCGAGCTGGCAGCCGGTGGTGCAGCAGCTCGACAAGATCATGGTGAAGTACTGGGCGCCGGACTGAGCCGGGTCTCCATCAAGTGATTGACCAAAAGGTAAGGGCAGGACTACCTTCGGCCGCATGGACAGCGGACCGGTCAACCTGATCCTCAAGGTCGCGACACAGCTGTTCGCCGCGCGAGGCTTCGACGGCACCTCCACACGCCAGATCGCCGAGGCCGCGGGGATGAACATCGCCACCGTCAACTACCACGTCGGTGGCAAGCGCGAGCTGTACCTGGCCGTCATGGAGCGCGCACACCGGGCGGAGAAGGCGGCCCTGGACCTGGCGTTCGCCCGGCTGCCCGGTGACGACCTCGTCGCGGCCGTCCACCGGCTGCTGGACGACTACCTCGACTTCTGCGTGGACAACCCCGAGGTGCCCGCCCTGTGGATGCACCGCTGGCTCTCCGACGCCAGTGACATCACCGAGCTGGAGCGCGAGTACGTGCAGCCGCTGATGGCCTCGGTGACCGCCGCCGTCCGGCCCGCGGTCGAGGGCGGGCTGATCGACGAGAAGGTCGATCTCGAGTACGCGATGTGGATGGTCATCTGGTCCGTGCACGGGTTCGCCAAGGGAGGCGTGCTGGACGCGGAGGGCCGCCGCAGGGCCGCCGGCGACCGGGCCGCCCTGCGCCGCTTCCGCTCCCACCTGCACCTGAGCGTCCACCGCACGCTCGGCCTGCCCGGCGACCCCCGCACGAAGGAGCCCACGTGAACCCCGCGGCGAGGAGCACCGAAGAGCTGCTGGACGAGCTGGCCAGGCTGAGATCACACGACTTACCCGTGCGCGGCGGCCAGGTGACGGCGTACGTCTACGACACCGGCCGGGCCGAGGTCCACGAGGCGGCGGCGCGGGCGTACTTCGAGATGCTGGAGGTGAACTGCCTCGACCCGACCGCGTTCCCCAGCGTGGTCGAGATGGAGCGGCAGGTCGTCGGCGCGGTCGCGGACCTGCTCGGCGGCGGCCACGGCATCTTCACCAGCGGCGGCACCGAGTCGATCATGCTGGCGGTCAAGGCCGCGCGTGACGCCGCGCGCAGGGCCCGCCCGAACCTGGTGCTCGCCGTCAGCGCCCACCCCGCCTTCCACAAGGCGGCGCACTATCTCGGCGTCGAGGTCGTGGCCGTGCCGGTGGACCTGGAGACGTACAAGGTGCGGGCGCGGGACGTGGCGGACGCGATCGACGAGAACACGATCATGGTCGTCGCCTCCGCGCCCTCCTACCCCCAAGGGGTGGTCGACCCGGTCGAGGAGGTCGCCGTCGTGGCCGCGGCGGCGGGCGTGCCGTGCCACGTGGACGCCTGCGTCGGCGGGTGGCTGCTGCCGTGGCTGCGCGCGGCGGGTGCGACGGTGCCGCCGTTCGACCTGTCCGTGCCGGGCGTCACGTCGCTCTCGTGCGACCTGCACAAGTTCGGGTACGCCCCCAAGGGCGCCTCGGTCGTGCTCTTCGCCGATCCCGCGATGCGGCGCAAGGCGTACTTCGCCTCCGCCGCGTGGCCCGGCTACACGATCGTCAACGCGACCGTGCAGAGCTCCAGGTCCGCCGGGCCGCTCGGCGGCGCCTGGGCCACGTTGCGGGCGCTGGGCACGGAGGGCTACCTGGAGCTGGGCCGGGCGACCCTGGAGGCGACGGTCAAGCTGCGCGAAGGGCTCGCGCGGATCCCCGGGCTGCGGGTGCTCGGCGAGCCGGAGTCGTCGCTGGTGGCGTTCGCCGGGGACGGGATCGACGTGTTCGTGCTGGCGGACGAGGCGCGGGAGCGTGGCTGGTTCCTGCAGCCGCAGCTCTCGTACGCCGGGATCCCGGCCAACCTGCACATCACGGTCACCGGGGTGACGCTCGCGGGGGTCGAGGACCTGCTGAAGGTGATCGCCGAGTCGGCCGAGGCCGCCCGGGAGCGGGGGCCGGTCGTGCTGCCCGACGGGCTGGTCGAGCTGGTGGCGGCCACGGACCTGGAAACGCTCGGTGAGGCGGACTTCGCCGAGCTGGCCTCCTCCGTGGGGGCGGACCTGCGGCCGGAGGCGGGGCAGCCGGAGATGGCGACGGTCAACGCCATCCTGGACGCGCTGCCCGCGGCCGCCAGGGAGGCGGTGCTCGTCCGGTTCCTGTCGGCCGTCTACGCTACCTGAGCGCATCCACCGGCTCCATCCTGGCCGCCCGCAGCGCCGGGTACAGCCCGGCCAGCAGGCCCACCAGGGCTCCGGCCACCGGCGCCGCGACCGCGAGGCGCACGTCCAGCAGCGGCGTCCACTGCTTGGCGGCCGACACCGCGACGACCGTGACGACGCCCAGGCTGGCGCCGATCACGCCGCCCGCGAGGCCGGTCAGCGTCGACTCCAGCAGGAACTGCGCGGCGATGTGCCGCCTGGCCGCCCCGAGCGAGCGGCGCAGGCCGATCTCCGGCACGCGTTCCATCACGGTGACGAGCGTGACGTTCGCGATGCCGACCGCGCCGACCACGAGCGAGACCAGGCCGAGGATCAGGAAGAGCGCGTTGACGTCGTCCTGCGCCTGGTCACGTGCCCTGGTGGGGCTGGGCGGGGCCATCACCTGCAGCATGTCGCCGTTCCCCGGGCTGAGCGCGGTGGGCGCCTGCCGGGCCACCAGGTCCGCCGCGCCCAGGCTCGTGTTGACCAGCACCCTGGTGACGTTCCGCAGCCCGAACTGCCTGCCCACCGTGGGCGGCACGAACACGGCGGTGCTCAGGTTCCGCTCGCGGCGCAGGTCGCCCAGGATGCCGATGACCGTGTACGCGTGCTTGCCGATGAAGATGGCCGGCGCCCGGTCGAGGCGGCCGACGCCGAGCAGCTTGGCCGCCTGGTCGCCGATCACCGCCACTCGGTCGCGCCGCTCGATGTGCCCTCGGTCGTAGAACCTGCCCTGCACCATCCTGCCGCGCGCCGCCTCGGGCAGCCCGGTCGTCGCGGCCAGCACGGTCAACGACTGGGCGGTGACCCTGGTGGGGTCCACGATGTCGTTGGAGCGCACGGACAGGTTCGCGCTGTCCTCCGACTCGGCCAGCGCGGCGGCGGACTCGACGCCGCGCAGCCTGGTCAGCCGGTCGATCGAGTCCCACTCCACGAGCGGCGTGTTCGGCGACTCCGGCACCTCCACCGTGATGGCCGTGGCCACCAGCGCGTCGAACCGGCCGACGATCTGGTTGCCCGCGGTGGCGGCCACGCCGAGCGTGATGACCAGCGTGGTGATGCCGAGCACGGTCCCGAGCGTGGTGAGCGCCGAGCGCACCGGCCGGGCGAGCATGCCGGCCACGGCCTCCCCGAACAGGTCGCGTACGTGCATCACTCCTCCTCCACCAGCACGCCGTCGGTGATCCGCACCCGGCGCCCGGCCCGCTTGCTGACCTCCTGCTCGTGGGTGATGACCACGAGCGTCATCCCCTGCCCCCGCAGCTCGTCGAACAGGCCGAGCACCGATTCGGTGTTGCGGCTGTCGAGGTTGCCCGTGGGCTCGTCGCACAGCAGCAGGGACGGCTCGCCCATGAGGGCCCTGGCGATGGCCGTACGCTGGCGCTCGCCCCCGGACAGCCGGTCGGGCGCGAACCCGGTCCGGTGGCCGAGGCCGACCCGTTCCAACGCCGCCAGGGCCCGCTCCCGCCTGCCTCTACGCGCCTGCCTGGCTGCGTTGATGGTCGCAGCCGCTTCGGAGCTCGTTGGCTTCGCTCTCTCCCTCCGAGCTCCTCTGCTCCGATAAATTTCGGCGAGCATGACGTTCTCGACCACGCTGCGGTGGGAGAGCAGGTGGAAGGACTGGAAGACGAAGCCGATCCGGTCGCCGCGCAACCTGGTCCTGGCCCCGTCGCGCAGGGTGGTGGTCTCCGTGCCGTCGAGGCGGTAGCTGCCGGAGCTGGGGCGGTCGAGCAGGCCGAGCACGTTCAGGAGGGTCGACTTGCCCGAGCCCGACGGGCCGACGATGGCCAGGTAGTCGCCCCTGTCCACCCGGAGCGTGACGCGGTCGAGCGCCCGGACCGGCGGTTCGGCGGCGAACTCCCTGCTGACCTCCGCCAGCGAGATCACCGGCTCAGGCACCGCTGACCACCACCCGGTCGCCCTCCTCGATCGCGCCGGCGACCTGGACGTTCCCGTCGGCGGTCAGGCCCGTACGCACCTCGACGTCCCTGGTCTGGTCCGTGGCGTACTCGACCCGCACCCGGGCCCTCCCGTCGGCCCCCGTGATCACCGCCGCCACCGGCACGACCAGCACCGGCTCCTTGGTGGCCCCCACCGTCACCCGCGCGGTCACCGCCGTCCCCGGCTTGAGCCCCTTCATCGAGGCGGGCGTGATCAGGACGGGCTCCGACCCGTCCTTGGCCTCCTCGGCGCCGGGCACCTTGGCCTGGTCGCCGACCGCGGTGAGGCGCGCCTTGTACGTCTTGCCCGTGTCGAGCTCGATGGCCGCCTCCATGCCCGTGCGCAGCAGCTCGGCCTCCGTCGCCTCCACCGCCCCCGTCACCGTGAACGCCGAACTGGTCACCGTGGCGACCTCCTTTTCGACCTGCTGCCCCTGCTTGACCGAGACCTTGCGCACCCGGGCGGGCAGCTTCGGCAGGAACACCACCTCGCCGGGCGGGACGGAGGTCCCGTACGTACGCGCGAACTCGGCCAGCATCCCCTTGGCCGCCGCCACGTCCTTACCGGCGTTGGTCACCTTGAGCCTGGTCGGGGAGAGCTGCCTGGCCTGGCGCAGCGCCTGCTCGGCGGTGGCCTTGGCCTCCTTCGCGGTCCGTACGGCCTTGCGCAGCTCCACCAGGCTCTTCTCCCTGGCCTGCCGCGCCTCCTCCGCGACCCGCTCGCGCGCCTCCAGGGCCGCCGCCAGGTCGGCCTGGGCGTTCTGGACCCGCAGCTCCAGCAGGCTCGTGTCGGTGGAGGCCGTGGGCTGGGGGGTGGCGGTGGCCGCCGGCGTGGGCTGTTTCCTGGCCTCGGCCAGCGCCTGCTCGGCCTCGGCCAGCTTCTCCTGCGCCGCGCGCACGGCCGCCTCGGCCGCCGCCGTCCTGGTCTCGTCCTCCGGCGTCACCTCCCGGGCCTCGGCCTCCTGGAGGGCGCGCTCGGCCGTCTTCAGGTCCGCCTTGGCGTTGGTCAGCCTCATCTTGAGCGGCAGCACGTCGCGCCCCTGGTCCAGCGTCTTCTTCTCGGCGGCGAGGGTCTCCTGGGCGGTCTGTACGGCCTTGCGCAGCGTGTCGTACGACTGCCGGTCGGTCAGCGTCGGCTGCTGCGCCTCGTACCCCTTCTTCGTGTACATGCGGGTGACGGCGGCGATCGTGGCCTGGTCGAACACGCCGGAGACGGGACCGCCGTACCCCAGCCTGCGCAGCGCCCGCTGGAGCTGCTTGACGTCGTCCCCCTTGCTGCCGGGGGCGATCGTGCGGTGCATCGGCACGGACCCGCGCAGCGCGAACACCGGGCGGCCGTTGACCTCCAGGAAGACCGAGCCCTCCGCGAGCCGGCCCTGGCGCGGCGCCCGGGTGGCCCGCTGCTGCTCGGCCGTGCCGCCGACGGCCCCGGCGAGGCTGACCGGCAGGGGCGAGCCGTACTCCAGCGTGCCGCTGACCACGACGGTGCTGACGAGCTTGCGGCGCTCGACGGCGGCGGTGACGAGCGAGGCCCGTGGCGCGGCGCGGCGGGCCGCCTCGTCGGCGGGGGAGCGCAGCCGGGAGCCCACGGCCCAGCCGGCGCCCGCGATGATCACAACTCCGGCGACGGTGCCGGCGAGGAGCTTGCGCGGTGACTTCATGCCGTGGTCACATGCCGAACTGGGCGCTGACCTGCCCCTGGACCGCCTGCTCCTTCGGCAGGAACGCAGGGTAGAAGTCCTTGCCGCACTCCAGGTCGTCGAGCGCCGCCTTGATCTCCTTGGCCAGATAGGGCTTGGCCTGCTCGGGAGTGAGCGTCGGCGCGTAGTACATCGGCACCTTGTCGTCCTTGGCGGGAGGAGCCACGTCGGGCACGTCGTCCAGCTGCTCGCGGCCCAGCTTGTCCTCGTTGCCGAGCCACGTCTTCTGCCCCAGCTCGGACATGGCGACCGGCGCGGTGTCGCCGACGGCGTAGCCCTTGCCCTTCAGGCAGGTGGCCATGGCGGTGGCCAGCTCGACCAGGTCGGGGTCGGTGTTCAGCTTGCCCTTGCGGGCGCGGACGGAGGCCTTGAACTGCGCGTCGTAGAAGTCTTCCGTCGACTTCAGCTTCAGGCCGAGGACCTTGTTGGCCGCCGAGACCTGGCAGGCGTCCATCGCCTTCCGGTACGCCTGCAGCTGCGCCTTGGAGAGCGCCGACTGGATCTTCCCGTTCGGGTTGCTCTCGGGGCTGCCGGCCTGGGTGTTGAAGGTGTCGGGGTAGATGTACTCGGCGAAGACCCCGAAGCCGTATTTTTCGCGATATTTCCGCATCGCCTGGTAGTTGCCAGAAGCGCGGCTCTTGTCGTCCTCGGTGCCAGGCTTGTGCGGCGTCACGTACGCGACGTACTTGAAGCCCTTCTGCTTCATGCAGTCCGCTTTGGCCGCTTCGAGCTGAACCTCCTTGTCCTCGGCGGTCGAGCTGGCAGAGGGCGCGGCGCTCTCGGCGGCGCCCCCGCAGCCGGAGAGCGCGGCCAGGGCCAGCAGGGCGGTGGCGGTCACGGTGAATCTGGTGAGCATGGCGAAGTCCGTCCTCCGATCCTGGGTGTCAGTAGGCGAACTGGGCCCTGACCTGCGCGTCGATCGCCGACTTGCGTGGAGTGAAGACCGGGTAGAAGTCCTTGCCGCACTCCAGGTCGTCGAGCGCCGCCTTGATCTCCTTGGCCAGATATGGCTTGGCCTGCTCGGCGGTGAGCGACGGCACGTTGATCGGCTGGTTCTCGCCCTTCTTCGCCGGAGGCGCGACATCGGGCACGGTGTCGTCCTGCTCCCGGCCCACCTTGTCCTGCTCCTTGTAGAACGCGTCCTGGCCACGCTTGGCCATGGCCGTCGGCCCGGTGTCGGTGACGGCGTAGCCCTTGCCCTTCAGGCAGGTGGCCATGGCCCCGGCCAGCTCCACCAGCTTGGGGTCGCTGTCGAGCGTGGCGGCCGTCGCGCGCTTCCTGGTGAGGGCTATCTGGTTGTAGTAGTCGAGGTTCGACTTCAGGGTCACGCCGAGGACCTGCTTGCCCGCCGTGACCATGCAGGCGTCCTTGGCCTTGTGGTAGGCGCTCAGTTGAGCCTCGGAGAGCGCCTCTTGGACCTTCATGTTCGGATCTTGATTGGGGCTTTCTCTCTGGGCCGCCGGGGCGTTCATCTCCTTGGGGTAGACGAACTCGGCGAAGACCTCGAAGCCGTATTTTTCGCGATATTTCCGCATGGCCTGGTAGTCGCCCGCGTCCCGGCGGCGGTCCTCGTCGCTCTGGGGCTGCTCCGGCTTCACCCACGCGACGTACTTGAAGCCCTTCTGCTTCATGCAGTCGGCCTTGGCCGCTTCGAGCTGGTGCTTCTTGTCCTTGGCCGCCGCCGCCGCGCTGGGGGAGGGCGGGGCGGCGGTCTCTGCGGCGCCCCCGCAGCCGCAGAGGACGGCCAGGGCGAGCAGCGCGGTAGGCAGCGTCTTCCTCGTCATGGCGGAAGACCATACTCCGTTTAACGGAGCATGGTCAATCCAGACAGTGCCGCCGCCTCCGGAACGGCACGGAGGCGGCCCCGAGGGCCAGCACGGCCAGCACGCCCCAGTAGGCCAGGTGCTGCCTGGTCAGGGAATCGGCGTTCATGGACAGCTCGATCGATCTCACCAGCAGGTAGATGCCCGACGCGAGCGCCCACCGGTGGTCGCGCGCCAGGTAGCAGCCCGCTACGGCCAGCCCGAACGCCGCCGCCTCCGTCGCCAGCCGGCTCAGGCTGAGCGGGTACCAGCTGCCCTCCTCCATCCATGAGGGACCCGCCCACGCGACGGCCACCACGGCCGCCGGCCACCACCATGACCGGATCCGCGGCGTCTCCCGCCTTCTCGACATGAGCACCAGCAGCCCGAGCAGCACCACCGCGTACCCGAAGGCCACGGCGAAGGGGCTGCTGTCCTGGAACAGGGCACGCCCGGTGAGGACCGACGGGTACACCGGCATCAGCGTCGGCTCGAACATCTGCCAGCCGCCCGCGACCGCGACCGCCTTCACGCCCGCGACGAGCGTGAGCGGGAACGCCACCGTCAGCCGTCCGCGCAGGACGGCCAGCAGCGCGAGCGCCGACAGCAGCGTCCACAGCGGCACCGCGCCCGCGTAGGGGAGCAGCGCCGCCAGGTTCGCGGCGGCCACGGCCGTGATGCCCAGGTGCAGGCCGTCCTCCCACGCGCTGCCCGTCGCCAGGTGGACGATGCGGCTGCGCACGCCGCCCACCAGCAGGCCCCACGCCTCCTTGGGCACCGGGACGTTCCTGCCGGGGCCGGCCGACTCCAGCAGGACGTCGACCAGCTCGTCGCCGTGCGCCGCGCGATACTGCCTCGGGTATGCCCGCAGTAACCGGCGGTAGCGCCGTTCGAGGGACGTCATGGGCTGGGGCATGGTGGCGGTCATGTGATCGGGCGCAGCACGAGGGAGGCGGCCTCCTGCATGCGCCTGGCCTCGGCCTCGACCAGGGTCCGTCCCTCGTCGGTGATCCGGAAGTAGCGCCTGTTCCGGCCGTTGACCGTCTCCTCCCGGTCCACGGTGATCACGCCGCGCTCGTTCAGGCGCTCCAGGATGCCGTAGAGGGTGCCGACCGACGGCTGGACCCGGCCGCTCGACAGCTCTTTGATCGACTTGCTGATCGCGTGGCCGTGCAGCGGGCCGGCGCGTAGGGCGGCGAGCACGAAGAACATCGGCTCGCTGACTTCTGAGGTTCCCCTGGGCATGGCCCAGATTATTCCGTTCAACGGAGCGTCCGCAACGTCCGGCGGCCTCTCGCGGAGAGGCCGCCGGACGGGCGGGGTCATCCGCAGCGCTCGCCGTTCAGGTGGAAGACCTCAGGGGACGGGTTGGGGCCCGAGGGGTTCGTGGCCACGAAGCCGAACGTCACGGACCTGCCCGGCTTGATCCTGCCGGAGCTCGTGGCCGTCACCACCGAGCCGGACTGCGACAGCGCCGCGCCCCAGTCCTGCCGGACGCGCTGGCCGCCGGGGAAGGACCAGCGCAGGGTCCAGCCGTCCACGGTCTGCCTGCCGGTGTTCTCGACCACGATCTGGCCGGTGAACTGGCCCGAGCCGTGCGCCGTGTAGCGCACCCGGCAGTCGGACCGCCCGCTCTTGTCGGCCAGGAACGCGGAGACCCAGGCCAGCGGGGAGTTCCAGTTGATGGTCAGCTCGTTCGTCGCCCACGACTCGATGTCGTCGATGTAGCAGAACTGCGGCTTGCAGCCCTTCAGGAGTCGCTGCGCGAGCGGGTCCTGGATGCCGGAGTTCGGGCCGCCGGCCAGCGTGCCGCGCGGCGGGTTGGGCAGCGCCGGGTCGAGCTGGTGGGAGTACCAGCGGCTGTGCTGGTTGTGCGAGGCCACCTCGCCGTAGCCGGTCACGTACGACTGGTTGAGCGCGTTGCGGCCGAGGATGTAGTCCATGCCCTCGCGCACGGCCGCCCGGTACTTCTCATGGCCGGTCAGGTCGTACGCCGTGGCCAGGACGACCAGGTTGTTCAGCACCAGGTTGTTCGAGCCCCAGTCGAAGTCCGGCGGGTTGTACGGCAGCCCGTACGGGTGCGCCCGCTGGACCGCCAGATACTTCTCGGCCCCCTCGACCACGGACTGCCGCACCCGCGCCCGGTCGGGGAGCGCGTTGGGCACCGTGGCCAGGTCGAGGCGGCCGAGCTGGGCGGTGTTGCCCCAGTCGAAGCCCCGGTCACGCCAGATGTCGCCCGTGTGGTGCGGCGAGGCCAGCACGAAGTCCTTGAACTCCTTCTCGCCCGTCGTGATGAACAGCTCCGCCGCCGCCCAGTAGAACTCGTCGCTCACGTCGGCGTCGTTGTAGGCGCCGCCGCCGGTGCCGTCGTTCGGGTCGGCGTACCTGGCCGGGTTGGCCTTGGCCGCGGCCCACGCCCTGCGGGCGGCCTTGAGGTTCCTGGCCGCGAACGCCGGGTCGTACGGGGCGAACAGCCTGGCCGCCTGGGCCGCCGTGGCCGCGAGGTTGAGCGTGGCGGCCGTGGAGGTGGGGTGCAGCTCGCGCGGCTGCGGGTCCAGGTGCGGCAGCAGCGGCAGGCCCGTCCAGCTCCGGTCGTGGATCTTGTGGTGGGCCATGCCCGCGAACGGCTTGCCCTCCGGCACCTGCATGCTCAGCAGGAACTCCTGCTCCCAGCGGGCCTCGTCCAGGATGTCCGGCCGGCCGTTGCCGCTCTCCGGGATGGCGAGCTGGCCGTCCTTGAAGGCCGCCCTGTCCCGCTCGTACGCGGCCATGAGCTGGTGGACCGAGATGCCGCCGTTGACGACGTACTTGCCGTGGTCGCCGGCGTCGTACCAGCCGCCCTTGACGTCGAGGGAGTAGTCGCAGACGCCGGGCTGGCAGGGGACGCTCACGTCGCCCTGGTTCGGCGCGACGCCGGCGTGCCCGGCGGGCCGGGCGTAGCCGGGCCTGAGGCTGTCGAGGATCTCGATGCCGCTGCGCTGCGTGTAGTAGAACTTCAGCGCGTCCGTGGGGAGCTGGTCGTAGATGTCCGCGGCGATGTCGAACGGCCGGCTCGTCTCGCCGTCGGCCGTCAGCGTGTAGTCCTTGCCGGGTTTGCGGTAGGAGCCGAAGTCGAGCGTGTGCACGTTCTGGCCGGAGCTGGCGTCCACGCCTCTGGGGGTGGTCCGGCCCTTGGCGACCGTCTGCTTGTCGGCGTTCTTGAGCTCCCAGTCCAGGGCCGTGGTCGCGGCGGTGACCACGGTGGCGTTCTTGGGGCCCTGGGGGAGGTAGCCGACCATGTTCACGCGGACGCGCGGGCCCGTGTCGGGCTCGTACACCTCGGGTTCGGCGCCGCCTTTGAGCGACACGTTGTCCATGCAGAACCTCCATGGCTCGGCGCTGCCGCCCAGTTGGAAGACGACCTGGGAGTTCGGCAGCGACACGGGGGCGGTGAACGTGTAGGAGTGGTCGTTGCCCGAGACGCTCAGCTCCGGGTTCGCCGACAGGTACTGCGTCCACGGGTCCACCGGGAGCTGGATCAGCGCCTTGCCGACCTTGGCGGGGGTCGCCGAGGCGCTGAACCGGTACGCGTACGTGTCGCCCGCCACCAGCGGGAGGTCGTTCTGGCCGATGATCACGTCCCACGGGTTGGCGGTGCCGCCGGGGATGTCGGCGCAGAGCCGGCCCTCGTCTATGGCGAGGGTGGTGTTGCCGGTGCTCCACCAGGGGGCGGTGCCGGAGTCGAAGGTGCCGTTCACGATCTGCTCGGGTCCCTCGTCCGCCAGTGCCGTCGTGGCGGGGGACAGGGCGACCATGGTGAGGAGGGCCAGTAAGGCGGCCCGGCTTCGGGTCATGGAGGTCCTCAGGGTTGGGAGCGCTCCCAATCGGAGCCCTCCGATCCTCCTTTCCCGTCGCCGTCCCGTCAACGGCCTGCGGAAACTGTGAAACTTTCAGGCGGGGCGGCGCATCGGCCAGAACAGCGTCCCGTCCGGCAGCGCGAACGGCTCGCTCTGCCGGTAGCCGTGGCGCGCGTACAGGTCGCGGTTGCGCGGGTCGCTGGCCTCCAGGTACGCGGGCACGTCGCCCAGCCGGGCGTGCTGGTAGCGCAGCAGCGCCGACCCGAGCCCCTCGTTCTGGCGGTCCGGGTGGACCGCCAGGAAGGCCAGATGGTGGTACGGCTCCGCCGGATGGTTCGCCTCGAACAACTCGTCGAGCACGCGGAAGCGCTCGACCCATTCGCCCGTCGTCTCGGCCAGGCGGCGGTCGTAGTCGGGCGGCTCGGGCAGCGGCGCGGTGCGCGGGAACCAGACCGCCACCGCGGGCCCGTCGTCGATGAGGTGGATCTCCCCGTGCTCGACGGCGTGGTCGACGAGGATCCGGAAGTTGGCGGTCATGACCCGGTGCCGCTCCCTGCGATCCGGCACGAGGTAGTGCACCGCCCTCAGCCCGGAGAACGCGGTCGCGATGAGCTCCGCCACCCGTCCCGCATCGTCCGCCGTCGCGTGACGGATGACCGGCCGCATCGCCCACGTCTGCTGTTTCATCGCCCAGGCTCCTCTCGTTCTGTCAGATGCCGTCCTGGGCGGTCGCCGCCTTGGCGCCCATCCCGACCAGTGAGTAAACGGCGGGTTGTCCGGTACGCAGGATGAACGCCCAAATCACCCCAATTACCGCAGCTACCCCGTAAACACCGGGCAGAATCCAGGTCAACGGATCACTCTCGGGTACGTTGAGCAGTGCCGCGAAGTTCGTCACCGCCAGCCAGACCATCACGGCCAGCGCGAGCGCGGCGGGCACCGGAGCGATCACCCGGCGCGCGAGCGTCTCCCCGCCCGGCTCCCTGACGAAGAAGACGATCACCGCGACGGACGTCACGAAGATCAGCAGCAGCACCCCGAACCCGCCGAACGAGCCGCCGTAGAAGAACAGCTGCACCAGCGGGTCGAGCCCGAGCGCCGCATAGACCAGGATGACCGCCAGCCCGAACACGCTCTGGGCGATCGAGCCCGCCTTGGGCGCTCCGCTGCGCGCCCTCGTCCGGCCGAAGACGGCCGGCAGCACCCGCTCGCGCCCGAGCGCGAAGAAGTAGCGGGCGGTGGTGTTGTGGAACGAGATCATCGCCGCGAACAGGCTGGTCACGAAGAGCACCCTGGCGATGTCCACCACCGCGTCGCCCAGGTGCGCCCCGGCCAGCTTGAAGATGGTGTCGGCCTGGTCGCGGTTCGCGACGGCCACGATGTTGGCGGGCCCGGTGGCGACCGTCATCGCCCATGACGACAGCGCGTACACGGCCGCGATGATCGCCACGGCAGAGTAGGTGGCCAGCGGGACCGTACGGCGCGGCTCCCGGCTCTCCTCCGAGAACACCACGGACGACTCGAACCCGACGAACCCCAGCGTCGCGATCACCAGCAGCGCCCCCACACCGGGTGCGAACAGCCCGCCCGGCGACAGCGTCTCCATCGAGAACCCGGAGGCCGCCGGGTGGGCCAGGTCCGCGAAGTCGAACAGCAGGATGACCGCCACCTCGGCGGTCAGCAGCACGGCCAGCAGGCGGCCGTTCACGTCCACCCGCATCAGGCCCAGGACCGCGACCAGCGCCCACGCGACCAGGGCGACCAGCCACCAGGGCGGTGTGAGGCCCAGCCAGCGCTCCAGCAGCGGCGTGGCCGCCGTCCCGAACGCGCCGTACAGGCCCACCTGCAGCGCGTTGTACGCGATGAGCGCCACCCAGGCCGCCGCGATGCCCGCGGGCCGGCCCAGGCCGCGGCTGATGTAGGTGTAGAACGCGCCGGCGTTGGCCATGTGGCGGGCCATCGCCACGTACCCGACCGCGAAGACCGCCAGCACCACCCCGACCACCAGGAACGCGATGGGCAGCCCGGTGATCCCGGTGACCGCGTACGCGGTGGTGACCACGCCCGCCACGACGGTGAGCGGCGCCGCGGCGGAGAGCACGAAGTAGACGACCGAGGGCGCGCCGAGCCGGTCGGCGGCGAGCGCGCCGGCGACGAGGTCGGGCCCGGACTTCACGGGAAGCATCGGATTCCTCCGGGGGTGGGGGTGTTCAGGTGCGGTAGGTCAGTACGGCGTCGCCGACGGCGGCGCTCACCTGGCGGCTCAGGTCGCGCAGCGGCTGGGGTATCGAGGTCGGCAGCGTGGTCAGGTACTGGCGGGCCACCCGCCGGTCGGCCGGATCGTCGAGCACGGTCTCCGTCATGTCGCACGCGTCCACCAGCGTGGCCAGCGCCATGTCCTGCGGCGACAGCGGCCAGTGTCGGACCAGCGCCAGCCGCAGCCGGGTCGCGGGCCACATGGCCTTGCTGAAGTCGGTGGAGAAGAACCGGGGCGGCTTGCGCCTGAGCAGTTTGGGGGCCTCGCGCTCCAGCAGCCCGGCATCGACCAACCGCGCGCCCACGTCATCGACGGAGCGCTGCGCCAGATACGCCAGCCATGTGCGCACGTCGGTGTGGTGCGGCGAATCCCCGATATCGGACAGCACCCGATTGGCCACCTTATCTGTGACGTCCTCGGAGTCGATCACGTCGAGTCGCACGCCGCGCACGGCGATCCTCTGGTGCAGCACGAGCTCGCCGATCAGGGCTCCCGCCAGGCCGAGCGCGATGCCCTGCAGGTGGAGGCGGGGTTTGCCCGTGCCGGTCGTGTCCCATGAGACGAGGAAGAAATCATCGGCAAGCACCTTGAATCGGTCCGCTCCCTATCGCCTTAAAAGGACAACCCGCTTTCGGCCGGCGGCGTTTGGCCGCCAGCGGAAATGTCTACCAAGAACGTGATCGCCCGGGTAGGCCCATTTATCACCAAGTCCGGAAAATGGTGATTTATGTTTCAAATGTCAGATAAAAAATGAGGAATTCTCGGGTGCCGGAAAGCTGTGCTGCGACACGAACGCGCAGGTCAGGCTGGTCTTGGGTTTGCCCTGCGGCAGCCGGTACGGTCGGGATCATGTGCGCGTACCGGACCGGATTCGTGGCGGTCGTCACGCTGGCCGCGCTGACCACGGCGTGCGGCACCGCCGTGCCCGTTTCGCAGGAGGCGGCGCTGCCCGCGGCGCCGTCCGCCAGCCGGACGCCGGGCGGAGGCGCGCTCTCGGGCAAGATCGTGGTGATCGACCCCGGCCACAACGGCGGCAACGCCGCGCACCCCGCGGAGATCAACCGCCAGGTCGACATCATCACCGGCAGGAAGCCCTGCAACACGACCGGCACGCAGACGAACGCCGGATACCCCGAACACGCCTTCACCTGGGACGTCGCCGGCCGGCTCAGGCCGATCCTGGAGAAGATGGGCGCCAAGGTCGTGCTGACCAGGCCCGACGACAAGGGCGTCGGCCCGTGCGTCACCGAGCGGGCCGCCATCGGCAACGAGGCCAGGGCGGACGCGGTCCTGTCGATCCACGGCGACGGTGCCGCGCCGAGCGGGCACGGCTTCCACGTGATCATGCCGGGGCTGGTCTCCGGGCACAACGACCAGATCATCAAGCCGTCCCGGCGCCTCGGGGTGGACATCAGGAACGCCTACCGGGACGGCACGGGCCTGCCGTACGCCACCTACACCGGCGTGGACGGGCTGCAGACCCGCACCGACCTGGGCGGGCTCAACCTCTCCGTGCGGCCCGCGGTGTTCATCGAGTGCGGCAACATGCGCAACCGCGGCGACGCGGCCAAGATGTCCGACCCCGGCTTCCGCGAGCGCATGGCCGTGGCCCTGGCCGCCGGGCTCAGGAAATATCTGACCTAGCCCTGCCGGTCGGGGAGGCCCCGTACGCGCGCAGGAACGCGGCCACGGCGGACTCGGAGAGCCGTTCGAGGTCGGCCTCGGTGTAGTGGTCGCCGCCGCCCCAGAACATGACCTTGTTCACCGGGACCCACAGCAGCAGGCCCACGAAGTGCTGGGCGATCAGCTCGGGGTCGTCCGGGCGGAGCAGGCCGCGGGTGGCCAGGCGGTCGAAGGCGGCGGCCAAAGTCTCCAGCGAGCGCTCGAAGCCCTGCTGGTACCAGGTGCGGCCGAGGTCGGGGAACCGGTCGGCCTCGGCGATCACCAGCCGGCGCAGGCGGAGCACGTCGGGCCGCATGAGCGCGCCGAGGAACTGGCGGGCCAGCGCCCCCAGGTCCTTCGCCAGGTCCTCGCTGTCGTCGAGCGCCGCGCTGATGAGCTTGGCCAGCCCTTCGACCTGGGTCGTCGTGTCGAGGATGATGCTCGTGAACAGCTGCTCCTTGTCGGTGAAGTGCTTGTAGACGGTCTGCTTCGAGACCGACGCCAGCGCCGCCACCTCGTCCATGCTCGCGCCCACGTAGCCGTTGCGCAGGAACACCGGCCGGGCCGCATCCATGATCTGCCTGCGCTTGCGTGCCGTGCGGCCGTCCTCTTCCGGTGCCATGCCCATCCCTTCGCCCTTCGACGAGGACACAGTACTAGACAGTTCCGTACTTATGTGGGTACGGTACCGTCTAGTTCCACCGATGAAAAGGACAAAGCAGGACATGAGTGATCTTCAGCAGCAGGTGCAGGAAGCCGCCGACGGGCTCGTCGAGTCAGGCGCGGAGCGCGGGCTCCAGGTGGCCGTCTATCGTGACGGCGTCCAGGTCGTGGATGTGGTGGCGGGCGTGGCCGACCCCGGGACCGGGCGGCCCGTCACGGCTGACACGCCCTTCTACAACTTCTCGATCGGCAAGGGCGCCACCGCGACCGTGGCCCACGTGCTGGCCGAGCGGGGGCTGTTCGGTTACGACACCCCGGTGGCGGAGCTGTGGCCGGAGTTCGGGCGGCACGGCAAGCAGGGCGTGACCGTGCGCCACGTGCTGTCGCACACGGCCGGCGTGCCGGGGGTGCCGCTCGACACCACGCCTGAGGACGTCTGCGACTGGGACAAGATGGTCGCCGCGCTGGAGGACGCCGAGCTGTGGTGGGAGCCGGGCACGAAGGTGGGCTACCACGCGTACACGTTCGGGTTCCTGGTCGGCGAGATCGTCCGGCGGGTCACCGGCAAGCCCATCTCGCAGGTGCTGCTGGAGGACGTGGCGGGCCCGCTGGGCGTGGCCGGCGAGCTCTACTTCGGGATGCCGGAGACCGAGCACCACCGGCTGGCCAGGCTGGAGGACGCGCCGGTGGACCCGGCGGCGTGGGGCGAGATGCCGGCGGACCTGCCGATGTTCAAGGCGGGGCCGATGACGCTGATGCCGACCGCCGAGCTGGGCAACCGCGGCGACTACCTGTCCTCCGACATCCCCGCGGGCGGCAAGACCTCGGCCCGGGCCATCGCGCGGATGTACGCTGCGCTGCTCGGCGAGGTGGACGGGACGCGGCTGATCCCGCCCGGCCGGCTGCGCGAGGTGACGGCGGTGGCCTCCAGCGGGCTCGACGAGGTGTTCGGCATGCCGACGACCTGGGGGCTCGGGTATGGCATCGGAGGCCCCGGCTCGACCGCCGAGGCGAGCCCGACGGTGTTCGGGGTGCCCGGGGCGGGCGGCAGCGCGGCCTGGGCCGACACGGCGACCGGCACCGCGTTCGCGCTCACCAAGAACCGGCTCACCAACGACTTCGCGGCCGCGAGCCTGATCGGCGGCATCGTGACCGGTGCCTAGAACGTCCGGCCCGCAGGTCAGCCGTCGCGGCAGAGGGGCTTGCCCCCGACCACACAGGCGATGTCGTCGAGTTGGCAGCTGAGCAGGGTGCCGTCCATGCCGAGCACGAGCACGAGGTCGCGCCTGGAGGGATGTGCCAGCATGACCCTGCCGACCACGCCATTGTCCAAGATCACGGTCGGGCGGCCTGCCGCGTTGTCCATGCCCTCGTGACTCCTCTCCGCTGCGGAACGAAAGCCGTTCCCCACCAGGATGCACAGGTGTGTGCCGCGAGCGCATCGGTCATCCGGCTGTTATTTTCCGGTCCGGGGGTCGGGAAGGCCATGGAAGACTGGTCTCAACAGGGGTTTTCTATGGGGAGATGACCTTGCGCACATGGCTTACCGAACGGTTCGGCCTGGCGGTGCCCGTGGTGGGGGCGCCGATGGCGGGGGTGGGCGCGGGCCGGCTGGCCGCCGCCGTCTCCGAGGCGGGCGCGCTCGGCATGATCGGGGTCGCCGCCGCGGCCACGGGGGAGTGGATCACCAAGGAGGCCGCCGTCGCGGGTGGCGGTCCGTACGGGATCGGGCTCATGGCCTGGGCGCTGGCCGGCAACCCGGCCCAGTTCGACGCCGTGCTCAAGCTCCGGCCCACGATCGTCTCCGTGAGCTTCGGGCCGTATGCGCGTTATGTGGAGGAGCTCCGGCAGGCGGGCATCACGGTCGTCACCCAGGCGGGCACGACCGACGAGGCCCGCGCCGCCGAGCAGACCGGGGTGGACGCGGTCGTGGCGCGCGGGGCCGAGGCGGGCGGCCACGGGCGCGACGCGGTGGGCACGCTGCCGCTGCTGCAGAGCGTGCTCGACGCGGTGAGCGTCCCGGTGCTCGCGGCGGGCGGCATCTCGACCGCGCGCGGGCTCGCCGCCGTGCTGGCCGCCGGCGCCGCCGGGGCCTGGGTCGGGACGGCCTTCATGGGATGCGCGGAGACGACCCTGTCCGAGACGGCCACCGAGCGCCTGCTGGCGGCCGAGGAGACGGGGACCGCGTACGGGCGGGTCTTCGACATCGCCCAGCGCCTGGACTGGCCGCCCGAGTTCGGCGGGCGGGCGCTGCGCAACGCGTTCTTCGACCGGTGGGCCGGGCGGGAGGACGAGCTGGCCGCGGACGACGACGCCCCGGCCCGGCAGGCGGCGGCGCGGGCCGAAGGCGACTTCGACACGGCCTGCATCTACGCGGGGCAGGCCGTGGGCATGGTGCGCGAGCGGCGCACGGTGGCCGACGTGGTCGCCGGCTTCGCCGCCGCCGAGGAGCTCCTGGCCCGCTTCTCCTGATCGGCGGGCAGGGCAGAACCTGTTCTGTTCGGGCTGCCCGTCCGGCTTGAGGGTGCCTGCGTAATCTGCCCTATTACGTGCTGGACTGCCGAGTAGTATGGCGTTCGGAGTCGCACGCGTGGAAGGAGACGGCCCCCAGTGACCGAGCTAGAACGCGTTCCGCCCGGAGTGGACCCGACGGTTCCCAGCTCCGCCCGGGTGTACGACTATCTGCTCGGCGGCAAGGACCACGTCGCGGTCGACCGGGCAGTGGCGGAGAAGCTCCTCGCGGTCGCCCCGGACACCCGTCTGGTGGCCAGGGCCAACCGTAGGTTCCAGGTCGAGGCCGTCCGCCATCTGGCGAAGCAGGGCCTGCGGCAGTTCATCGACCTGGGCACCGGCATCCCGACCTCGCCCAGCATCCACGAGACCGTCCGCTCGGTGAACCCGGCCTGCCGGGTGGTCTATGTGGACTACGACCCGGTGGTGCGGCTGCACGCGCAGGTGCTGCTCGCCGACTCGCCGGGCATCGCCAGCATCCAGGCCGATCTGCGCCGCCCCGAAGACGTGCTCTCCGACCCCAGCGTCACCGGCCTGATCGACTTCGAGCAGCCGGTGTGCGTGCTGATGGTCGGGGTGCTCCACTACGTCATGGACGAGGAGGACCCCGGCGGCATCGTGGCCGCCTTCAGGAAGCGCATGGTGCCGGGCAGCTGCCTGGTGGCCACTCACGGGATGGCGGAGAGCGCCCCCGAGGCGATCGCCCAGCTCACCATGGCGACGGCGGGCACCCCCGCGCAGGCGCGGTTCCGGACGCGGGACGAGGTGCTGGGGTTGTTCGACGGGTTCGAGCTGATCGGGCCGGGCCTGGTGCCCGTCCAGGACTGGCACATCGGCGACGACGAGCCCCACATCCCCCTTCTGGACAGCACCCCGCAGCTGCGCATCGACGGCGGGGTCGGCCTGCTCAGAGCTTGATCCCCTCGATGATCTTCGACAGCTCGGGGACGAGGGGCGTGCTGGCCATCACGGTGACGACGACCCCCTTGCGCTCGACCCAGCCCGCGTACCGGCCGTCGCCGAGCGCGCCGTCACCCTCCTGGGTGAGCACCTGACGGCCACCGATCTTCACGGTCTCGGTGTCGCCGGAGAACGTCCCCATGTCGAACGGCCCGTTCTTGAGCTGCGCCAGCTTGCTCGCCTTCGGCCAGCACACGACCCTGACCCAGAGTGAGCGCTGCTTGACGTCCGCGTTGGGGCGGTCGTCCAGCCACTGGTAGCCGTATTCGGTGATGCCGTCGTGCTTGCCGGCGACGACCCCGCCGTACGTGAAGCCCTTCGGGATGTGGTTGACGCGGACTCCCTTGATGGCGGTGGCGCCCCTGGCCGGCTTGTCGATCTTGCTGTCGAACGACCGCTTCACCTCCGCCTTCGTCGGGACGGGGCAGGTGGGGCGCTCCGCGGCCTGGGCGGGGAGGGCGATCAGGGCCGCGGCGACGGGCAGCACGGACAGGGCGGCAAGCTGCTGAATCTTGTTCATGTGTGAGTTGGATGCGGCCGATGCGCGAAAGGTTCAGTACTCCTTCAGCGTGATGTCGTTCGCGAACTTGTCGGTCATCTTCATCATCCAACCGAGCAGGAAGCTGTACTTGAACATCCAGTTCCGCATCCGGATCCCCCTCCGGGTACGGGGGGCGAGGAAGGGGCCCGCGTTGCCGTTCTTGGCGACCTTGGCGTATCCGCGCATCTGCTCCTCGTACTGCGCGAAGGCCACGCGGTGATCGCCGCCGGCCCGCTTGAGCTCGCCCGCGAGCACGTACGCGCCGACCACGGCCAGGCCCGTGCCGAAGCCGGCCAGGGTGTTGCCGTACGCGGCGTCGCCGAGCAGCACCACGCGGCCCTGGCGGTAGCGGTCGATGACGGCCTGGCTGACGGAGTCGAGGTAGACGTTCGGAGAGCGGCGCACCGCCTCCATGAGCGCCGGGCCCTGCCAGCCCATGCCCGCGTAGGCGCGGGTCAGCAGGTCCTTCTGCTGCCGCATGTCGTACCGGTCGTAGTCGAGGCGCTGGGAGGCGAAGACGAAGAACGCGGGCGCCTTCGGCCCGCCGACGGCGACCATCCTGCCGGGCTCGTTGTACATCTTCGAGACCGTGCCGAAGTCCCCCTCGACGTCGACCAGGGCGTAGTAGTAGCCCAGGTGCTTCACGTGGTCGGCCTCGGGGCCGAAGGCGAGGCGGCGGACGTTGGAGTGGATGCCGTCCGCCCCCACCACCAGGTCGAACGTGCGGGGGGCGGAGCGTTCGAAGGTGACGTGCACGCCACCGGGGGTCTCGGTGAGCGAGGTGATCGAGTCGCCGAAGACGTACTCGCAGCTCGCGGCGGTCCGCTCGTAGAAGATCCTGGACAGGTTGCCGCGCTCGATCTCGATCTCGCCGCCGGTGAACTCGCCGGGTATGACCGTCAGTTTGTGGCCGTTCGCGTCGACGATCACCTGGTCGGAGCCGCCGGTCTGGAGCGCCTCGATGTCCTTGAGCACCCCCATGCGGGTCAGGACGGTGCGGTGGGTGTGGCCCTTGAAGTCGACGGCCTGGCCGCCGGGGCGCAGCGACGGGGCCTTCTCGACGACGGTGACGTTGAAACCGTAGCGGGAGAGCAGGAGGGCGAGGGCGGGGCCGCCGATGCTGGCGCCGGAGATGAGGACGTTGGTGTTCTTCATGTCCGTCAGCTTCGCGAGCGCCGCTGACAGCGGGGCGACTGCCGGCTGACAGCCGGGGCGGGCCCCATCAGCGGCTGGGTCAGCGGTCCGGGCTCGCGGTCGCGATCAGGGTGGCGAGCGCGTCGTCCCTGCTCATCGACGCCCCCTTGGAGTACGCCGCCGCGAATCCCGCGGGCCCGAGGGCCTCCGTGGCGGCGGCGGCGATCCTGGCGACGTCCCGATCCCCGGCCACGGCCATGCCACGCAGCGCCACCCCCACCCCGAGCAGCACCGCCGCCCGCTCCGGGTTTTCCGCGGCGTCCAGCAGGCACTGGCCCGCCAGGCCTTCCGCGGCGTCGGCGAGGTCGATGGCCAGCGGCGACTTCAGCGCCATGGCCAGGGCCTCCGCGTGCTGGCGTGTGGCCTCGGCGGCGTCGCCGGTCGCCTCGGCCAGGCGGCCGAGCGCCGTCAGCACGTGCGACCTGAACCCCGTGGACGTGAACGCCCCGCCCTCCGAGGCGGCCAGGGCCGCGTCGAGCAGGCGGCCGGCCTCTGTGAGGTCGCCCTCGGACCGGGCGATCTCGCCCAGCCGCAAGTGAACCGCCGCCACCAGCTCTGGCCTCCCCAGCCGGCGCGCCAGCTCCCCGGCCCGCTCGGAGTCGGCGCGTGCCGTCTGGACGTCGTCGGCCCGCCAGCGCGCGTCGGCCCGCCGGCCCAGCACGTCCACCAACTCCTCCACCGCGCCCAGCTCCTCCAGCAGGGCGACCGCGTCCTGCCACAGTGCCATGGCCCGTCCCCATTCGCCGCGCCAGCTCGCGATCACCCCGAGCCAGTCGAGGCCCTGCGCCTTGCCCCAGCGCTCCCCCATGGAGCCGAACTCCGCGAGCACCCACTCCAGCTCCCGCTCCGCCACCGCGACGCCGCCACTCATCAGCGCCAGCAGCGCGCGGCCGAGCCGATCGAGTGCTCTGCTCCACGGGTCGGACGCGAGCACTCGCCCGGCCAGCGCCTGCGGCTCCGGCGGCCCCACGATCATTCCCCACAAGGCCGCGCCGAACGGGCACCGCATCGGCCCGTCGAGCGACTCGATGACCGCGCGGGCCTGCGTCCAGTGCGGCGATCCGGTGTCGGGTACGGCGTGCAGCACCACCAGCACGTACTCCTCTCCCAGCTCGGGGCCGATGGCGTCGAGGAGCCGCACGGCATGCGGGGTCGCCTCCCCCCGCCGCCCGCTGAGCCACCAGTACATGGCCAGCGCCGCCACCAGCCGCGCCGCCGCCGGCGGGTCGTGCTCGACGCTCCACCGCAGCGCCGCCTGCAGGTTCGCGTTGTCGGCCGAGAGCAGGGCCAGCCACCGGAGCTGCTCGGCGCTGTAGAGGTGGCCGTCGGCGCGGCGCGCGAACTCCAGGAACCAGGCGGCGTGGGCCGCTCTCAGCCGGTCCTCCTCGCCCGCCTCCGCCAGCCGCTCCACGCAGAACAGGCGGATGGTGTCGAGCATGTGGTAGCGCTCGCCGTCGGTCTCGACCAGCGACTTGTCCACCAGGTCGGCCAGCAGGTCGGCGCTGTCCGCGCCGCACACCCGTTCCACCGCCTCCAGGCTCGCGCCCCCGGCGAACACGGAGAACTGCCTGGCCAGTGCCTGTTCCTCGGCGTCGAGCAGGCTCCAGCTCCACTCCACGATGGCGTGCAGCGTCTGGTGGCGCGTGGGGGCGGTACGGTCGCCGCGCGACAGCAGCCGGAACCTGTCGTGCTCGGCCAGCCGGGTGGCGATCTCCTCCACGCCGAACGTGCGCATCCGGGCCGCCGCCAGCTCGATGGCCAGCGGCAGGCAGTCCAGCGCCGCGCAGATCCGCAGGACGGCGTCCAGGTTGCCGGGCCCGACCGCGAACTCCTGCCGCACGGCCGCCGCCCGTTCGGCGAACAGGGTGACGGCCGGGTCGGTGGGCAGGGGCGCCAGCGGGACCAGGTGCTCGCCGGTGAGGCCCAGCGGCTCCCTGCTCGTCGCCATGATCATCAGGTCGGGGGCGGCGGCGAGGAGGCGGCGGGCCAGCGTGGCGACCTCGGCGAGCACGTGTTCGCAGTTGTCCAGGACGAGGAGGAGGTCCTGCTCGGCCAGCGCCGCCACCAGGCGTTCGGTGGGGTCGGGGAGCCCATGCAGCGCCGACTCGCGCAACCCGAGCGCCGCCAGCACCGCGCTCGCCACCTGCCCGGTCCCGTCCACCAGCGACAGGTCCACGAAACACGCCTCCCGGCCGCGCCGCGCCGCACCCCCGTCGGCGGCGGTCGTGCCCAGGGGTTGGAGGCGGGTGGCGGCTTCGATGGCCAGGCGGGTCTTGCCGATGCCGCCGGGGCCGACGAGCGTCACCAGGCGGACGCCGCTCAGGGCGGCCAGCCGCGCGAGCTCGTCCTCCCGCCCGACGAGCCGGTTCAGCTGGGCCGGCGGCGCGACCCGCCGGACCTGGTGCCGCTCGGCGCGCAGGATCGCCAGGTGCAGGGCCGCCAGCTCGGGCGAGGGGTCGGTGCCGAGCTCGTCGGCGAGCAGGCGGCGCGTCTCGTCGAAGACCGTCAGCGCCTCGGACGGCCGCCCCGCCGCCTCCAGCGCGCGCATCAGCAGCCCGCGTGGCCGCTCGCGCAGCGGATGCGCGGCCACCAGGTCCTGCAGAGCGGCCACCGGGCTGCCCTCGGGCAGGCCCAGCTCGGCCTCCATCAGGTCCTCCATGGCCGACACCCGCAGCTCCTCCAGCCGGAGCGCCTGCGGCCCCGCGAACGGCGCGTCGGCCACGTCCGCGAGCGCCGGTCCCCGCCACAGCTCCAGGGCCTCCCTCAGCGAGGAGGCGGCTCCCGGGAACCGACCGGCCGCCAGCAGCCTGCGTCCCTCGCGGGACAGCCGCTCGAACCGGTGCGCGTCCACGTCGTCCGGCGAGACCGCCAGCCGGTATCCCGCCCCGTGGAACTCGATCAGGCCAGCCGGCAGGCTCCGCCTGAGCCGGGAGATCTGCGCCTGGATGGCGTTGGCGGCCTCCGTGGGCGGCCGGTCGCCGTACTGGCCGTCGATGAGCCGTTCGACGCTCACCATCCGCCCGGCGTCGAGCAGCAGCAACGCGAGCAGGGCCCGCGGGCGCGGACCGCCGATCGCCAGGGGCTCGCCATCGGGGGAGCGCACCTGGAGCGGGCCCAGGATGCCGAATTGCACGCCCCGATTGTCCCCCAACTGAGCAGTTGAAACGGAATTATCGGTATACCTACCGATGCGTATACGTATTTCCCAGTCGGGAGTGACCGTTTAGCGTCGCGGCATCAAGGCGCAACAGCACTGCTAGCTTCCACCCCCCAATCTCCCTGCAATCCCGCCGCCGAGGCGATCCCCGTGCGGCGCGCGGGCCGTCGTGCGCTCACGAAGCGCGCCGACCCCGAGGGAGATCTTCGAAAGGAGCAGCACAGCCGTGAAACGCAAAGCCTTACTCGCGGCGGTCGTCGGCGTGGCCACGGCCACGACCCTGGCGTTACAGACGCCACCCGCGAACGCCGCCCCTCCGGGAGCCGCACCGCAGCAGCAGCAGACGGCGCGCGTGGGTGACCCCGCCTCGCTCGCCGCGCAGGTGGCCGACAAGGCCGTCTCCAGCCAGCTCGACGAGCTCACCCGGGGCCCCGACGAGGCCTACAGCCGCGTGGCGGTCACCCCGGGCGCGGCCGACATGTTCTACGTGTCGTACGAGCGCACCTACAAGGGCCTGCCGATGGTCGGCGGCGACGCCGTCGTGGTCACCGACGCGGCGGGGAACGTCCGGGACACGGTCGCGGCGACGGGCCCGACCCCGGGCAACGTGCCGACCAGGGCCACGGTCAGCGCCGCCAAGGCCACCGAGGTCGCCAGGACCAAGCTCTCGCGCGTGGACGACACCGCCGCGCCCCGCCTGGTCGTCCTGGCCTGGGGCGAGAAGCCGAGGCTGGCCTGGGACGCCACGGTCAGCGGCATCGCCGACGGCAAGCCGAGCATCCAGCACGTGTTCGTGGACGCGCGTACCGGTGAGATCGCCGACTCGTACGACCTCGTACGCGCCGGCACCGGCAACGGCTACTACTACGGCCAGGTCACCATCGGGACCAGCGGCTCCGGCAGCTCGTACTCGATGACCGACACGTCCAGGCCCGGCATCCAGTGCGGCGGCCAGAACGGCAGCGCCTACACCGGCACCGACGACGCGTGGGGCAACGCCGGCGGCACCAACCTGGAGACCGCCTGCGTGGACGCGCTCTACAGCGTGCAGCGCGAGTGGGACATGCTGCGCGACTGGCTGGGCCGCAGCGGCATCAACGGCAGCGGCCGCGGCTTCCCCGCCCGGGTCGGGCTCGCCGACGTGAACGCCTACTGGAACGGCAGCTACACCAACTTCGGCCACAGCCAGGACAACGCCCGTCAGGCGACCCCCATCGACGTCGTGGCGCACGAGTTCGGGCACGCGATCTTCCAGACCACCCCGGGCGGCGCAGGATCGGGCAACGAGAACGGCGGCATCAACGAGGGCACCGGTGACATCTTCGGCGCGCTCACCGAGGCGTACGCCGCCAACCCGAACGACCCGGCCGACTACCTGGTCGGCGAGGAGGTCGACCTGGTCGGCGACGGGCCGATCCGAAACATGTACAACCCGAGCGCGCTCGGCGACCCGAACTGCTACTCCTCCTCGATCCCGAGCACCGAGGTGCACGCGGCGGCGGGTCCGCTGAACCACTGGTTCTACCTGCTGGCCGAGGGCAACAACCCCGGCGGCGGCAAGCCGTCCAGCCCGATCTGCTCCGGCGGCCCCTCGTCGGTCACCGGTGTCGGCATCCAGAACGCCGGCAAGATCTACATGGGCGCGCTGGCCCGCAAGACCTCGTCCTGGCGCTACACGAACATCCGCGCCGCCTCTGTCGCGGCCGCGATCGAGCTGTTCGGCGCCAACAGCGCCCAGTGCAACACCACCAAGGCGGCGTGGAGCGCGGTCAGCGTGGCGGCGGCCTCGGGCGAGCCCGCGTGCGGCACCTCGACCAGCGACTTCTCGATCTCGCTCAGCCCGACCTCCGGCAGCGCGGCTCCCGGCGGCTCGGCGACGGCCACGGTCGGCACGCAGACCACCTCCGGCAGCGCCCAGACCGTGACCCTGAGCGCGTCGGGGCTGCCCAGCGGCACCACGGCGAGCTTCAGCCCGTCGTCGGTGACCTCGGGCAACTCCTCGACGCTGACGCTCTCGGTCGGCTCGTCGACGGCGGCGGGCACGTACAACATCACCGTCACGGGAACCGGCTCGACGTCGCACACGGCGACGTACGCGCTCACCGTCAGCTCGAACCCGCCGACGCGTGACTTCTCGATCTCGGCCAGCCCCGCGTCCGGCACCGTGCAGGCGGGCTCGGCGGCGACGACCACGATCGGCACGACCACCACGGCGGGCACCGCGCAGACGGTGAACCTGTCGGCCAGCGGCCTGCCGACCGGCGCCACGGCCGCGTTCAACCCGGCCTCGGTGACCTCGGGCGGCTCGTCCACGCTGACGATCTCGACCGCGGCCACCACCCCGGCCGGCAGCTACACCGTCACGGTGACGGGCACCGGTGTGACGGCCACGCACACGGCGACGTACGCGCTGACCGTCCAGAGCACCTCGGGCGGCCGGACGTTCACCAATGGCACCAACTATCCGATCACCGACTTCAACAACACCCAGAGCTCGATCACCTCCACCGCGACGGGCACCGCGACCTCACCTGTCCAGATCTCGATCACGATCAGCCACACGTGCGCTGAGGACCTCGACATCTGGGTACGCGGGCCGAGCGGCACCTGGTACGCGGTCGACAGGTACGGCGGCACGACCTGCACGCAGTACGGCACCAGGACGTTCTCCGTCCCGGTGAGCCAGCAGGCGGCGGGCACCTGGGTGCTCGACATCGAGGACGTCTACGCCGGTGACACCGGCTTCATCGACTCCTGGAGCATCACCGTCTAGCTCTCCACGAGCCCCGGCCGGTCGTCCGGCCGGGGCTCCCGCACGTCCGCCCTGGTCCGCACGCCGAGCTTCTGCAGCACCCTGGCCACGTGGGTGTCCACCGTGCGGCGCGACAGGAACAGCACCTCCGCGATCTCCCGGTTCGTCCGGCCGAGCGCGACCAGCCTGGCCACCTCGCTCTCCCGGGGCGATAGCACCCCGCTGCGGCCCCGCCGGCCCCTGCGCCGCGCGCCGGTCGGATCGATCTCGCGCAGCAGGTGGCGGCAGCGGGCCGCGTCGTGGGTGGCGCCGAGCGCCGCGTACCGCTCGCCTGCGTCGGCGACGAGGTCGGCGGCCCGGGCCCGGTCGCCGAGCGCGAACCGCGCGACCGCCTCGGACTCGGCCGCCCGCGCCGCGCCGTACGGCCGCGGCATCGCCTCATACGCGCTCCGGGCCCTGGCGTGGTGGCGGGCCGCCTCCTCCGCGTCCTGGGCCAGCGCCCCTCTGGCGGCGTCCAGCCCGGCCTCCGCGGACGGCGCGTTCCGGCCCTCGATCCCCGCCGCGAACTCCGCCACCAGATCCGCCGCCGCGCCCCGCCTGCCCGCCTTGAGCAGCGCGAGGACGGCGGCCGGCACGAGCTGGTCGCCCCACACCCACACGCCCTTGCGCCGGAGCCTGCCGACCGCCAGATCGGCCTCGCGCAGCGCCGACTCCGGCGAGTCGCGGGTCAGGTGCAGCTCCACCAGCCCGCCGGAGGCCGCCGCGGCGACGGGCAGGAAGCCCGAGTCCAGGTCGCGTACGCCGGCCGCCTCCAGGTGCTCGCCGGCCTCGTCCCACTCGCCCCTGGCCAGGGCCAGCATGCCGAGCGTCAGCCGGGCGTCCACCGCCAGCAGCGGCGCCTCGAAGCTCATCTCGACGGCGGCGACGGCCCGCTCGCGCAGCCCCGTCCAGCGGCCGGTCAGCAGGTCGAGCCGGATCGACGACATCTCCAGCAGGAACTCCGGGTAGAGCGCGCCGGTCTCCTCGGCGATGCGCCTGCTCTGGTCCGCGAACCGCTCGGCCGCCGCGTAGTGCCCGAGCGCCACCGCGGCGTCGTACAGGTTGGAGTAGCCGCGTGCCACCTGGCGGCGCACGGCCGGGGCCGGGTCGTTGACCGGCAGCTCCCCGACCAGCTCGAAGGCGTCGGGCGCGCCGACCAGCATGGCGAAGGTGACCTTGTTGACCAGCACGGCGGCGGTCAGCTCGGGGTCGCGGTCGTCGAGGAGCTTCTCCGCCTGGACCATCCACTCCTGGTGCATGGAGAGCGGTTCGCCGCCCCACGCGGGCATCGCCAGCAGGGCCAGCCCGCGGGCGGCCAGGCTGGGGCTGTCGTGCAGGTCGGGGAGCGCGGCCAGGATCTCCTGGCGGCCGGCGGCGACCGCGCCCGCCTGGTTGGACAGGAGCACGCCTAGGTTGAGCCGGGCCTGGCCGCGTACCTGCGGGGACAGGAAGTCGTCCGACAGCAGGTGGCGCAGGATGCGTACGACGCGGCGGTGGGACAGGCCGATGGCGGCGACCCTGCTGAGCCTGAGCGCCAGCGGGCCGCGGGCGTCGTGGGGGAGCTTGGGGTCGGCGAGCAGCCCTTCGAGCACCTCGACGGCGAGCGGGATGTCGCCGAGCGCGGCGGCGTGGTCGGCGGCGGCGGCGCCGTGGCGCTGCCAGGCCGCGTAGTCGCCGGCGCGGCGGGCGTGGTGGGCGAGCTGGACGAGGGGCGGCAGGTCGAGCCCGGACAGCGCGGTCATGGCGCGGTGGTGGATCTGGCGGCGCTCGGGGCCGGGGATCGTGTCGTAGACGGCCTGCTGGGCGAGGGTGTGGCGGAAGCCGTACTGGCCGTCCTTGTGCTCGAGCAGCACGCCGGCCTCCAGCGCCTGGCCCAGCCCGGGCTCGGACGGGGTGGGCGCGGAGACGGCGGCGATCAAGGTCTCGTCGGCGGGCAGCCCCAGGACGGCGGCGGCGCGCACGACGCGCAGCGCGGCCGGTGACAGCCCGGCGAGCCGTTCGGCCATCGCCTCGCGCAGCAGCAGCGGCACGGCCATGCGGTCGAGCGCGTCCGGCTCGGGTAAGCGGCCCTCGTCGTCGAGCAGCGAGCGCACCACCTCCTCGATCACGAACGGCACGCCCGCGGTGCGTTCGTGCAGCCGGGCGGCGAACTCGGGGGTCGGCGCCGACCGGCCGAGCAGCGCGCCGGTGAGGCTGCGCACGCCCTCGACGTCGAGCGGGGTCAGCGAGATCACCTCGCCGCGCACCCCGGGAGTCCGCCGGTACGCGTGCCCGAACGGCAGCCCCGGCACCGGCAGCTCCTCCCGCCGGAACGTCACCACCAGCGCCAGCCCGTCGGGCGGCTGGTCGGTGAGGAAGCGCAGCAGGTCACGGGTGCCGTCGTCGGCCCAGTGCAGGTCCTCCACGACGAGGACGACCGGACCGGCCGCGGCCAGCAGCGCGTGGACGGCCCGGAACAGCCGGTGCCGCTCGGCCCGCGGATCGTCGAACGCCGGCGGCGACGGGGCGGGCGGGAGGTGGCCGGCCAGCTCGGGCAGGTGGCCGCGCAGGACGCCGGTGAGCGGGCTGAGCCGGTCCTGGGGCGGGAGCGCCGGTGCGACGTCCCGGAGCGCGTCGAGCACCGGGCCGTACGGGAGCGGCTCGCGGATCTGGTGGCAGTGGCCGAGCAGCACGGTTCGCCCGCTTTGGC
Organism: Nonomuraea sp. NPDC052116; assembly: GCF_040680035.1. Lineage (NCBI taxonomy): Bacteria > Bacillati > Actinomycetota > Actinomycetes > Streptosporangiales > Streptosporangiaceae > Nonomuraea > Nonomuraea sp. NPDC052116. The sequence continues at coordinate 143,416 of NZ_JBFAWA010000007.1, read as the reverse complement.
GCAGGGGGTCGATGGCCGCTCTGACGAGCCTGGTCTTGCCGATGCCCGCCTCGCCCTGCACCTGGATGACGGAGGGGGGCTCCGCGATGGCGCCGGTGAGCAGCCGCAACTGGGTGTCGCGCCCGACCAATGCGGGAGAAGCCGCGCTTGCCATCGGGGTCTCCGTAACAGTGCAGGTTTACTCCCTTTGTCGGAATCCGTTATCCACTACGTGGGACCCGTGGTCAACCCTCCTTCCCGCCGTAGGGGGTTGCCGTCCCTTTGGGGAGAGAGAGCCGAGGGGGTTGTCGTCCCTTGGGGGAGGGACAGCCGTGGGGGTCGCCGTGCCTTCGGGGAGGGGCGCTGTTCTTGGCGGAGGGCCGTCGGGGAGGGCAGGCGAGCGCCCGCCCCGCGGTGCTCGGTCGTGGATCGCGGGGCGGGCGCTCGTTCGGGGGCCGCGGGCGGGAGCGCGTCCGCCCGCGACGGCGGAGGGTCAGGAGCTCGCGACGGCGGGAGCCCGTGACGGTGGGATGGGTCAGGAGCAGGTGGCGCCGGCGGGCTGGGCGGCCGGGCCGTTGGCGGTGAAGCCGACGGCGACCGACGCGCCGGGGGCGAGGTTCCTGGCGTAGTCGGGGCCCTTGGCGGTCCACGTGGCGCCCGACTGGGTCACGACCGCGTTCCAGCCGTTGACCAGCGTCACCCCCGACGGGAACGTCCAGGTGGCGGCCCAGTTGTTGATCGTGCCGGTGCCGGTGTTCTTCACCGTCAGCTCGCCCTGGAAGCCGCCCTGCCAGGAGTTCGTCTGCTTGTACGTCACCGTGCACTGCCCGGGAGGGTTGGGCGTGGGCGTGTCTGAGGGCTGCCCGGTGCCGCCGGTCGGCGGGATCAGGTACGGCTGGAGGATGGCCTGCTTGGCCTGGTTTACGGTGGTCCAGTCGTCGTTGAGGATGCCCCCGGTGTCACCGGAGTTCGGGTTCCACGACCAGTAGGTGAACGACATCCCGTTCACCCCGGTCCCCGTGTACTTCAGGAGCTCCTGCAGCCAGATCTTGTCCACGTTCGCGGCCAGGGTGGTGCCGAACTCGCCGATCATGATCGGCGCGATGTTCTGCTTGTACAGGTAGCCCCAGTACTTGTCCCAGATGGCCGGCAGGTTGGCGGGGTAGTCGGGGGCGTCGAACCAGGTCTGGTGGTAGACCGAGGTCGCGTAGTCGTGGGGCGAGTAGACCAGGCGGTTGGCCACGTTGAGCCGTACCGGATACTGGCCCGCCTTCGACAGGTTGCCGCCCCACCAGCCGCAGTCCTCGTCGTTGGTGGGATCGCCGTCCCACACGTTGGACAGGCCGCCGCTCGGGCAGCTCACGCCCTCCACGAAGATCAGCCAGTTGGGGTTGACCGAAAGGACCGCGTTGCCGGCCCGCTCGGCGGCCAGTCGCCAGTCGCGGGCCTGGTCGCCGCAGCCCCAGCAGGAGCCGGTCGCGTTGGGGTTGGTGCCCTCGGCGTGCGGCTCGTTGTGCAGGTCGGCGCCGATGACGGTGGGGTTGTTGGCGTAGTGCTGGGCCAGCGCCTTCCAGTCGTTGATCCAGGTGCTCTCGGGCGTGGCGGCGACGTACCAGAGCGCGGACTGGCCCGCGGCGGTCGGGCGGTGGCGGTCGAGGATGATCCGCATGCCCTTGCCGCCCGCGTACGTGATGATCTTGTCCAGGATCTGCAGCGGCGACAGGCCGATCAGGTCGGGGTTGACGTAGTCGTTGATGCCGGTGGCCGTGGCGCCGGACTTGAGCGCGTCGTTGGAGTACGGCACGCGGATCGTGTTGTAGCCCAGCGAGGCCATCTTGTCGATGTGGCCCTTCCAGGGAGTGCTCGACCACAGGCCGTGGAAGGTCCGGTTGTCGGTCTCCATGCCGAACCAGTTCAGGCCGGTCAGGCGCACGGTCGCGCCCGTGCTGTCAACGATCTTGTTGCCGCTGGTGTGCAGGTAGCCGGTGCCCGTGCCGGCGGCCGCGCCCGCCGGGGCGGCGGTGGTCACCGCGACAGCGACTGCCGCTCCGGCCACCAGCGTGGCCAGGGCGGCCGTCATCGCCTTGGACAAGTGCATGGGGGTGCCTTTCGGAGAGGGAGAACGCGGCGTCATGCTCGGCCGCCGTCTTCACGCTCGTCAACGCACCGTGGGTTCTATGGCTGTGACCAGGCAGAATGCTTGAAAGTTTCACCGGGCAGGCTAGCGCTCGGGAGCGGGGAACAACCGGCGTACGCCGGCGGCCACCCAGATCGTGCCGATCCCGGCGTACAGGGCCAGCAGCGCGGCGCTCGGCGAGCCGAGGACCACGGACGCGACGATCGCGATCGCGAGCAGCCCCGTCCAGCCGTACAGCACGCGGCGCCCGCGGGCCGAGCCCGTGTGCGTGGCCTCCTGCACCGGGGTGACCAGCGCCATGAGCGCCGCCCCCGCCATGCCGAGCGCGTCCTGGCCGAGCTCGATGCCCAGCGCGAGCACGCCCACCCCGGCGGCCGGCAGCGCGCAGCTCGCGATGGCCACGCGGGCCTCGACTCCCTCGAACAGCAGCTTGGTCGCCTTCGCGCGCGCCAGCCGCAGCACGGTCACCGCCTCGGCCACCCACGCCGCCCAGTGCAGCACCGCGATGAGGACGAACACGGCGATGAGCGGCGGCACCGCGGGCAGCAGGAGGACCATCCGCCAGCCGCCCAGGAACCGGCCGCGCAGGTTCGCCAGGATCCGGTAGAGCGGGTTGCGCTGCTTGAGCGCCATGACGAGGAGGTCCCTGGCCGGGTCGAAGCCGGGGTCGAGCCGGAGCACCTCGCGGAAGGCCGCGGCGGCCGTCTTCGCGTCGCCGGCGGCCAGCGCCGCGTGCCCGTACGCCAGGTGCGCGGTCTCGCTCTCCGGATCGAGCCGTACGGCGTCCGCGGCGGCGGCCCTGGCCTGCTCCGCCTCCCCGAGCTTGACGTGCGCCATGGCCAGGAGGCTCACCAGGTCCGACTCCTGCGGATCGATGGCCAGCCCCCGGCGGGCCGCCTCGACCACCTGGCGGTACTGGCCCAGCCGCAGGTGGGCGCGGGCCAGCAGTTCCCAGGTCGACGCCGACTCGGGGTTGTGCGCCAGCGACGTCTCGGCGGCGGTGACGGCCAGGTCCGGCCGCTGGATGCGGAGGTAGACCTGCCCGGCCATGTAGTGCGGGTACGACTGGTCGGGCGCCAGCCGTACCGCCTCCTGGGCCGCGGACACGGCCTCGGCGGTCCTGCCCTGCTGGACGAGGGCCAGGCCGAGCAGCGAGAACGCGGTGAAGTGCTCGGGCATGACGGCGAGCACGCCGCGCAGCTCCCGCTCCGCGTCGGCCGGGCGGCGCATCTGCAGCAGCGTGCCCGCCCGCTGGATCGACTCGCGAGGGTTCACCGCTTGCCCTTGATCCAGGGCATCAGCTCGTCCCACGCGCCGGACTCGTTGGCGTGCAGCACGTAGTTGCGCGCGGTGGCCAGCCACTCGCGCACAGCGGTGGGTCTGGTGACCTGGGCGACGGCCAGCAGGTCGTGGGTGTTCATCGGGATGGGCCGGCCGGCGCTGATCGACTGCTGGAGCTTGACCTCCACCGCGCGGTCCACCACGCCCTTCAGGTCCGCGCCGACGAAGTGGTCGGTCACCCGCGCCACCGCGTCGAAGTCCATCTCGGCCAGCGGCTTGTCGCGGCAGAGGAGGCGCAGGATGGCCGCGCGCGCCGACGGGTCGGGCGGCGGCACGAACACGAGCTGGTCGAACCGGCCAGGGCGGCGGAACGCCACGTCGATGTACCAGGGAGCGTTCGTGGCGGCCAGCACCAGGACGCCCTCGTTGGCGTCCTGGTCCACGCCGTCGAGCTCGGCCAGGAACTGGTTGACCAGCTGCCGGGTGTGGGCCTGGCGCATGTCGGAGCGGCGCGCGGCCAGCGCGTCCACCTCGTCGAAGAACAGCACGCACGGGCGGTTGCGGCGGGCCAGTTCGAACGTGGCGCGCAGGTTGCGCTCGCTCGACCCGACGTACATGTCGAGGATGTCGGACAGGCCGACGTTGACGAACGACGCGCCGAGCTCGCCGGCCGCGGCTCTGGCCAGGTGGGTCTTGCCCGCTCCGGGCGGGCCGTACATCAGGACGCCGCCGCCGGCGCGCTTGCCGTACGCGGCGAACAGCTCGGGCTGCTGGAGCGGCAGCAGCAGCTTCACCCGCAGCGCCTCCTTGACCTCGTCCATCCCGGCCACGTCGGCGAAGGTGACCTTCGACTTCTCCACCTCCGCGCCGGAGGGCGCGTCCGCCGGGGTCGTCGCGTACGGGGCGGGCGCCGCGGGCACGGACGGGGCGACCGGGGTGGTCAGGCGGGCGGCCAGCTCGGGGTCGGCGACGGACGCGTCACGGGAGACCGCCTCGTGGTAGCGGTAGGCCGCCCGGCCGAAGTCGCCCTCGCCGAGCAGGGCCCTGGCCGCGAGCACGCCCATCCGCGGCGGGTAGCCGGGCGAGGCCAGGAACGGCTCCAGCGCCGAGAGCGCCGCGCCATGGGCGCTCTGCCGGACGAACGCCTCCGCCAGCCCCGCAGAGATGTCCGGGTCCCTGGGCGCGAGCAGGAGCGCGGCGCGGAACTCGGCCTCGGCGTCGGCCAGGTACCCCTTGGTCAGCAGCTGCTCGGCGAGATGCCGACGGAGCGGGAGGTTGTCCGGAGACAGGCGGGCCGCCTCGCGTAGTGCCTGGAGGCCGGCATCGTCGGGCACGTGCCTGGTCCCTTCTGTCGCAGGATTCGGTCGTACTAAAACTACGCAGATTACATCCTGGTAGTGCTGGCTCTACCGCCGGTTCTCGCGACAGCGCCCGTGTGCGCGGGCGCGCTCGCCGCTTGGATCGGTGACATGACGATCACGCACACGCTTCCCGGGCGCTGGGTCGAGGGCGCCGGGCTGGTGCTCGGCCCGTCGCTGCTGCTCGCCGGGGTGCTCATCCGGGCGGGCGAGGGCGACTTCTTCCCCGACCAGCTCGCCGCCTACGCCGCCCACCCGGAGCGGATGGTCCTGTCCTACAGCCTGTACGCCGCCGGCGTCGTGCTCCTGTGGCCCGCGGTGACCTCGCTGGCCCGCCTGATCAGGAGCTCGCACCCCGGCTGGGCGCAATGGGGCGCCACGCTGGTGATCCTCGGCCTTTTCGGACGGGTCTTCCACGCCGGGGTGAGCCACCTGGCCTTCCACCTGGTGGACGCCCTCGGCTTGGCGTCGGCCCAAAAAGCGGTCAGCGAGACCTACGGCGCCTTCCACGTGTTCAAGGCGGTCAACGTCTGCATCATGGCCGGCTGGATCGTGCTCGCCGTCGGCGCCTACCGCGCCAGGGCGCTCGGCGTGATCCGGTGCGTCTGCCTGGCGCTGGCGGCCGGGCTGCCGTTGGGCGTGCTCAAGGGCAGCAGCGACCCGATCTCGCTGGTCGCGCTGGCCGGGCTGGCGGTCGCGTTCGTGCCGCTGGGCGTCGCCGTGCTGCGTGCCGGCCCGGCTCCCCGGTGGTGGGCCGCCGCCCTGGTCGTGGCGCTGATCCCGGCCGCCTTCTTCTTCGGGCTGTCCGGTTGATCAGCTGGTCAGGAGTTTGACGATCGCGACGACGCCGATGCAGACGATCAGGCCGCGCAGGAACGGCGCGGGCAGCCTGCGCCCCAGGCGCGCGCCGAGGAAGCCGCCCACCGTCGAGCCCAGCGCCACCAGCAGCACGGCCTGCCAGTCGACGTCCGCGACGAGGGCGTACAGGACGGCGGCGGTGAAGTTGACCAGCAGGACGAGCACGTTCTTGGCCGCGTTGATGCGCTGCAGCTTCTCGTCCAGCATGATGCCCATCAGCCCGATGACCAGGATGCCCTGGCCCGCGCCGAAGTAGCCGCCGTAGGCGCCGGCGGCGAGCGTGCCCAGCCACAGCCACGGCCCGCCGTGCTCGCGCCCGGGCCGGGCGGCCAGCAGGCTGCTGAGCTTGGGCTGGATGAGGACCAGCGCGCAGGACATCGCGATCAGCACGCTCACGATCACGTTGAAGCTGCTCTCGGGCAGGGTGAGCAGCAGCAGCCCGCCGGCCAGCGAGCCGGCGACGGAGGCCGGGGCCAGCCTGAGCAGCCGCTCCCGCTGTCCCTTCAGCTCGGGCCGGTAGCCCATGACGCCGGTGAGGCCGCCTGGGACCAGGCCGATGTTGTTGGAGACGTTCGCCGTGATGGGCGGCAGGCCGACTGCCAGTAGCGTGGGGAACGTGATCAGCGACCCGTTGCCGACGATGGCGTTGATGCCCCCGCCCGCGACTCCCGCCGCCAGCACCGCGACCATCTCCAGTGGTGTCATGCTCGGAACTCTAGGACACATCTCTCTTACTAAGACAAATCAGTCCAGGATATGGGATCAGATGGAGATCACGACCTTGCCGGCCGCGTGGCCCTCCTCCTGGTAGCCGACGGCCGCCGGGATCTCCGCGAACGGGTAGGTCCGGTCGATCACCGGGTGGATCTCGCCGCCCTCGATCAGCTCGGCCAGCGTCATGAGGTTCTGCTTGGTCTCCGTGCAGGGCACGACCTGCGTCACGACCACCCGCTGGGAAACGAACAGCCCCGCGATGACCGTCGCGAACACGTGGCTCGCGGGCTGGAACCAGCGGCCGGCCGGGCCGCCGACGAGGACGTGGGTCGCCTTGCGGGTCATCACCCGCCGGCAGGCGGAGCCGGAGCGGCTGCCCGAGATGTCCAGCAGCAGGTCGTAGCGCCGCCCGCTCCGGGTGAAGTCCTCCTTGGTGTAGTCGACGACCTCGTCCGCGCCGAGCGACCTGACCAGGCCCACGTTCCTGGAGCTGCACACGCCGGTGACGTGCGCGCCGAACACCTTGGCGAGCTGGACGGCGAACGTGCCCACGCCGCCGGAGGCCCCGTTGATGAGAACGCGCTCCCCGGGCTGGACGCGGCCGTCGTCGCGCAGGGCCAGCAGGGCGGTGCCGGCCGCCATCGGCACCGCCGCCGCCTCCTCGAACGAGACGTTCCTCGGCTTGAGCGCCAGCTCGCTCTCCGGCACGCACACGTACTCGGCGAAGCCGCCCCGCTGGGGCATCGCGTACACCTCGTCGCCGGGCCGGAACCCGGTCACGTCCTTGCCGACCGCCTCCACCTCCCCGGCCACGTCGGCGCCCAGGACGCTGAACCGCGGGGCGCGCAGCCCCGGGCCGCCGCCGCCCATCACGCGCGCGACGTACGGCTCGCCGCGGAGGAAGTGCCAGTCGTAGGGCTGGACGGAGGTGGCGCGCACCCGGACCAGCACCTCGTCGTCGCCGGGAACGGGCTGGTCGATGTCGGTCAGGACGAGGGGTGAGCCGTACGCGGGAAGGACGAACGCTTTCATGGCTTTCTCCTTGTGGGGGACTCGCGACCAGTGTCGCCAGGACCGCCACGCCCGCTCTACGGCCGAAAGTACGACCTCTTCCCTGGCCGATCGGCCCGATCAGAGCTTGACGCGCTTGGTCTCGTACGCCCACATGGCGATCTCGACGCGGTTGCGGACGCCGAGCTTGAGCATGAGGCTCGCGATGTGGCTCTTGACCGTGCTGAGGGAGATGTGCAGCTCGTCGGCGATCTCGTTGTTGGTCCGCCCGCGGGCCACGGTGGCCAGGATCTCCTCCTCCCGGCCGGTCAGCGCCTCGCGGGGCTGCGCCGGCGGCGTGGCGCGCCCGGAGTAGGCGAAGGTCTGCAGCAGCCGGGCCGTGATGTTGGGGGCGATGAGCGCGTCGCCGTCGGCCGCGGCGCGGACGGCCTGGGCGAGCAGGTCCGGGCCGGCGTCCTTGAGCAGGAAGCCGCGGGCGCCGGCCCTGAGGGCGGCGTAGACGTACTCGTCGAGGTCGAAGGTGGTGATGACGACGACGGCGAGCGGATCGGCGACGCCCGGCCCGGCCAGGCGGCGGGTGGCCTCGATGCCGTCGAGGCGGGGCATCCGGATGTCGAACAGGCACACGTCGGGACGCAGCCGCTGCGCCAGCTCGACGGCCCGCCGCCCGTCGCCGGCCTCGCCGACGACCTCGATGCCGGGCTGCGCGTCGAGGATCATCCTGAGCCCGGTGCGGGCGATCTCCTGGTCGTCCGCGACGATCACCTGGATGTCGCGGTCCTGGGCGGTCACGTCGCCGCTCCGGCGCGGGGGAGCACGGCGGTCACGTCGCCGCCCCCGTTCGGGGCAGTACGGCGGTGACGGTCCAGCCGCGGCCGGGGTCGGGGCCGGCCTCGCAGGTGCCGCCGAGCAGGCCGGCGCGCTCGGTCATCCCGATGAGCCCGTAGCCGGGCATCGGGTTCGCGGAGCTCGTCTCGCCGTCGTCGCTGACGCGCAGGCGCACCGACGTGTCGTCGGCGGCGACGCGGATCCGGATGCGGGTGGCGTGCCGGGCGTGCCGCCGGGCGTTGGTGACCGACTCCTGCGCGATGCGGTAGATCGCGGCGTCGACCGCCGGAGGCAGGTCGTCGAGGTCGCCCAGCATCTCCACCTCCACGGACGGGCCGAGGCGGACGCGCCCGGCGAGCTCTTCGAGATCGGTGATCCGCCGGCCGGGCGCCAGCTCCGCCGGCTCGTTGCGGCGCAGGACGCGGACCATGGCGCGCATCTCGGCCAGGGTACGCGACGCCTCCGCCTCGATCACGCGGAGCGCGTCGATGGCGGCCTCCGGCTTCGAGGGCGCCGTGGCCAGGCCCGCCTGCGCCCGGATCGCCATGGCGGAGACGTGGTGGGCGACGATGTCGTGCAGGTCGCGGGCCAGTTGCTCGCGTTCGAGCAGCTTGACCTGGTCGAGCTCGCGCATCCGGGCCCTCGCCCGGAACCGGAACGCCACCCCCAGCGTGACGGCCGAGAAGATGACGGCGAACGCGCCGACCGCGTCGGCCGGGGCGAGGTCGTAGAAGGACGCCGAGACGCCGACGGACAGCAGCATGATCCCGAAGCCGAGCACGATCTCGTGCCCCGACCCCCACCGGTAGAGCGCGTACACGATGATCAGCAGGAACGCCATCGTGTACGTCTCGGCACGATGACCGCCCGTCGCCAGCGGGGCCAGCATCGTGGTGACGAACGGGATCGCGAGCATCAGCAACGGCCGGGTGCGCCGCCAGAGCAGCGTGAACACCAGCCCGACCGTGACGGTCACGGAGACGGCCCGCCACGGCAGGTCGGGGCGGACGACCCCTTCGAGCGCCGCGAGCGGCACGAGCACCCCTACGAGTGCCCAGTCCCGCCAGACGCGTAACGGAGGATCGGGGGGACGGGGCTCGTTCCACAAGGAGCGAAACACGCCTTCATGGTAGTCACCCGAGGACCGCGCCGATCGCGGTCATGATGGGGATGGACAGGCCCGTGGTCAGCAGCACCGCGCTGCGGGCCAGGCGCCGGGCGGTGTCGTAGTTCACCGCGTACACGTAGATGTTCTGCGCCGTCGGCAGGGCGGCGAAGAGGGTGGCGGCCAGGAGCGCGCTGCCGTCGAGGCCGAGGACCAGGCGCGCGGTCAGGTAGGCGACGGCCGGTTGGACGAAGGCCTTGAGCGTGACCGCGAGGAAGATGTCCTTGCCGACGCCGTTCGCCTCGGGGGCCGCGGGGGTGCGCTGGGAGCCGTACAGGCTGAGGCCGTACGCGAGGAGAGCGACGGGCACGGCCGCGCCGCCGAGCAGCTCGACCGGGCGCATGACCAGGACGGGCAGGGAGATCCCGGTGATCGCCAGCACGAGCCCGAGGAGGGAGGCGACCGTGAGGGGGTTGCGGAACGGGAGGAGCAGGGCCGCGCGCACCGAGCGGGCCCCCTTGTCGAGGATGAGGAAGGAGACCGGGGTGAGGACGATCAGCTGGAAGAGCAGGATCGGGGCGACCAGCGCGCCGTCGCCCAGCACGTAGATCGCGATGGGCACGCCGAGGTTGCCGGCGTTCACGTACGACGAGGCCAGCGCGCCGATCGTGGCCTCGCGGCGGTCGCGGCCCCATGCCAGCCGCGCCACCAGCACGTAGACGAGCTGGACGCACGCCACCGCCACCACCTCGGTCAGCAGCACCGGCGAGAAGAGGATGTGGAGATCAGCCCGGGACACGGTGGCGAACATCAGCGCCGGGGTGGCCACGAAGAAGGCCAGGCGCGACAGCACCAGCTCGTCGCTGGCCCGCAGCAGGCCCCCCATCCCGATCAGGTAGCCGATCACGGCAACGGACACCAGGGCGGCGAACGCCGCGACAACCCCCGACACTGACCAACCTCCGAAATGGGACGTTCAGCAGCGTATCGGGATGGTTGACCGGCGAAGCAGCGGGTCTACGCTGGGGCGCATGCGAGTAGCGGTGATTGGCGCCAGCGGTCATATCGGCACGTACCTCATCCCCAGGCTGGTCGAAGGCGGACACGACGTCGTGGCCGTGAGCCGGGGCAAGCGGGAGCCCTACAGCCCGCACGGGGCCTGGCAGCGGGTCACCCAGATCACCGCCGACCGCGACGCGGAGGACGCCGACGGCACGTTCGGGCGGCGGATCGTGGAGCTGGAGGCCGACGTCGTCATCGACCTCATCTGCTTCACGGAGACCAGCGCCCGCGACCTGGCGGCGGCGCTGACCGGAAAGGTCCGGCAGTTCCTGCACTGCGGGACGATCTGGACGCACGGGCCGAGCAGCCGGGTGCCGACGACCGAGGACATGCCCAAGCGGCCGCTCGGCGAGTACGGCAAGCAGAAGGCCGCCATCGAGGCCCACCTCCTCGAACGCGCCCACCGCGACGGCTTCCCCGCCACGATCATCCACCCGGGCCACATCACCGGCCCCGGCTGGGTGCCGGTCAACCCGGCGGGCAACGTCGATCCGGCGGTGTTCCAGACGCTGGCCGACGGCGACGAGCTGGCGCTGCCGAACTTCGGCCTGGAGACCGTCCAGCACGTGCACGCCGACGACGTGGCGCGGCTGTTCGTGGACGCCATGGTCAACCCGTCGGTCTCCGTCGGTGAGAGCTTCCACTCCGTGGCCACCAGCGCCCTGACGCTGCGCGGTTACGCCGAGGCGGTGGCGGGCTGGTTCGGGCAGGAGGCGCGGCTGACGTTCCTGCCGTGGGAGCGGTGGCGGGAGACGGTGCCGGAGCGGGACGCGCAGATCACGCTCGACCACATCTCCTACAGCCCCCACTGCAGCATGGAGAAGGCCGAGCGGCTGCTGGGGCACCGGCCCCGTTACGCGCCGCTCGAGGCCATCTCCGAGGCGGTCGACTGGCTGGTCCGGGCGGGCACCATCACCCGCTGAGGCCGGTGCGGGGCCTCAGCTCGCGCCGATCTCGTACGTACGGGTGACCGCCACGAGGTCGCCGTCCTCCCGGGTCGCCGCCACCACGCCTTTCGGCCTCGGGACGAATCCGGGCACCCGCTGGAGCCCGTCGGTCTCGGCGACGGCGGTCAGCCAGAACCGGTCCGTCCCCGGGACCCGCAGCGAGATCTCCGCTCCCGTGTCAGGCAGGCCGCGGAAGCGGATCTCGCCCGGCCACGTGTTGGACCGGACGCCGGTGACGTCGACGCTCACCGGGGTCAGGCCGTCGGCGGCGGCCGTCGCCGCGGCGATCGGGCGCTCGACCCGCAGCGTGACCGAGCGCGCCGCCCTGCCGGCGGTCACGCGGAGCCGGACCGTGTCGCCGTCGCGGCCGAGCACGGTCACCCGGGGTTCGGCGGCGCCGGCCGCCGCCGGTGCCCGTCCCGTCCAGAGGGAGGTGCCGCGGGCGTAGCCGGGGGGCAGTGGCGTGGTGTCGTGGCCGGACACGTACCTCCTGGTCCAGGCGGGTGGCTCCGCGTCGGCGCTGACCCAGTTGGCGGTCCTGGTGTCGGCGTCCATCACGTACGCGAGGTGTGTGCGCAAGGGGTTGGCCGGGTCGAAGCCGTCCCGGGCCAGGCCGATCGGCACCAGCAGCACCGCGAGCCCGGCGGCGGCGAGCGGGACCAGGGACTGCCTGCGCTCCGGCAGGCACAGCTCGGCGATCGGCAGCACCGTCAGCCCGAACACCGCCAGCACCAGCGCGGGCACCCCGCCGAGCGCGAGGCCCATCCCGTCGAACGCGGTCCTGGCCAGGGCGGGCAGTAGCGCCGCCGCCACGACCGCGCCCAGGGTCACCGCCGTCACCTGGAGCACCGCCACCTGGCGGGCCGCGCCGCGCAGCAGGATCGCGGCCGTCCCGCCGAGCGCGCAGAACAGCGCGGGCAGCGTCAGCACGTACGACATGCCCGGCGCGACCTGGGCGCACAGCAGGCCGAGCGCGGCCGGCCAGGCCAGCGCGCCGACGGCCAGTGCCGCGGGGCCGAGGCGGCGGCGCAGCGGCAGGTACCAGCAGAGCAGCGCCAGCGCGGCCAGGATCACGACGGCCGCCTGGAACACCTGCGGCCGGTGCAGCAGCCCGCCCATCCCGTCATACGCGGGCCGCCAGGCCACCAGCACCTCCCACAACCCCTGCGCCAGGGCCGCCGCGAGCAGCAGCGGCACGACCCCCGACGCGGCGGCGACGGCGAGCCGGGGCAGGCTGAGCAGCCGCCTCCGGCGGGCCAGCACCGCCAGCCCCGCGACCGCCGCCGCCGCGAGCCCGGCCAGGGGCCAGACGAGCGCGTTCGGGTACGTGACCATGGTCCCGAAGATCCGGAAATAGGTGAGGTCGTGGTCCGCGTCCAGCGCTTCGAGGTCGGCGCCGCCGAGCGCGCGGGTCAGCGCCAGCATGTTCGAGCCGTGGTGCTGCAGGCTGCCCCGGTCGAGGTGGGCGAGGGAGTCGTCGGCGGTGTGGTAGCGGGAGGAGCCCTCGATGTAGGCGAAGTTCATGCCGGTGAAGCCGCTCTCGGCCATCGGGGTGAAGTCGGTGTTGTTCGGGAGCAGCCGGTACAGCTCGCCCAGCGTGGAGTCACCGCGCGGGTGCGGCACGGCGTCGGCGAACGTCCCGACCAGCCCGGCGTTGTTCCTGGACGTCTGGAACATCAGCGACGGCCCGCTCACGCCCCGGGCCTCCCAGTTGAGCAGCACCCCTCCCTTGCGGCCCAGCGGGTGCTCCCTGACGAACGCCTCGGCGCCCAGCACGCCGTCCTCCTCGCCGTCCGACATCAGCAGCACGAGGTCGTTGCGGAGCGCGGTGCCCTTGAGCGCCCGTACCGTCTCCAGCATGGCCGCGACGGCGGCGGCGTCGTCGGAGGCGCCCGGGCCCATGGCCGCCGAGTCGTAGTGCGCGGCGATCACCACCGTCCCGGTCGGGTCGCTGCCCTTCGCCGTGGCCACGATGTTGTCCACCTGCCCGAACGACGCCAGCCCGGCCGACGTGTTCGCGCCGATGGCCCGCTGCACCCGCACGTCGAGCCCCGCCGCGCGCAGTTGCCCGGTGAGGTAGTCCCTGGCCCGCTCACCGGCCCGGCTGCCGATCGGGCGCGGCTCGGTGGCGAACCTCTCCAGGTGGCGCAGCGCCCGCTCCGCGCTGAACTCCCCGTCCGGCGCCGAGGCGGGCAGGGGCTGCATGGTGCTGTCCGCCATGGCGGACAGCATGATCACGCCGGCCAGCGCGAGCAGGGCGCACAGCCCCGCCGGCGCCCGGCGGGGGACGTCGAACAACTTTCCCGTCATGGCCAGGAACGCTAGGTACGCGGGCCATGGCGGCGGAATGATGCGCGTGCCCGGATCGACCTGCGGTTTTCCGCAGGTCTACCAGGCCACCTCCAGGGAGCTCATGCCGTACACGATGTGGGAGGAGCGGAAGTCCGCGGCGCCCGCCTCGCGCAGGCCCGGGAAGCGCTGGAGCAGCGCCGGGAAGGCGATCCGCAGCTCCATGCGCGCCAGCGGGGCGCCCAGGCAGTGGTGGATGCCGTGGCCGAAGGCGACGTGCCCGGGAGCGCCGCGGGAGATGTCGAACGTGCTCGCGTCGGGCATGAGGGCGGGGTCGCGGTTCGCGGCGGGCAGGGCGCAGAGGACCAGATCACCGGGCTGGATGGTACGGCCGCTCAGCTCGACCTCCGCCGTCGCGACCTTGGTCGTGCCCGAGTTGACGATGCTCAGCCAGCGCAGCAGCTCCTCCACCGTGGCGTCGATGCGCTCGGGCTCCTTCCTGAGGAGTTCGAGCTGCTCGGGGTGGCGCAGCAGGGCCAGGGTGCCCAGGGCCAGCATGTTGGAGGTGGTCTCGTGGCCCGCGAACAGCAGCAGGCTGCCGATGCCGACGAGCTCGTCCGTGGTCAGGTCGTCGCCGTGCTCGCGTACCAGCATGCCGAGCAGCTCCTCGCCCGGGTCCTGCTGGATGCGCTGGACCAGCGCCTCCATGTACATGCGCGCCTCGAACTGCAGCCCCAGCCGCTCCTCGCCGGGCACCGACAGGTCGAGCATCCTGCTGGTGCGGTGCTGGAAGCCGTCCCGGTCCTCGTACGGGACGCCGAGCAGCTCGCAGATGACCAGCGACGGGATCGGCAGCGAGAACGACGTGACCAGGTCGGCCGGCGAACCGGCGGCCTCCATGGCGTCCAGGTGGTCGTCCACGATGCGCCTGATCCGCGGCTCCAGCCGCTGCATCCGCCGGTTCGTGAACTCGGGGGTCAGCATCTTGCGCAGCCGCGTGTGCTCGGGCGCGTCCACGCCGAGGAGGTTGCCCGCCTGGATCTTGGCTAACTGCTCGGGGGTCATCTCGGGCGCTCCGGGGAGGCGCGCCACCGTCTGCTGGGCGATCCTGAACCGTTCGGCGTCGCCGAGGACCTCGCGGACCTCCGCGTACCTGGTGACGAGCCAGACGTCCAGGCCGAACGGGGTCGTGACGCGCCTGATCCCCTCCTCCTCCCTGAGCGCCGCCAGCTCGGGAGCCGGGTCGAACCCCACCCGCCGCATGTGCAGCGGCATCGTCGAGGACTCGGTCATGCAAACCCCTTGATGATCGTCGTCGGTTGAGGCGTAAACCGTAACAACCCCCCAAGCCGGTCTCCAGTGCGCCCGCGCGGGGGTTGCGGTGGTGCGGGGGAAGGGACAGCATGCCCCTGTGGATGTGCCCGTGTTGGTCGCCGGAGGCGGGCCCGTGGGGCTGGCGGTCGCCGTGGAGCTGGCGTACCAGGGCGTGAGGTGCCTGGTGGTCGAGCCGCGCGAGGAGGTGTCGTGGCTGCGGCCCCGCGCGAAGACGACGTCGGCGCGTTCGATGGAGCTGCTGCGGAGATGGGGCCTGGCGGAGCGGGTGCGGGAGCGCGCCCCGCTGGCCGTCGGGTGGTCGGACCAGGCCGTGTTCGTCAGCAGCCTGCTCGGACGGGAGGTCACCAGGATCGGCGGGTGCTTCGGGCTGGACCTGGTGGGCTCCGAGCTGGCGGCCGAGCCGGGCCAGCAGGTGCCGCAGCCGCTGGTGGAGGAGGTGCTGCGGGAGGCCGTCGGCGACGCGCTGCTGACCGGATGGCAGGTGGCCGGGCTGCGGGAGGACGCCGACGGGGTGTCGGTGCGCATCGCGTCCGCCACGGGCGAGGAGCGTGAGGTACGCGCCCGGTACGTGGTCGGCTGCGACGGCCCGCGCAGCGTGACCAGGGCGGCCATCGGCGCCCGCTACGAGGGCCGCCAGGACGCCAGGCCCAACTTCAACATCGTCTTCCGCGCCCCCGGCCTGGCCGAGCGGATGCCGCACGGCCCCGCCGTGCACTACTGGGTGCTGAACCCGGCCCAGCCCGGCATCGTCGGCCGCCTCGACCTGGAGGACACCTGGTGGTGCATCGCCCAGGGTGTCCCCGCCGCGGGCGCTGATCCGATGCGGCTGGTCCGCAACCTGGCGGGTGCCGACATCGAGGCGGAGATCCTGGCCACCGACCCGTGGACCGCGCGGATGCTGCTGACCGACCGGTACGGGAGCGAGCGCGTGTTCCTGGCGGGCGACGCGGCGCACCAGAATCCGCCGTACGGGGGACACGGGTTCAACACCGGGATCGGGGACGCGGTCAACCTCGGCTGGAAGCTGGCCGCCGTACTGCACGGATGGGCGCCCGCCACGTTACTGGCCAGCTACGAGACCGAGCGCCGCCCGGTGGCCGCCGACACCATCGAGGCCGCCGCCGCGAACATGGCCACCCTCGCCCCCGAACTGGCCGACCCGGCGCTGATGGGGGAGGAGGCCGCGTTCGAGAAGGTGCGGCCCGCCGTGGCGGAGGCGGTGCGCAGGACGAAGGACAGCGAGTTCCACAGCCTGGACCTGGTGCTCGGCTACACGTACGAGGGCTCGCCCATCGTCGCCGAGGGCACCGGGGAGCGGCTGCCGCACCGGTGGCTGGCTCCCGGCGTGTCCGTGTACGACCGGCTGGGCCGGGGCTTCAGCGTGGTCGGGGACCAGAGCGCGCCGGGGGCCGTGGCGCTGGCCGAGCAGGCGCGGGAGCTGGGGGTGCCGCTGCGAGCCGTGGATCTGCCGGGCGTGCCCCTGACGCTGGTCCGCCCCGACCAGCACGTGGCCTGGCGCGGCGAGTACCCCGACGGCGCTCTGAGGCGGGCGCTCGGTCACGGCCCCGCTGTCAACAGCCGCCCTTGAGGAGGGCTCTGCGTACGACGACGCATTGGGGGCCGTTGGCGTAGTTGCCGCTGCCGCCGACGGCGTTGCCGCTGTTCACGGATCCGTTCGTGTTCGAGAAGTTACCGCTGTTCACCTGCCGGCCCATGCTCCGGTAGTTGCCGCTCTTCCAGGAGTTGCCGCTGTCCTTGGGGAGCCCGTGCCCGAGAGCGGGGAGGGCGGGCGATAGTGACAACATCAGCGCGAGCTGTGCCGCCACCATCCCGGTTCGCCGCCTGAAGATGCTCATCGCCGGTCACCGGGAAATGGACTGGGAGCCGTTGGCGTTGTTGCCGCCGTCGATGGTGTTGTTGCTGTTCACGGCGCCGTTCGCATTGTCGAAGTTGCCGCTGTTGATGGGATTTCCCTCATTGTGGTAGTTCCCGCTGTTGGTGGAGTTCCCGCTGTTCTCGGCGCCATTCACGCACTTGGTCGGAGAATTGGGCGACGGTGAGTTGTAGGCGACCAGCCGATTTCCGCAGAAAACTCCGGGAAGCGCTCTGAGCACCGTACCCAGATCCGCGCCGACCAGCTCGGTGAGCAGGGAGCTCCCGTCGGGCGGCGGCGCGGCCGACGCGGCGGTCGGGGCCAGTAGCACACCGCACCCGAACGCGAGGCCCGCAACAATCCGTACGAATGCCCTCAATGCGCTGCCCGCCATTTCTCGCGACATGATCCACTGAAACGTAGCACCGGGGGACGGCTCATCACGGAAAGCCCTCTAAAGGGTCGCGATAACTCGGCGCAAAAAACTACTTCCGAGTCCGGCCCGGCGGCAGGCTGAGCGTGAACACCGTGTTCCCCGGCTCGCTGCGTACCTCGACCCGCCCGTCGTGGGCCGCCGTGACCGCCGACACGATGGCCAGGCCCAGCCCGCTGCCGCCGGCCAGCCGGGAGCGCGACCCGTCGCCCCGCGCGAACCTGCCGAACACGTGGGGGAGCACGTGCCCGGGAATGCCCGGCCCGTCGTCCGCGACCTCGACGCGCACCCGCTCCCCGAGCCGGACCGTCGCGGTGACCGTGGTGCCGGGCGGGGTGTGGGTGCGGGCGTTCGCGAGGAGGTTGGTCACCACCTGGTGCAGGCGGTCGGCGTCCCCCAGGACCAGGGCGGGCTGGTCGGGCAGACTGATCAGCCAGCGGTGGCGGGGCGCGGCCGCGTAGGCGTCGCCGACCGCGTTGACCACGATCGGCGACAGGTCCAGCTCCACCCGTTCCAGCGGGCGGCCCGCGTCCAGCCTGGCCAGCAGCAGCAGGTCCTCCACCAGCGTGGTCATCCGGCCCGCCTCCGAGCGGATGCGGCCGAGCGCGTGCTCCGTCTGAGGTCCGTGCCACTCGCCGCTGCGCCTGGTCAGCTCCGCGTAGCCGACGATGGAGGCCAGTGGCGTGCGCAGCTCGTGGCTGGCGTCGGCGATGAACCGCCGCAGCCTCGTCTCGCTCTCGTGCCGCACCGCGAGCGCGGTCTCGACGTGCCCGAGCATGCGGTTGAGCGCGCCGCCCACCTGCCCGACCTCGGTGTGCGGGTCGGTGTCCACCTCGGTCACGCGGGCCAGGCGCACGACGTCCCCCGTGGCCAGCGGCAGCTCCGACACCCTGGCGGCGGTGGCCGCGAGCCGTCCGAGCGGGCGTACGGCACGGCGTACGAGCAGGGTGCCGGCGGCGGCCGTCAGCGCGACGCCCGCCAGCGTGACGGCGGCCTCCACCACGACGAGCCTGGTCAGCATGGAGTCCACGGCGGTCATGGGCAGCCCGGTGACCAGCACGTCGCCGTCGGGCGTGCGGGCGGAGGCCATCCGGTAGGCGCCCAGCGGACCCAGGTCGACCGTCACGGGCTCGCCGGTGACGGCGGCGAGCGACGGTGGCGCGGGCAGCTCCCGCACGGTGGCGATGCCGGTCAGCACGGCGGCCCGCCGCACCACCCCCTGGCGGATCCGCGCGCCGAACGTGCCCTCGGCCTGACCGGGCGACAGCAGGAACGACACCTCCCGGGCCTGCGGCGGCGGGTCGTCCCGCTGCGCCGCCGCGCTGGTCGAGCGGCGGGCGGCCGAGGTGACCTGGCTGTCGAGCCGGTCGGTGAGGAAGTCGTGGAACAGCAGCGTCGTCGCGGTGGCGATGACGGCGGAGACGGTGGCCAGCAGCGCTATCGAGGAGACCACCAGCTTGGTCTCCAGCGACATCGTCATCCGGCGGGTCGGAGCGTGTAACCCACTCCCCGCACGGTGTGGATCATCGGCTGCCGCTGCGCGTCGATCTTGCGCCGGAGGTAGGAGATGTACAGCTCGACGACGTTGCTCT
This sequence comes from Nonomuraea sp. NPDC052116, assembly GCF_040680035.1. Lineage (NCBI taxonomy): Bacteria > Bacillati > Actinomycetota > Actinomycetes > Streptosporangiales > Streptosporangiaceae > Nonomuraea > Nonomuraea sp. NPDC052116. The sequence continues at coordinate 124,614 of NZ_JBFAWA010000007.1, read as the reverse complement.
GGCCGCCGAAGTCGTAGGCCCACACCCGGTCGAGGATCTGCGACTTGCTGAGCACCCGGCCCGGGTTGTGCATGAGGAAGCGCAGCAGCTCGAACTCCGTCGGCGTGAGCCTGATCTCCTTGCCGTCCCGCCGTACCTGGTGGGTCTCCTGGTCCAGCGTGAGGTCCCCGACCACGAGCCCGGCGTCGGCCCGCGCCTGGGCCGCGCCCGAGCGGCGCAGCAGGCCCCGCAGCCTGATGACGACCTCCTCCAGGCTGAACGGCTTCGTGACGTAGTCGTCGGCGCCGGCCCGCAGGCCGACGAGCCGGTCCTGGAGCGAGTCCAGCGCGGTCAGGAACAGGATCGGCACGCCCGGCAGCACCGCGCGCAGCCGGGGAAGGAGCTGGATCCCGTCCACGTCGGGCAGCATGACGTCCAGGACGATCGCGTCCGGACGGAACCCGCGCGCCGCGCGGATGGCCTCGCTGCCGTTGTGCGCACTGCGGACGTCCCAGGACTCCTGGCGCATGACCATGGAAAGGAGCTCGGTCAGCGGAGGCTCGTCGTCCACGACGAGGATGTTGATCGAGCTGCCGTCCGATCGGCGCACGGGCTCGGACCGGGAGTTCGGGCTGGTCGTGTGCATATTCGTGACGATGACCTCCCTCTATGAAGGTTTGATGATGCCTGCTTGTGAATCGCCTGTGAGCTGCTCCCGGGCGATGCGCGGAAGGGCCCGGCGGCGTGCCGGGCCCTTCCTATCCCTTCAAGACGCGATCAGAGCCACGCGAAGCCGTCACCCCCTATTCGGTCAGAAGAGCTTCCCGGACCAGACGTTGGCCGCGGAGGCGTAGACGCCGTAGGTCTCGGCGTCGAAGTACGGCGAGCTGATGTAGTCGACCCGGTCGTTCTCGTCCTGGTCGTAGAACGCGCTGGTCACGCCGTTGAGGTAGCCGAGCCGCTTGGCGCTGCTGTACTTCAGCAGCCACGGCCCGCCGTCGGCGCCGGCGGTCATGGAGCACTTCAGCCCGACGTGCTCCTCGATCTTCTTGGCGGCCGAGCCCACGGTCTTGGCCGTGGTCGTGCCGTAGCACCACTTGGGCGTGACGCCGGTGAACGGCTTGTTGCCGTCGGGCTGCGCGGCCTGCGGGTAGCCGAACACGTAGTGCGCCTTCTTCAGCGGCTGGTTCCAGGAGATGCCCTGGCCGCCGACGTTGTCGCCCAGCCGGCCCGCGTCCGTGGCGTCGATCACGTGGTACGTGTTCGACGACCGGTCGTAGTAGCCGTGGTCGGCCTTCGTGGTGTCGGTGCCCGGCTTGGCCCGGTCGGCCTCGTACTCGGACCTGGTGACGGTCGAGTCCTTGACGGTCACGCCGTTGTAGACCGAGACGAACGCGTAGTCGCGGTCGTAGTCCTCGTACACGCTGTAGTCGTAGTGCACGAACGCCTGCTTGCCGACGTAGACGCCCCACGGGGCCTTGCCCTGGTAGTAGCCGGGCACGAAGACCCAGTTGTCCATGAGCTGCTCGTCGTTGGCGGTGTCGTACACGCAGTGGCCGGCCGTGGCGACCACGTTGGCGTACTTGCCCTGGACGGAGGAGGCCGAGCACCAGCGCTTCTTGCCCGCCGAGTCGACGAAGAAGACCTTGCCGACGGTCTTCGGCAGGTTGACGTTCTTCGACTTGGTGGTGGTCGTGGTGGTGCCGGTCGGGGCGACCGAGCCCGCCTTGGTGTCGGTGGACGGGGTTCCCGTGGAGGTGAGCTTGTCGACGTCGGTGGTGTCCTCCTCGACGTAGGTGGCGGCCTTCAGCGCGGCGCCGTTGTTCTCCAGCCAGTAGGCGGCGATGCCCTTGGCGGTGGTGATGCTGACGCTCTCGGTCGGCTTCACGTGCGGGGCCGCCTGCGCGCCGCCCGCCAGCGAGGCGCCGAGCAGCGCCGTGGCGGCCAGCCCGCCGCCGACGGGGGCGAGGGTGTGCTTGATCTTCAAGGGGGTACTCCTTGCTCGTCGCGGGAACGCCATGAGCGTTCGGTGCGTCTGTGAGGCAGGAAGGTATCCCTCTCAGCTCAGCCCTTATGTCCCCATATGTCCGGATTTAGCTGGCGCACAGCTCGCCGTGATCGTGCCGTGATCTCACGAAGATCGCGTCGCCGCGCCGATTTCCCAAGGCGGCCGCCGAACCTGAGGACGAACCCGGGAAGAATCTGAGAATCGCATAAGAGAAATTATGTGTTGCAGATCACTGACCCCAGGTCGAGGCTGCTACCTGCGCTTATCCAATACATAAGATGAGCACAGGCGTTTCTCAGGTTGGCTCGGCAGGGTGATTGGCGAGGGAAGACCTTCGGGGCTGAATTCAGATGTTCGGCCAGGTCCGTCCCGGATTGGATTCGTATCCAGTGCGCTTCTCCAAGCCTTTCGCCGTGACCCTCGCCAGCGCCGCTCTGCTGACGCTGCCCCTGTCGGGCGCCGCGTTCGCCGACGCCAGGCCGCAGCCGGCGGCCACCGCCAAGGCCCCGCAGCCGACGCACTCGAACCCCGTCACGCCCACCGTGCCCCAGGATCAGCTGGTCAAGGGCCGCGACGACGCTCGCAGGTTCGCGTTGAAGGTCTCCGTCGACCCTGACCGGGTGCGCGCCGGCGACTCGTACGACGTGACGATCGCCGCCAAGGGCCTGCGCTCCGGCACGGCCGTCGTGACCAGCCCGGAGGGCAAGAGCTACCGCGTGACGCTCTCCGACGGCGAGGCCACCAAGACCCTGACCGTGCCGTCGAAGGCCAAGCCCGGCAGCAAGACCGTGACCGTCAAGGTCGGCAACAAGACCGCCACGGCCTCCTTCGACGTGGTGGCCCCCCGCCCGCAGCGCGACGAACGCCACCGCGGCCACGACGGCAAGTAGTAGGTGGGCCGGGGGCCACCCACCCGTTGCCCGCCTGGGTGGTGGGCCCGCTGACACCCGCCCCGGACAAAGGGCTTCGCCGGGGGCGCTTCGCGCAGGGGCTCAGACGCCCCTATTCAGGCGCCTCCGGCGCACCCCCGCGCCTCCGGCGCCATCGGTCCCCGCCCGTTGACCGGTTGGATGGTGGGCCGTCTGCTGCCCACCCCGGACCGGCCGCCTTCGGAGAATTCGTGGGCCAGGGAGTATGGGGGATATCGGCTTTCAGCACACGCGAGCGCATTGAGGCTGGTCAATGAGGTCTTCGTGGGCCCGAGCGGGCTATGTCAAGGATGCGGCCGTCGGTTCAGGCGGCGCGGTAGCGCGTGGCCAGCTCGGGGCTCTGTGCTCCGAAGGCGGCGAGGTCGGCCTGGAAAACCGCGTCGAGGAGGCCGGCGTCCTCCACGCCCGGGGCGCAGACGGTCTCGCCCAGCTCCAGGCCGCGCAGGCTGGCGGTGACGACGTCGTCGGCCGTCATGCGGGGCACCCTGCTCATGTCGAGGCCCTGGCGTTCGTGGAACTCGGTGGCCACCACGCCGGGGCACACGACCTGCACGTTGACGCCGGTGCCCTCGAGCTCGGCGCTGAGGGTCTGGGAGATGGCGACAAGGTAGGCCAGGCTCCCGCCGTAGACGGCGCGGCGGGGCATCTGCGAGTGAGGGGCGGGGCCGCTGAAGGCGATCATGCCGGCCACGTTGATGATGGTGCCTTCGCCGCGTTCCTGCATGCCCGCGACCACGGCGCGGGTGAGCATGGTGGGGGCGAGGACCTTGACGCTGATGAGTTCTGCGGCCTTGTCTGCGGGGAGCTCGGCGAGCGGCATGTAGTGGGCGACACCGGCGTTGTTGACCAGCATGGTCAGCGGCTCAGTCGCGCAGATCTCGGCGACCGTGGCGATGCCTGCGGCGGTGGACAGGTCGGCGACCACGGCCTGGACCTTGACCTCGGGGTGCGCGGCGGCGAACTCTTCCAGGCGGTCCTTGCGCCGGCCCACGATCACCAGGTCATAACCGTTGGCGGCCAGACGCTCGGCGAAGGCCTTTCCGATGCCGGAGGTGGCTCCGGTGACGAGTGCGAGCTTGCTCACTGTTGTTCCTTTCCATTGCCGGCCGTGGCGGCCGGGGTTCGGCTTCGCCGCCCACTCTGCGAGAAGTGACCGTTGTTCGTGCTCATGCCTCAAGCCTGCGACATGGCCGTGCGACCAGCCAGACGTCTGGTCTTCCTGGGAACGCCGGTACCAGGCAGGCCAGCAAGGCCCTCCACTCAGGTCCACACGATGAGCCCCAAAGTAGGAGCGTCCTCCCAGGTCACAGCAGGTGACCGGGGAGCAGATCGGGTACGGGTTTCGGTCGGGACGATCGGGGATGAGTCCGGCGGTCGCGGCCGTGATAACGCCCTGCGGTGCGTTTGCCCAGGTCGGGTTGCTCGCTAAGTGTCTTAGCCAGGGCACACCGCTGGTAGCTCAGCGTCACTCGCCGGATTCCGCTCCAAATCTCTCTGAGGTCCGCCCGTCGCCCTGCTACCGTCTGGGCGCCGGGTCCATGTCCGGTGTCGGCACCCCGCTCGGGCCCAGCGGTCGCGGGCCTCATCCGCTCATCGCCGAGTGGCAGCGGGGCGGGCGCTTGCGCGTCCGGGCTGTCCTTCAGGCCGCGTCAGCTGCGGCTGAATCCCGCCCAGTTCTTGATCTTGAAGTTGCTGCCGCTGCGCTCCACCTCGGCAGCGCCGTGGCCGGGAAGGTGCGCGGGCAGGATGAGGGCCTTGTGGTCGGCGGCCCACTCCAGTTCGCGGCGCCGGGTCGTGAGCGCCTGCTTCTCGTCCTCCTCGAAGCAGCTGTTGAACTCGGGGTGTTCGAGCTGCAGCGGGGTGTGGAGCAGGTCGCCGATGAACACGGCTCTGTCGCTTCCCGACTCCAGCCGGATCACGGACGAGCCGGGAGTGTGCCCGGCGGCGAGGTTCAGCTTCAGGCTGGAGTCGAGGGTGTACGAGCCCTCCCACAGTTGCACCAGACCCGCCTCGTGCACTGGGAGCACACTGTCCTCCCAGACGTTCTGGTTGCCCTGCCAGTACTTCGGCCGCACAGGGCTCTCAGGGTTCCAGAAGTCGAATTCGATCTTCGGGATCAGGTAGGTGGCGTTGGGAAAGGTGGGCACCCAGTCACGGTCCTCGCGCCGGGTGTTCCAGCCGACGTGGTCGTTGTGCAGGTGGGTGTTGACGACGACGTCGACGTCCTGCGGCCTGACTCCCGCGCGGGACAGACGGCGCAGGAAGTCCGTGTCCATGTACTGCCACTGCTTGGCGTACGGACGGAACTTGTCGTTCCCGGCGCCGGTGTCGATCAGGATCGTCCTGCCCTCGCTGCGCAGGACCCAGGTCTGCAGAGCGGAGTTGACCATGTCGGTGCTCGGCTTCCAGAAGTCCGGGCTCAGCCAGTCCTTGTTTTCCTCCCACAGCTCCTTCGGACTCTCGGGGAAGAACTGGCGTGACGTCAGGCCGACGGGGCCGCTGAACTCCAGGACGCGGGTGACGGTGACCTTGCCCAGCTGGATCGTCTCGACGCGTGTCCGGCTCTCGGCCTTGGTGAAGGCCGCGGCGGAGGCCGGCTGGGCGAACACGCTGCCCAGCAGCCCGGCGGCGCCGATGCCCGCTGTGACTCCGACAAAGCCGCGCCGGCTCAGGGAACGTGAAGGATTTACGCTGTCCATTTTTTGCACTCCGATGGAATCACTCATCACGTCCTGCAGCGCCTGCGATCAGGTAAGGCCAGGACCGTGATAGGCCGCTTCTGGATCGTCACGGCCAGCTACCCACCATCCTGCGCATTGCAAGCACCGACCGGTATCAGTCACGTGACTGAAAGGGAAACGCCGTGTGCTGGGTAACTGGTAGGGGTCCTGGTAGCAGTGGCGGATAATCCAACGAAGTAGCTTCTGACCTGCGGTGACGGCCTCCTACGTGGTCCGGTGCGATGAGCCGCCGCGCGAGCCGGTACCGTCCCAGGCGGTGCGGGTCTGAAGAGGTGAGACGAACCATCAGGTCCGCCATTCTGCTCGATCACAATGCGACATGGCGGACGTCAGCCAACGAACCGCCCTCTCGGAAACCGCTGCCGATATGCGACCTAATGGTGCTTGGACCGGTGCTCAGCCCACAAGTCGACAGCCTCTTGGAGATCCAGAGCGGCAACGGCCTCGCGGGCCATCCCGACCGTGTAGATCAACCGGTCCGCGAGCCAATCTGGCACCGGTTCTCTAGATGGCGCCTTCTCCACCCGAATGTGATCGGCCAGCGTGCCAAGACGCTCGATCACCTGGCCGAGCTGGACGATCTCCGGACGGTCGAAACCCGCCTCGCGAACCCTCGCCGTCGCCTCGGCGTACGCTTCCGCTGTACATCTTTCTGTACAGAGTAGCGCCGATCACCGGGCACGCCGTGACGAGCGGCTATGACGACATGCGGCCGGGTCGCGGCGTGTGGGTGCCCTCGCTGCGCCCCTGCGGTCCGCCATTCTGGCGGCGCGCCGCGCCTGCATCGGCGCAGAGCCGACGCGTGGGACCTCTCGGTCGCGCTCATGAACCAGCGTCACGCATAGGGCGCGACACCCATCATTACGGCCTCAGCTTTGACCCGAGCGGCGTAAGAATTCACGAGATGGCGATCGGGCCTGCCGGGTGGTGGACCCGTCTGATGCTGCTGGTGGTCGCACTTCATCTCGCGTGATAAATCAGGCTCAGGCTGCGGGAGCACGTGGACTGATTCGCACCTCCAGCTCGGCGTCCAGAGCCCTGGCCAGTCGCTCGAGGACCGGCAGTGTCGGCACGGTGCCTCCTCCTTCGAAACGGGCCACTGCTGACTGCGTCATGTCAGCCGCACGAGCCAGCTCACTCTGGCTCCACCCGCGAGATTCCCGCATCTGTCGTACTGCCCGACCGAGTTCGAAGGCGAGACGAGCCGCATCGTATGCCTCGGCCGCCCCGGGCTCGGACAGCCGTCGGTCACGGAGATCAGCCCAGTCGGTCCGCTCGGTCATCACCACTCCTCGTCCACCGAGTGCGCCTCGCCCTTGCAACGGGACAACGCCCGCCGCGCCCGGTCCACTTCTCGATCTTCCCTCATTCGCGTTTTGTGGAAAACGGTCAGAAGGATGATCCGCCGATCCGAAGCGATCCAGTAGCTGATCCGCATTGTCAGATCATCAAGGTAGAACCGCAGCTCGCGCAGCTTGCCATCGAGCTGTCGTGTGTATGGTTCTCCCAGCAACGGGCCTTCCGCCGCCAGCAGATCGATGTAGAAAGCCGCTCGCGCGAACGACTCTGCCGGGAGCTTCTCCAGCCACTCCCGAACTTCCGGTTCCAGCTCTACGCTACCCCAGACCATAGCAACGATGCTATGACCAGCAGGACTCCCCGCTCGCGCGATCGCAGAATCTGACCACTCAAAGTGATTTCGCAACTATCCACGGCTACTCCTGCGAACAGAAGAGGCAGAGGCTAGAGCGTTCTACGGCACATGGCGGCTACGGATGGCCTGGGTTCAATCGACGTGGGGATGCCTCTGCTCAAGATAGTCGTTGAGCTGCCGCCACTGCGTGGGGTGAATGTCCAGCAAGTGCAGTTCACCCGGCTCAACCCACCGCACATCGCTCGCCTCGTCGTTGACCTCCGGCTGACCGCCGACCGGGCGGGCGATCAGCATGACCTCGTACTCCTGGCGGATCTCGCCGTCCGTGTAGGCGACGATGTGACCGGGGTCGGAGTAGATCCCAAGGATGCCCACCGGCTCGACCAAGACACCGGTCTCCTCCTCGGTTTCCCGCACGGCGCACTGCGAGGGCGTCTCACCGATCTCCATCTTGCCCATCGGCAACGCCCACTGGCCCGTGTCGCGACGGCACTGCATGAGGATGCGCCCCGCGTCGTCCACGGTGACCGTCCCACAGGCCGGTACGAGACTGTTCGCCTTGGGTGCGCTCGGGTCGTTCCAGTACTCAACTCGTCCCATGAGATGCCTCTCAGATCTCCACGCCGGACCACGGAACGGCTCCGGCCCAGACGCGCTCGAACGACGACATGTAGTGCTCGGCCATCGTCCCGCCATCGAGACGGCGGAAGTGGAAGGTCGGGTTGGTGGTCAGGACGGCCGGGGTGGAGCGGTGCTCGATCGGGTGACGAGCTCGGTCTGCAGCTCGATCCGGGCCGGAGCGCCGTCGGTGAGCAGTGCCGTCAGCGCCGCCGCGCCCAGCTCGGGCCAGGGCTGGCGGACCGTGGTGAGGGCCGGCGTGACGTGGGCGGCGGCCAGGGAGTCGTCGAAGCCGATCACGCTCACGTCGTCGGGCACGCGCAGCCCGTGCTCGCCCAGAGCCTGGTACACCCCGACGGCCATGGAGTCCGAGCAGGCGAAGACGGCGGTCGGCGGATGGGGGAGGGAGGCGAGCAGGCGGCGGGTGGCTCGTAAAGCGTCGCCCTGCTGGAAGTAGCCGCACACCTCCCACCGGGGATCGGCCCGGAGCCCGGCGGCGGCCATGGCCTGGCGGTGGCCGGCCAGGCGTTCGGCCGCGCACGGAACCCCGGGGCGGCCCGTGACGACGGCGATCCGCGAGTGACCGAGGGCGATCAGGTGCTCGGTGGCCGCCCGCGCGCCGTCCAGGTTGGCCGAGGCGACGGCGGGCAGGCCGGACGGCGGCTTGCGGCGCGGGTCGACGATCACCGCGGGGATCCCGCGGTCGGCCAGCCAGGCCCGCTGCGCGGCGGTCGGCGACGTGCGCACGAGCAGGACGCCGGCGCTGTCGCGGGCGCCGATCCGGTCCAGCCACGCGGGCGGGGGCTGGCCGTGCTTGGTGCGGTCGCACACGGCCGAGACCACCAGGTCCACGCCCGCCCGCCAGGCCGCGTCCTCCACCCCGCCCAGGATCGCCAGCGCGTACGGCGAGTCGAGGGCCTGCAGCATGACGTCCACCATGCTCCCCCGGGCGGGCCTGACCCGCTGCCTGGGGTAGCCGCGCCGCTCCAGCACCTCGGCGACCAGCCGGCGGGTGTGGGCGGAGACGTCGGAGCGGCCGTTGAGAGCTTTGGAAACGGTTGCAACGGACACGCCGGCCTCGCGGGCGATCACGGCCAGTTTGGGCAACTGCTGGGGCTGGTCCTCGACCGTCATGACCCCCACTCTCCCCGCCGCGCCTGGGAATCGCCAGGCCAGCGCCCCGAAAATTTCGAATTTCAGGCATGACGGCCTGCTCCCGGCCGTGGGCGGGCACTCGGGCCATTTGACGCCAGGTACGTGCGGGTGCGACGTTTCCTGCAACCGATTGCAGCAGGTGCCGCCAAGGAGTGAGGGATGACGACCTACCGCAACCCCGTGCTGAACGCCGACTGGTCCGACCCCGACGTGATCCGCGTCGGCGCGGACTTCTACCTGACCGCCTCCACGTTCACCAAGGTCCCGGGCCTGCCGATCCTGCACTCGCGCGACCTGGTCAACTGGACGATCATCGGGCACGCCGTGACGAGCGGTTATGACGACGTGCGGCCGGGTTGCGGCGTGTGGGCGCCCTCGCTGCGCCACCACGACGGGCGGTTCTGGATCTTCTACGGCGACCCCGACGTGGGGATCCACGTGGTGAGCGCGGAGGACCCGCGGGGTCCGTGGACCGCGCCGCACGTGGTGAAGCCGGGCGCCGGGCTCATCGACCCGTGCCCGCTGTGGGACGACGACGGCCAGGCGTACCTGGTGCACGGCTGGGCCAAGAGCCGCGCCGGCGTGAACAACCGGCTCACCCTGCACCGCATGTCGCCGGACGCCCGCGAGGTGCTGGACGAGGGCACGCTGATCATCGACGCCGACCTGCTGCCCGGCTACCGGACGCTGGAGGGGCCCAAGCTCTACAAGCGCGACGGCACGTACTGGGTCTTCGCCCCGGCGGGCGGCGTGGAGCAGGGCTGGCAGTCGGTGTTCCGGGCGGGCTCGATCTTCGGCCCGTACGAGGACCGGATCGTGCTGGAGCAGGGCGGCACCGACGTGAACGGGCCGCACCAGGGCGGCTGGGTGGACACCCCGTCGGGCGAGCACTGGTTCATGCACTTCCAGGACCGCGGCGCCTACGGCAGGGTCGTCCACCTGCAGCCCATGGCCTGGGAGGAGGACGGCTGGCCGGTCATGGGCGCGGACGGTGAGCCGGTGCCCGGCGGCCCCGTGCCAGTCCCCGGCGGCGCGCAGGCGGAGCCCGCCACCTCCGACGACTTCGCCGGGCCCGAGCTGGGCCTGCAGTGGAGTTGGCAGGCCAACCCCGACCCCTCCTGGTGGGAGCTGCGGGACGGCACCCTCCGCCTGGCGTGCGCGCCGGGGCCGGAGGACCTCAGGGAGCGCCCGTCCGTGCTCGGGCAGCGCCTGCCCGGAGACCCGTGCACGGTCACCACCGGCCTCACCCTGGACGGCGAGGGCCGGGCGGGACTGGTCGTGCTCGGGTTCACCTACGCCTACGTCGGGCTGGAGCGCACGGCGGACGGGACCGCGCTGGTGTGCGGGGACATGGAACCCCTGCCCGTCAAGGACGGCGCGTCCGTCACCGTCGGCGCGCGGATCGGGGAGAACACGCACGTCACGTTCCTGGCCGACACCGGCGACGGGCTGCGCGAGGTCGGCGTCCCCTTCCAGGCCACGCAGAGCCGGTGGGTGGGGGCGGTGCTGGGCCTGTTCGCGGCGGGGGACGGCGCGGGCCGGGCGGTGTTCGACGCGTTCACCGTGGACGTCGAGAGATAGCCCCGAAGAGTAATCGGACAACTACTTCTGGTTACCATAGATGGTGCATATGCGCATCGAATGGTGCGGATCACTCCAGGGGGGCTGGAAATGACTGATGACACCCGGGCCGACAGAGCGGGGCTCGACACGGCGGAGGTGGACGGCGAGGAGGTGCTGCTGCACAGCCAGGACGACCCGGTGGCCGCCGCCGCCGTGGACGCGGCCGTCGAGAGCGAGCTGCTGGACGAGTCGTCCGTACGGGAGGCCGTCGAGGTCGAGTGGTCGGCGGCCAAGCGGGAGAGCGGGCGCCAGATCGCCGGGCTGTCGCCCCAGGACCAGGACCGCGTACGGCGGCTGCAGAGCGAGCTCGGCACCATGGGCGCGGAGGTCTGGCCGGTCTCCAGATGGTGGGGTTTCGAGATCCACCTCAACGAGAGCGCCGCGTTGCTGGTCGCCGAGATCCCGCAGCTCGTCGGCGAGACCGCGGCCACGGTGCTGGGCTCCTGGCTCGCCCCGCACATCGAGCGGCAGGTGCGCGCCAAGGCCGACTGGATCACCTCGGTCGCCCGGCCGTACGGCGTGAAGCTGGTCTCGCCGTGGGTCGCGCCCGCCATGCTGGTGCCGGCCCGCGAGGACCGGCGCGACGGGGAGCGGCTGTACTGGACGGTCCACGAGCCCGGCGAGGGATGGGCTCCTGACCAGACGTTCGTCGAGCACTTCAGCGTGTCGGCCCCGGCCCTCGCGGAGTTCCAGGACGGGCTGGTTCTCGTCCACCGCGGCGAGGTCGACGATCCCAGCCTGTGGTGGACGGTCTACGACGCCCAGGAAGGGTGGAGCGCGGACCGGAGACTGCCCGGGCACGTCAGCGGCTCGGCCCCGGCGCTGGCGGCGTACGACGGGCGGCTCTACTGCGTGCACCGCGGCGACGGCGACGACAACCTGTGGTGGACGCGGTGGGACGGCTCCACCTGGAGCCCCGACGCCAAGCTCCCCGAGCACCCCAGCGCCTCCGCCCCCGCGCTGGCCACGTTCGACGGGCAGCTCTACTGCGTGCACGCCGGCACCGACTCCACCCTGTGGTGGACGCGCTGGGACGGCTCCTCGTGGAGCCCCTGCACCCAGCTGCCCCAGCACGCCTGCCGGTCCAACCCGGCGCTGGCCGTCTGGCGGGGCCACCTCTACTGCGTGCACACCGGCAAGGACTCCAGCCTGTGGTGGACGCGCTGGGACGGCTCCGCCTGGACGCCCGACCAGAAGCTGACCATGCACTCGGCCGCCGAGGGTCCCGCGCTGACCGTCTACAAGGACCGCCTCTACTGCGTCCACCGCGGCGCGAGCGACCAGCGCCTGTGGTGGACCGTCTTCGACGGCTCCTCGTGGAGCGCCGACGAGCGGCTGCCCGGCCATCACAGCGCCGAGGCCCCGGCCGCGATCGCCTACCGCGACCGGAACGCCACCCGCGACCAGCTCCTGGTCGTGCACCGCGGCACCCGCTAGACACGAAGAGGCGCCGGCCCGCGTGCGAGCCGGCGCCTCTTCGCCGCCGCTACCAGCCGGCGAGCTGCTCCAGGAACCAGTCGATCAGCACCTCGGAGACGTCGCCGTGCTCGGTGTTGGCCGTGTCGCAGCAGAACGCGTCCAGGAATGTCTCGTCCTTCGGCAGCTCGGTGAGGTCCCTGTACAGGTCGGTCTGCCACTGGTACGGGTCCCTGGCCAGGGCGATGGCGCTGACCGCGGGCACGAAGCAGCTGTGGCGGAACCGATCCTGGACGGGCAGCCCGATCGCGTCGGCCACCCTGCCCCACGAGTCGAGCGTGCCGCCCGGCGCCCCGTCGAACGCGGCCACGTGCGAGGTGGCGCTCGTCCACGTCGGGGCCCCGAACTTGACCGTGCCGACGTTCTGCAGCTGGCCCATGTCCGGCTGGATCTTGGCCGTGAGCTGCAGCGGATCGTAGTGCAGGTCGAACACCGGCGTGCCCGGCGGCAGGTCGCGCCCCGTGCCGTCGCCGACCCCGTTGGCCAGGCCCAGCTTGTACGGGCGGATCGGGAACCAGCCGACCCGGCGCAGGTCGTCCAGGAAGTCCGTGCGCAGCGGGCTCGCGGTGGTCACGGGGCCCGAGTAGTCCTCGTTCTCGACCCAGGCCCACAGGAGCTGCTGCGCGGCCGGGCTGCGGATCAGCTCGGCCTGCCCGGGGCCGTTCGCGCTCGGCTCCAGCGATTCGTGCAGGTAGGCGAGCTGCTGGAGCACCAGCGGGATCCAGGCGCCGAGGTGCGGGGTGTCATAGGAGAAGTACTTGTCGGTCTGGTGGTCGGCACCCTCGGTCTCCATGCGCGCCAGCGCGTACCTGGTGACCATGCCGCCCATGCTGACGCCGCCGACGACCAGCGGGAGGTCGCCCTGCCGCTCCCGGATGGCCCGCTGGACGCAGGTGACCGCCACGGCGGCGTTGGCCTGGATGTACGTCTGACGCTGGTCGAAGCCCAGGAGGATGACGTCGATGCCCATGGTCCGGAGCTGGTCCAGGAACCCGGGGCTGCGCTCGCTGTTGAAGTGGGCCCACAACGCGTCCAGGTCGCTGGGCCCGTAACCGAAGCCGTCGGCGAAGATCAGCGGCCGGGTCAGCGCGGCGTGCCCGTCGGCCAGATAGATCGCCGCCCGCCCGGTGGCCGTGCGCCCCAGGTGCGGCTTGTCGCCCACCAGCTCCCAGACGCGGTCGGGCCTGGGCGCCTCGCTCACGCGGGGATGCGGGGTCGAGAACCAGATCCCCTGCTCGCCGAGCGCGTCCACGATCCGCTCGGACTGCTCCTCTGTCAGGCTGTTCCTGACCGACTGGGCTCTGCTCTCGACGTCGATTCTCGGTTCGTGCGCCATGTCGATCCTCTCGCTAGGTGCCGGACCCAAAAGGGCCACTGACCCCCACCATATGGTCACTGTGAGTAATTGACCGCGTACCCGAAGTGGGTGGCGCGTCCGGTCAATCCACCTGTGGCCGGAGATCGACGGTGAGCGTGCCGGCCTCCGACCTGACCTCGGTGCCGAGGTCGGCGCAGGCGGCGGTGAACCGGGCCCGGATCCAGCGGGTCTCCATGTCGTTCGCGATCCTGGTACGGCAGTAGTCCAGCGCGATGGGGACGGCGCGCAGCCGTACCGGGCCCTGCTCGTCCAGGGTGACCAGGAAGATCAGCCCGAGGTCGTTGCGGAGCTCGGGGTCCACGATGTAGTCGTCGATGAGGTCGCCCAGGTCGTACAGGACCGGTCCGGCCACCCCGTGGAAGACGTGCGCGGAATGCCCGGCCACCAGGGACGCGCCGGCCTTCACCAGGGCCCGGGCGGCGCGGCGGACGTGCGTGACGGGCTTGGAGGTCATGTTCGGGCCCCAGTGGACGCAGACCAGGACGAGATCGGCGTCCAGGCTCCCGATCGTGCTCGTGAGCCGGTCCGGCACGCCGGAGCCGAGGTCGGCGTACGCGACGCCGGGCCTGCGCTCGGTGGCCGCGAACTCGGGGGGATGGTCGGTGACGCCCAGCACCGCCAGTCGGAGATCCCCCACCTTCAGCTCGGCGGGCTCCCAGGCCCGGGCCAGGTCGGCGCCCGCGCCCACGGTGCGGATCCCGGCGGCCGCCAGGTGGTCGAGGGTGTCGAGGAGGGCCTCGTGGCCGTAGTCGAGGGCGTGGTTGTTGGCCAGCGTGACCGCGTGCACGCCCAGCTCTGCCAGCATCGCCGCGGCCTGGGGCGGGGCACGGAAGTGGAACGCCTTGCGCAGCGGGTCCCAGCGCCGGCCGCGGGCCGAGACGCAGCATTCGAGGTTGAACAGGACCAGATCGGCCCGGGAGAGCACCGAGCGCACGCCGTTGTCGAAGAAGTCGGCCGGGTCGGCGGTCAGGCTCAGCCGCTCGGCCACGCCGCGGCCGAGCATGGTGTCGCCCGCGAGCGCCAGCGTGACCGATTCCCCGGCGCCCCGGCCCGGCATGGTCCCCGTTCCGTCGGTCATGTCCACCCAGCTTCCCCGTCCGATGGCTTCGACACGCCCTCTGACCTGCGACGGAACCGTTCATGACGGAAGATTGCGGGTACGGGATGAATTTGGAGGAGGGGGACGACGGTGTCCCTCACGTCACGGAGGTGAGAAAGCAGTGGCTTTGCCGATAAGGCGCAATCGCGGAGCGATGCAGGCGGGTGTTCCCTGGCAGAGGCGGTCCTGGGATCCCTTCACCGAGTTCGAGCAGCTGTGGGATCAGATGGGGCGGCTCTTCGAGCAGGGCGCGGAGAGCGACATGGCCGCCTGGCGGCCGGTGGCGGAGACCGAGGAGACCCCGGACGCCTACATCGTGCGGGCGGAGCTTCCCGGCCTGAAGCGGGACGACATCAACGTCGAGGTCAACGACAGCGAGCTGTGCGTGTCCGGGGAGATCAACGAGGAGGACAAGGGCCAGATGCTGCGCCGGCGCACCGGACGGTTCGTCTACCGGACGATCCTGCCGAGCGACGCCGACACCGAGCACATCGGTGGCGAGCTGACGGACGGCATCCTGATCCTGCGCGTTCCCAAGACCGAGAAGGGCCGCGCCCGCCGCATCGAGATCAAGGGCTGACACCGGGGGAGGCGCATGGCCGGCACGCAGGCGTTCTGGATCGGCGCCGCGCGAGGGCGCGACGGCGCTGAGCCGGGCAGCGCGCAGGAGCGCTACGGCGAGGAGTTGCGCAGATGGCGGCATGCCTTCGAAGCCGTGCACGGCGAGCCGGCCGCGGGCGGCGTCACTCTGGACCCGCTGCACTTCGCACTGGGCGCGTGGGAGGTGGCCACGCGCCCGGTGGCGGAGCACGCCTACGTGCGCCGCCACCCGCGGGTGCTGGATGCGACCTGTCACCGCCCGGAGGAGGTGCCGGGCCTGCTGGCGGTGGTCGAGCTGGCCGCCCCGCTCCCGTTCCCGCTGCCGCGGGGCTGGTCGAGCTGGCAGCGCCAGGAGCCCACCTACGTGCCGCCGCCGTACGAGCGGCCGACCGCGCTGAGCACGCTGGAGCTCCGCGTGCCGCTCCCGGTTGAGCGCCTGCCCACGCCCACCCACGCGCGGGCCGCGGGCCTGCCGAACCTCGACGACGCCCAGGCCTCGCTCGAAGCGCTCCTGGACGAGCTGAACGCCGTGGTCAACCCGTTCCTGCACGAGCTGGAGGAAGCCGATCCGGTGAGGTGATCAAGGATGAACAGGCGCGACAACGATCCGGAGGACGAGTTCTTCGCTCCCGTGCTGCGCGAGCCGCCGCCTCCCGAGGACATCACCTCCTCCGGCGTGGTGAGCGACACCGGCGTGCCCGACGTGCACGGAGGCGGCCATGGCGAGTGGCCGCAGGCGCCGCCGCCGTCGAGCTGGCTCGGCGTGCGCCTGCTGGCGGCCGCGCTCGGGCTGCTGGTGGGGGTGGTCCTGACCGTGCTGGCCCTGCTGGCCGCGCGGCCGCTGCTCGCCGTGCCGTCTGCCCTCGTGGCGCTGGGGGCAGCCGTGTATCTGGTGACGTTCAGCGTGCGGCGCTCGCACGCCGACGGCGGCCCTCCGACGTTCGGATGAGCGCCCTCTGGGTAAGCGCCCAGTTTGAGATCAGTCGGGGCAGAGGAGCAGAGATGTCTCTCATCGATCTTGAATGCGTCCGCCGGTTGCTGCAGTCGGAGGAACCCGACGCCACGTTGGTGTTCGTCCGGGGTGACTGCGTGGTCCTGCCGGCCGATGAGGTGGATGACGCGCACAAGGGCCTGGTCATCGCGCACCGCGACGAGCTCGCGGCCCGGCTGCCGGAGGGCGGCCTGAGCGAGGAGGCCCTGGAGGACCTGGCGACCAGGCTCGACAACATCGCCCGCGACCTGGGCGCCTAGCCCGCTATTTCCCGTTCTCCAGGTAGTGCAGGACGGCCGCCACGCGCCGGTCGGTCCGGTCGGTCGGCGCCAGGTCGAGCTTGGAGAAGATGCTGCGGATGTGCTTGTGCACGGCGCCGTCGGTGACGAACAGCCGCTCGGCGATGGCGGCGTTGCCCAGGCCCTCGGCCATCAGGGCCAGCACGTCGCGCTCGCGCGGGCTGAGCCGGTCGAGCCGGCTGTCGGGCCTGCTGCGGGCCAGCAGTTGCGCGACGACCTCCGGATCGATGGCCGTGCCCCCCTCCGCCACGCGGTGCAGCGCGCCCATGAACTCCTCGACCCGCCCCACCCGTTCCTTGAGCATGTAGCCCAGCCGGGCGCTGCCGTGGGCGAGCAGGTCGGTGGCGAACGCCTGCTCCACGTACGCCGACAGCACGAGCACGGCCAGCTCCGGTTGGCGCCGCCGGGCCGCGACGGCCGCGACGATTCCTTCGTCGGTGTGGGTCGGGGGCATCCGGACGTCCACGATGGCGACGTCCGGCTGGTGGGCGTCGATCGCGGTCAGGAAGCCGTCCGGGTCGGGCGCGGTGGCCACGACGTCCAGCCCCTCCGCCCGCAGCAGCAGCGCGAGACCCTCGCGCAGGAGCGGGTCGTCCTCGGCGATCACAATCCGCATGGGAGGCTCACATTCATGGTGGTAGGTCCGCCTTCTGGGCTGGTCAGCGCGAAGGTCCCGTCGAGGGCCTCGGCTCTGCGGCGGATCCCGGCCAGCCCCGACCCGCTCCGCTCGTCCGCTCCGCCGCGGCCGTCGTCGGTGATCCGGAGGTCCAGCCGGTCGTCGTGCCGCCGGATCGTGACGGTGGCGTGCCGCGCCTGGCTGTACTTGGCGATGTTGGTGAGCCCTTCGGCCACCACGAAGTAGGCCGTGGCCTCGACGGACGCGGCGCACCTGCCGGGCATGTCGACGTCGATCCGGCAGGGGACGGGGCAGCCGGCGGCCAGGCCGGTCAGCGCGTCGGCGAGGCTCCGGTCCGTCAGCACCGGGGGCAGGATGCTGCGCGAGACCGCGCGGAGCTCGGCCAGCGCCTGCTCGGCGGCGTCCTGCGCGCGTTCGAGCATGGCGTCGGCGGTGGCCGGGTCGCGGGCCAGTGCGCGGCGGGCCGCGCCGAGCATGACGTTGACGGCGACGAGCCGGTTCTGCGTGCCGTCGTGCAGCGATCTCTCGATCCGCCGCAGCTCGGCGGCGTGCGCGTCGAGCGCCTCCGCGCGGGTCGCGGTGAGCTGGGCGACCCGCAGCGCCAGGTCGGTGCTGGGATCGGCGGCCAGCAGCCGCCGCCCCGGCCATGCCTGCAGGCGCGCCATGCCGGGGACGAGGGCCAGGGTCAGCGCGATCCAGCCCACGCTCAGCGCGCCGACCGCGAGGGCGCCCGGGAGGTCGCGCACCACCCAGAGGTCCACGCCCGCCCCGTCCGGCATCAGCCGCCACCACAGCGGGAACGTGAGGTCGCGTACCGCGCTGAGCGGCAGCGTCATGCCGACCGCCCCGAGCAGCAGCCCGAAGAACCCGTGGATCAGCACCCAGTACAGCTCGCGCCGGCTCGCCGGGTTCGTGATCGCCGCCCGCAACTCGGACGGAACCGGGTCGGGACTGATGACGACGTCAGGCCCCCAGCGGGACAGCCGCCCCCGCTCCCGGTCGGCGACGACGCGCAGCACGTGCAGCGCGGTGGGCACCAGGAGCAGGCCCACGCCGACGAGGCAGGCCAGCGCGGTGATGACCACGACGAACACGGCCAGGATCGCCAGGATCGCGGTGCCGACGCCGCCGACGAGGTGTTCGAGGGCGTCGAGGGTGGCGCGGGTCCGGGCCACCATGTCCCACCGGCGTAAGGGCCCCGCGTCGGGAGTCGGCATCCTCAGACCCTAGGGCATCTCCCAGGACGAAGAGGTGATGGCGGACGAACAGTACAGCCTGCTGTACCTCGGCCTGTCTCACTGGCGGGATCGCCCGTGGCGACGGCGATCCGTAGCGTCTCGGGGTGTCACCCGATCTTGTGAGGAGCACGCCATGAACCCCGTCCGTATCCCCCGACCCGTGCTGTGGCTGCTGCTGGCGATCTTCGCGGTCGGCAACATGGTCACCTCCACCTCCGATCTCAACATGCTCGTCGGCATCGGGTTCGGCCTGGCCACGATGGCCTGCGCGGCCGCGCTGATCCAGCAGCACTACGCGCAGCGGCGCGGCTGAGCGACGGGTTCGTCCTCGCTCCTGAGAGGGAGGCGCGGAATCGCCCGCACCGGCGATGCCCGAGGACCCCCGCGAGGCCGAGGATCGTCCCCATGAACTCCCGTATCCCCTTCATCGCCGCGCCCCTGCTCGTGCTCGCCTACGGCGTGATCCGGATCCTCGACGGCCTCGACGGCAGCCGGGGTCCCGGCATCGCGTGGACCACCGGCCACCTCGCCTTCATGGCGGCACTCGTCCTGTTCGTCCCCGTCTTCTGGCAGATGCGGCGGATGGCCGGGGGGAACACGCTGGCCACCGCGAGCGCGGCGGCCGGGACCGTCGGCGTCGTGGCGCTGCTCGCACAGTTCGGCATCGACATCGCGGTCGGGTTCATGTCCGCCGACAACGAGGCGATGGGCGTGCTGTTCGACCGGGTCCAGAGTGTCCCCGGCGTCTCGGCCGTCGTCTACGACGTCGTCCCGCTCCTGTTCTTCGCCGGCCAGCTCGCCCTCGTCGTGCAGCTCGCGGCGCTGCGCCGGGTCAGGGTGTGGACGCCCCTCCTGGTCATGGTCGACCTCATCCTGCCCTTCATCGAGAAGGACCTCATCCCGCTCGGAGCCCTCTGCCTGCTGGTCTCGTTCGTTCCCGTCGCCCGCCAGGTCCCCGCCTCGCCCAGGCCCGCCGCCGCGCTCGCATGACGTACGAGGCAAGATGGGATGTCGTGTCCGACCTACGGTTCTTCGCGGCGATTCGCCGGTGGTCGAGCTCGCTGCCGCCGATCTGGGTGGACGCGGCGCTCGCGCTGCTGGTGCTGGTCGCGCAGCTGTGGCCGCTGTTCACCCGCGAGAACCCGTACGGCGGGCCCTGGCACTGGTGGGGCTACGCGGTCGTGGTCACCGCCACGGTGCCGCTGATCTGGCGGCGCCGCGCGCCGGTGATCGTCCTGGCCGCCAGCCTCGTCGCGACCGGACTCTACGACCTCGTCGACGAGGTGGCCGCGCAGCCCGTCTGGTACGGCTCGCTCCTGGCGCTCTACACCGTGGCCGCCTACTCCGCCAGGTGGCCCCGCCTGATCATGCTGGCCTTCACGGTCGCCGGCGGCCTGCTCATCGTCGGCTCCTCCGAGACCGCGATGCGCGGCGTCGTGCTCTTCACCGCCGCCTACGCCATCGGCCGGGCCGCCGCCACCTCCCGGGCCCACGCCGCCGCGCTGGAGGAACGCGCCGTCCAGCTGGCCCGCGAGCGCCAGGCCGAGGCCGAGCGGGCCGCCGAACGCGAGCGGGCCAGGATCGCCCGCGACATGCACGACATCCTGGCCCACGCGGTCAGCCTCATGGTCGTCCAGGCCGAAGCCGGACCGGTGGTGGTCAGGAGCGACCCGGCCAGGGCGGAGGCCGTCTTCGACGCGATCGCCGCCGCGGGGCGCGACGCCATGGTCCAGCTCCGCCGCATGCTGAGCGTGCTCAAGGAGGAAGAGGGCCCGCGGGCTCCGCAGCCGACGATCGCCGCGCTCACCACCCTGGCCGAACAGGTCAGGGCCACCGGTCTCGACGTGACATACTCCACCTCCGGCGAGCCGGGGCCGCTGACTCCCGACACGGAGATCGCCGCCTACCGGATCACCCAGGAAGCCCTCACCAACATCGTCAAGCACGCGGGCGCGGCCCGTGCCGACATCAGACTCACCTGGCAGGACGACACCCTCATGATCGACATCGCCGACGACGGCCGCGGCTCGGGAAGCTCGCTCCCCTCGGGCGGCAACGGCCTGATCGGCATCCGCGAGCGGGCCGCGGCCTGCGGCGGCACCGCCGACTTCGGCCGGCGCCCCGACGGGCCGGGCTTCCGGGTCCTCGTACGGCTCCCGCTGGCCGGCCGGGCGGTGGCGGCATGAGCGTGCGCGTGGTGGTAGCGGACGACCAGGAGCTGGTACGCGCCGGGTTCAGCATGATCCTCGACGCCCAGCCGGACATCGAGGTCGTCGCCGAGGCGGGAAACGGCGAGCAGGCCGTCGCGGCCGTCCGTGAGCACAGTCCGGACCTGCTGCTGCTCGACATCCGCATGCCGGTCATGGACGGCATCGAGGCGGCCAGGATCGTGTGCGCGGACAGCGGCTGCCGTGTCCTCATGCTGACCACGTTCGACCTCGACGACTACGTCTACGACGCGCTGCGCGCGGGGGCGAGCGGGTTCCTGCTGAAGGACGTCCGCCGCGACGACCTCATCCACGCCGTACGGGTGGTGGCGGCCGGCGAGTCGCTGCTCGCGCCGTCGGTCACCACGAAGCTGATCGCCGAGTTCACCGCCAGAACGGCCGCCCGTCCCGCCGCGCCGCCGACGGAGCGGCTGGCCGTGCTCACGGCACGCGAGCAGGAGACGCTGCGCATGATCGCCCGCGGCCTGTCCAACGCGGAGATCGCGCAGGCCATGGTGGTCAGCGAGCACACCGTGAAGACCCACGTCAGCAACGTGCTGACCAAGCTGGGGCTGCGGGACCGGGTGCAGGCGGTGATCGCCGCCTACGAGAGCGGCCTGATCGTCCCCGGGGGCGGGTGATCAGGCGGCACTGGCGATAGCGTATGCGTCGGATCCTTCGGGAAGGAGAACGCATTTGCTGGGCGCTCACGTGCATGCCTATCTCAGGTCGATGGCGGGGGACCGGGCGGTCCGGTGCGGGCCGTTCACGATCAAGTTCGACGAGCACGACGACGCGCTCCCGTTCAACTACGCCGTTCCCGACGACGACGCCGCGCCCACGGCCGACGAGGTCGCCGCGCTGGTCGAGGCGTTCCGCGCGCGGGCCAGGACGCCCCGCCTGGAATACGTGCCGCAGGTGTCCCCGAAGGTGGAGGACGCCCTGCTCGCGGCCGGGTTCGCCCAGGAGGGGCGCTACCCGCTGCTGGTGTGCCCGCCGGACGAGGTGGTGGAGCGGCCGGTGGACGTGCGGGTCGCGCTCGTGACCGAGGACGCCGACCTCTGGCAGGTCGCGCGGGTGATGAACGAGGCGTTCGACGCGCCGGAGCCCACCGAGCACGACATCGCGCGGTTCCGGCGGGTCCTCGACGGCGGCGGCCTGATCGCGGCCGCCTTCGACACCGGGGAGGCCGTCGGCGCCGGGCAGCTCGGCCGCCCGCACCAGGGGGTCGCCGAGGTCGCGGGCATCGCGGTGCTGCCCTCGCACCGGCGGCGCGGCATCGCGGGAGCGGTCACGGCGCTGCTGACCCGCGAGGGCGCGGGCGCCGGGGTCACCACCCCGTTCCTCACTCCGGCCGACGACGGCGCCGCGCGGGTCTACGCCCGTGTCGGCTACCGCAAGGTCGGCGAGGCCCTGTACATCTCCCTCCGCTGACGCTCACTCGGCCGGCGCGCTCAGGTCGAGCAGGGCGAGGCGCTCCGGGTCGGTGAGGATCTCCACGGCGACGATCCTGCCGTCGGTGACCGTGAAGCCGAGCACCGACCGCGGCCGGCCGTTCTCCCTGCTGACGAGCCCGACGATGCCGTTGACCAGCACCGGCTCCACCGTGTAAGCGTGTGCGAACCGCTGGAAGCGCGTCGCCTCGCCGGCCACGGCCGCCGCGCCGCTGATCGTCCACATCCCGGCCGCGGCCCCGATGTCCACGCGCATCACCACGTCCGGATCGAGCACGCCGAGCAGCGCCTCGAAGTCGCCGTCGCGCGCGGCGGCCAGGAAGGCGTCCACGACCTGGCGCTGCCGGCCCGGGTCGGGGTCGGGCGACGGGACCGTCCCGCGCACGCGCTGCCGGGCCCGGCTCGCGAGCTTCTTCGCCGTCGCGGGAGTGCGGTCCACGATCGGGGCGATCTGCTCGAACGGCACCGCGAACATGTCGTGCAGCACGAACGCCAGCCGCTCCGCCGGGCTGAGCGACTCCAGCACCACGAGCAGCGCCAGCCCGACCGAGTCGGCGATCAGCGCCTGCTGCTCGGGGTCGCCCCCGTCCTCAGGGCTGATGACCGGGTCGGGCAGCCGCTGCTCCAGCGGGTCCTCGCGCCGTGACGTACGCGTGCGCAGCATGTCCAGGCAGACCCGGCCGACGACCGTGGTGAGCCAACCACCCAGATTGTCGATCTCACCCGAGTCCGTACGGCTGAGCCGCAACCACGACTCCTGGACGGCGTCCTCGGCCTCGGCGAGGGAGCCGAGCATCCGGTAGGCCACCGCCTTGAGATGGGTGCGGTGCTCCTCGAATCGGTCGGCAAGAAAGTCGTCGGCGTCCACGGTCACATCCTCGATCAGGGCTCTTACCTACCTGACGGCGCAGCTCCGCCAAAGGTGACAGGCGATCGCGGTCACCTTCTCGCCTCCCGCTCCGTCATAGCCCCGAACACCTCAGAAACGGGAGAGACCATGACATTCAACGAGTTGCGGAACGCCGTGCGGGGCGAGGTGCTGTTGCCCGAGGACGGCGGCTTCGACGTGGCCGCCAAGGCGTGGAACCTGACGGTCGCCCAGCCGGTGGCCGCCGTGGTCACGGCCGAGGACGCCGACGACGTGGCCGCCCTTGTGCGCCAGGCCCGCAAGTCCGGCCTCACGGTGGCGGCCCAGCCCAACGGCCACGGCGCCTCCGGAGCCACCGACGGCGTGATCCTGCTGCGTACGGGTCGCCTGAACGACGTCACCGTGGATCCCCGTCAGCGCGTGGCCAGGGCGGGCGCGGGCGCCCGGTGGGGTCAGGTGCTCCAGGAGGCCGGTCCGCACGGCCTGACCGGGCTGGCCGGCAGCATGCCGGCCATCAGCGTGGTCGGCTACACGCTGGGCGGCGGACTGTCCTGGTTCGGCAGGAAGTACGGCTGGGCCTCGGACTCCGTGCGCGCCTTCGACGTCGTGGACGCCGACGGCGACCGGTCCCGGGTGACCGCCGACTCCGACCCGGACCTGTTCTGGGCCCTGCGGGGCGGCGGGGGCGACTTCGCGATGGTCACCGCCGTGGAGTTCGACCTGCACCCGGCGCCGCGGCTGTACGGCGGGCGCGTGATGTGGCCGGGCACGCGGACCGCGGAGGTGTTCGACGCCTTCCGGCGGATCACCGAGAACGCGCCGGACGAGCTGTCGGTCTGGTTCAACCGGGTCCAGCTCCCCGACGGGCCGCCCATGGTGGCCGTGGACGCCGCCTACCTGGGCGACGCCGCCGAGGGCGGCGCGCTGCTGGCCGCCCTGGACAAGATCGACGGAGCTGTCGTGGACAAGCGGGCCGTGCTGCCGGTCGCGAACCTGGCCGACATCACCGCCGAGCCGACCGACCCCGCCCCCGCCATGGCCCGTGCCGAGCTGCTGACGGAGCTGGACGAGCGGGTCCTGCTGGACGCTCCGCCGGCGCCGCTGCTCGGTCTCCAGGTGCGGCAGTTGGGCGGTGCGCTGGCCGAGGAGCGGCCCGGGGCGGGTGCCCGGGGTGCGGTCGCGGAGCCGTACCTGCTCTATCTGATCGGTCTCGGGCTGCCGCACCTCAAGGACGCGGTGGTCGCCAGGCGGGCCGAGCTGGTCGGGGAGCTGCGTGTCAGCGGGCGCAAGCCGTACACGTTCCTGGCCGCGGGGGAGCGGGCGGCGGACGCCTTCGACGAGGGGACCCTGGCCCGGCTGCGCGAGCTCAAGCGCGCCCGCGACCCGCAGGGCGTGTTCCGCGCGAACTTCCCGGTCAGCGCCTGACCGGGAAGTTCGCGGGAGACGGGTTACTTCTTCTCCTCCATGGTCACGGTCACGGTGTCGGTCTTGCCGTCCCGCTGGTAGGTGACCGGCACCTGCTGGCCGACCTTGAACCCGCGGACCTGGCCCACCACCGTGTCGCCGCCGGAGACCGCCGTGTCGCCGATCTTGGTGATCAGGTCCCCCTGCTTCAGCCCGGCCTTCTCGGCCGGGCTACCGGCGCTCACCTGGCGGACCAGCGCGCCGGGCACGTCGCCGGTGGCGTCGGTGACGCTCACCCCGAGGAAGGCGTGGGTGACCTTGCCGTTGCTGATGAGCTGCTCGGAGACCTGCTTGGCGGTGTTCACGGGGATCGCGAAGCCGAGGTTGACGCCGTCGGCGGCGACCGCGCTGTTGATGCCGACCAGCTCGCCGGCCGCGTTCACCAGGGCGCCGCCGGAGTTGCCCGGGTTGATCGCCGCGTCCGTCTGGATCATGCCGCCGAGCGTGGTCGGCTCCTCCGCCTGGCTCTGCTGCTGCCCGCCCAATCCCGGCGGGAGCTGCTGGTCGCCCCGGCCGCCGCCGGCCGTCACGGTACGGTCGAGCGCGCTGATGATGCCGGACGTCACGGTCCCGTCCAGGCCGAGCGGGCTGCCGATGGCCAGCACGTCGTCCCCCACCTTGAGCTGGTCGCTGTCGCCCAGCGTGACCTTGGCCAGCCCCGACACACCCTCGGCCCGGATGACGGCGAGGTCGGTGGCCGGGTCGGTGCCGACCACGGTGGCCTTGGCCGTCTTGCCGTCACTGAACTTGACCGTCAGCTGCCTGCCCTGGCCGCTCACCACGTGGTTGTTGGTGAGGATCAGCCCGTCCTCCGACAGCACCACGCCGGAGCCCTCGGCGGACTGCCCCTGGATCATCACGACCGACGGCTGCACCTTCTCCGCCACCTGCGCGACCGTGAGCTGGCCGGAGGCCGTGCGGAAGACCGGGCTCGCCACGGTCTTGGTGACCGTCGGGATCGGCTGCCCGGCGCCGGCGACGTAGGCGCCGACGGCGCCGCCCCCGAGCGCGGTCGCCGTCAGCGCCGTGAACGCCGCCAGCGCCAGCCCGGCGACCGCCTTGCGCGTGAGCACGAACCCGGCCCGTCGCTGCGGCGGCGGAGGAGGCGGCAGCACCGGCCCGGGCCGGGTGAAGGTCCCGGTGGTGGGCGGCTTGTCACCGAACTGGCTCCAGCCGCCGGCACTGTCCTCGCGAGGGGCGTTCGCGTCCATGTCATCTCCTAGAGTCCCGATGACACCAGCGTGACGAACGGCGAGTAAGTCCTGCTTAAGCCCAAGATCTCCGTGCCCGGCGCACCCTGACGCCCGCCTTATCGCCGCAGGCCGCGACGGTCTCGCCACGGGTGGAACAGCCGGAAAAAATCTAGCCGGCCATCGCCGCGATGCCCGACGTCAGCATGGCGATCACCGACTCGAACAGCTCGTCGGGCGGCTCCGCCGCGGCCTCCCCGGCCAGGCGCCGCAGGTGCGGCAGCTCCGCCGACGCCGGCAGCCCCGTCCAGCTCGCCGGGTCGGCGACCTGGGCTTCCACGCGGTCGAGGCGCTCAAGGGCAGCCCGTTGGTCGTGGTGGTGGGGCTGGCCGTCGGAGGCGTGGTCGCCCTGGCCGAGGCGCTCGCCTGAACGATCAATCGCTAGACTGGCCGGGACAACATCAACTCAAGCTTGTCAGCGCCTGGTAGGTCGGTGGAGCGCGCTGGCGTGCTCGCTCGGTCGCGAGCACGGCCAGTCACGCCTCCGGGCGAGATCGCGGCCGTGTACGGACCGAGCACCGTACCGAAAGGACCGCAATGTCCACCGACCAGTTCGGGCTCTCCGGCGGCGACTACGTTCCCGACCCCGATGGCGACACCGCCCTCCTCCTCGACGGCTTCTACGACCATCTCGCCCGCGAGCACAGCGATCTCGTCGCCGCCATGCGAGCGCGTCACGAGGAGCTCGAAGCGGCGAACCGGCACCTGATCGTCGACGAGCCCGCCCGCCACAACCTGCGCATGACCCTGGCCCTCGTGGCCGCGTACGAGCTGCTGCTGCCCAGGCTGGGCCGGCCGGCGACGATCGACGCGCTGCGCGCGGCGTTCGTCGAGCCGCTCGGCGAGGCCACCCGGCAGGGCACCCTGGCCATGCTGGACACCGCTCCCGACCCCTTCCTGGCCATGGTGGCGGTGTCCAAGTCGCGCGAGGAGCACGCGTTCGGCAAGGGGTTCGTCTTCGACCGGCCGGCCGACGACGACCGGCGCTACCACGTCGACGTCCGCCGGTGCTTCTATCACGACGTGCTGGCCGCCAACGGGGCTCCCGAGCTGACCCCGGTCATGTGCGCGTTCGACGCCAACTGGATCGAGGCCATCGAGCCTGACAGGCACGGCTTCGCCTTCGAGCGCCGCACCACCATCGGCCTGGGCGGCAGCCACTGCCCGTTCCACTTCACCCGCAACCAGGACTGACCCGGTAGGAGCGGGCCCGCGTTCGTACGTGGGCCCGCCTCGGTTGCGTACGCTACTCCCTTGTGCGTACAGTGTTCGCATAACGAGGACGACGTACTCGCAGTCTGGGAGAGTCTGATGCAAGCACGTGATTCGCGCCGCTGGCTGATCCTGGTGGTGCTGTGTCTCAGCACGCTCGTGCTGGTGATCGACAACATGGTGCTCTCGGTGGCGATCCCGCCGCTGACCGCCGACCTGGGCGCGAGCGCGCAGGACATCCAGTGGATCCTGGACTCGTACATCCTGGTCTTCGCCGGGTTGCTGCTGACGGCGGGCAGCCTGTCCGACCGGTTCGGCAGGCGCAGGGTCATGATCATCGGGCTGGCCCTGTTCGGGGTGGCCTCGCTGGCGGCCGCCTACGCCGCCGATCCGGTGACGCTGATCGCCGCCCGCACGGTGATGGGCATCGGCGGCGCGCTCATCATGCCGAGCACCCTGTCGATCCTGATCACCGTGTTCGACGAGCAGGAGAGACGCAAGGCGATGGCCGCCTGGAGCGCGGTCGCCATGGTCGGCCTGGTCGGCGGGCCGGTGCTGGGCGGCGCGCTGATCGCCTGGTTCTGGTGGGGCGCCGTCTTCCTGATCAACGTGCCGATCGCGGCACTGGCCATCGTCGCCTCGCTGGTGCTCATGCCCGAGTCCAGGGGCCCGCAGACCAAGCCGGACCCGATCGGCGCCGTGCTGTCGGTGGCCGGCATGTCGGCGCTGGTCTGGACGATCATCGAGCTGCCGCACGGCCTGTCCGTGCCGGCGCTGGCCGTGGCGGTCGTCGCGCTCGCCGGGTTCGTGCTCTGGGAGCTGCGTACGCCGCACCCCATGGTCCCGCTCCGCCTGTTCCGCAACCGCACCTTCAGCGGCGGCAGCTTCTCGCTCACCCTGGTCCAGATCGGCAACGGCGGCCTGCTGCTGGTGCTCACCCAGTACCTGCAGTACGTCCTCGGCTACACGCCCACCGAGTCGGGCCTGGCCTTCATCCCGATGGCCGTCGCCTCCCTGGCCTGCAACACCCTCGGCGCGACCCTCGGCGCGCGGATCGGCAACCGTCAGCTGATCGTCACCGGGTTCGCCGTGAGCGCCGGCGGATTCGCGCTGCTGAGCACCCTCGACGCGTCGAGCGGCCTGGCCACCACGGCCGTTTCGCTGCTCCTCATGGGCGCCGGTGGCGGCCTGGCCATGCCCGCCGCGGTCTCCGCCCTCATGGGGACGATCCCGGCCGAGCACGCCGGCGTCGGCTCGGCGCTGAACGACACCATCCAGCAGGCCGGCGCCGCCCTCGGCATCGCCGTCCTGGGCAGCGTGCTCGCCAGTGCCTACACCGCGGCCATGCCCGCGACCGCGCCGGCGGCGGCCCGCCTCTCGATCGGGAGCGCGCTCGGCCTCGGCGACGCCGGGATCGCGGCCGCCGCCCGCGACGCCTTCACCACGGCCATGTCGTCCGCCTTCCTCATCAGCGCCGCCGGCGTGGTGGCGGCCGCCGTACTGGCCCTGCTGGTGATGCCCAAGAAGACCGCCTCGATCTAAGGAGAAAGATCATGAACCTGAACTGGGACGCCACGGGCGGCTGGGGCACGCTGGACTCGACCGGCCGCGGCTTCTACGTCGAGCACTGGCAGCGGCGGCTCGACGAGCTGTGCGCCGCCCACCACGTGCCCGGTGCGACCCTGGCGGTGCTGACCGGCGGAAACATCCACGAACTGGCCACCGGCGTGTTGAACCGCGCGACCGGCGTGCCGACGACCCCCGACTCGGTGTTCCTGTCCGGCTCGATCGCCAAGGTCCACACCGCGACGCTGGTCATGCGGCTCGTCGGCGAGGGCCGGCTGGACCTGGACGCCCGGGTGGTGGACGTGCTGCCGGAGTTCGCCACTCCCGATGAGGAGGCCACCAAGGTGATCACCGTCCGGCAGCTGCTCAGCCACACCGGCGGGGTCACCAACGACTTCAACTATGACTCCGGCCGGGGCGACGACTGCCTGGCCAGGTACGTCGAGGCGGCCCGGAGCGTAGCGCTGGACTGCCGGCCCGGCATGGCCGTCTCCTACGGCGGCCTCGGCTACGTCGTGCTCGGCCGCCTCGTCGAGGTGCTGACGGGCAAGACCTGGGACCAGGCGCTGCGGGACATGGTGTTCACGCCGCTCGGGCTCGAACGCTCCATGACGCTGCCGGAGGAGGCGCTCCGGTTCCGCGCGGCGATGAGCCACCTGGGGGAGCCGGGCCAGGACCCCGACCCGGCGCCCGTCTGGGACATGATGCCGCGCTCGGCCGGCCCGTACGGGCGGATCATCACCTCGTCCGGCGACCTCGTCCGCTTCGCTCAGATGCACCTGGCCGGCGGCCTGGCCCCCGACGGCACGCGCGTGATGCCCGCGGACGCGGTGGCGGCCATGCAGCGGCGCGAGGTGGACGTCCCGGACAAGTGGACCGTCAGCGCTGACGGCTGGGGCCTGGGCTGGACCCTCTACGACTGGGACGGCGTCTTCGGCTACGGCCACGACGGCGCGGCCATCGGCCAGTACGCCTACCTGCGCGTCGTTCCGCAGGCCGGCGTGGCCGTCGCGCTCATGACCAACGGGGGCGGGGCCCGGCAGGTGTACGCCGCCCTGTTCCGCGAGCTGCTGGCCGAGCTGGCCGGGGTACGCATGCCGGACGCGTTCGGCCCGCCGGCGCAGCCGCCTGTGGTGGACATGGCGCCGTTCGTGGGCACGTACAAGCGCGAGGGCGTCGTCATCACGATCAGCCCGAGCCGGATCCGGTACGAGTTCGTCGACGGCATGAAGGACCTGTCGCCGCCGCTGGAGGCCGATCTGACCCCGGTCTCGGAGACGGTGTTCGCGGCCTCGGGCATCGGGGCTTCGTTCAGCGAGGACTACATGCCCGTCGTCTTCTCGACCCTGCCCGACGGGACCCCGGTGTGCTACGTCGGGATGCGCGCCACACCAAAGGTATCCGGCTGACCGACGCCCGCTGCGCCCGACCGATGGTAAACGCGCCCGGCCAACCGACGGCAGGCGTCCCCAGCCGACCGACGGCCCTGCCTGACGTCGGGCAGCCCGCCACTGGGGCTCTTGCCGCCGTCGGGGCTCCTTGCCGCTGAGCCACCGGCCGTCGGGCCGTTTGCCGTTGGGAGCCTGGGCGTCGGGGTCCGGACCGTCTGGGTGGGGGCAGGGGTGTCGCGGGGTCAGACGCGGAGTAGGGACGGCCAGGTTTTCGGGCCGACGACGCCGTCCGCGCCGATGCCCTCCGCCTGCTGGAAGCCGCGGACCAGCTCGACCAGCCCCGGGTCGCAGCGGGTGGACTTGAGCCAGTCCTCCAGCCCCACCTGCGCGTACGCGGACACGGGAACTCGGCCCCGGGCGAACAGGCAGCCTCTGACGGTCTTGACGTCAAAGCTGTCGTCACCCGGCCGGACCATAGGCAGTTGCTTCACGATCTCCTCCGTCCAGGACGATGGGTCAGGCGCGGGGGCGCCTTGGATGAGGGCGGCGACGGCCGCCCGGAAGTCGTTCATGTCGATGGAGTGCGGGTCCGGCTTGGAGGTGTTGACCTCCCGGTGCGCCTTCACGCGCGAGGCGGGCAGCCCGAACTCGCGGCACAACTCCGCGCACAACCGGATGTACGCGTCCTTCTGGACGTCGGGCCAGGGCTGGGTGCCGTCGTTCTCCGCCTCGATGCCGAGGGAGGCGGAGTTGGTGTGCATCGTCGACGTCGAAGGCGCGTTGTGCCAGCAGCGCCCGGCGGCGATGACGTAGATGTGGCCGGACCTTCCGAGCCCGAACTGGGACAGCGGCCCGTCGAGGCCGGGGCGGCCGTCGCGGACGACCGCGAGTGACGGGTAGTCGCCGCCGCCGGCGGGGCCTGCGGTGTGGTGGCACACGACGCCCTGCACCTGGGGCTGCGGGCCGTGGCCGCGGGTCTGCCACCCGGCCACTTCGGTCACGGGGAATCCTGTGCGGCGGGCGACGTCGGCCAGCTGGGTCAGGTACGGCATGGGGGACCTCCCTCAAGCTTTTCGATGAGTCTCGCAACCGCCGATTAACGAAAAGTAGTCATGAGATTGCTATATGTGATCACAGCAGGGTAAAGGCGTGATCGCCGCGCTGAGCGGGGTTTCGGGGCGACACGGCACCGTCGCGCGGGCGATGGGCTGGGAGACGTCGTCGCTGGTCAGACGTCCTGTGCGGATCCATCGCCGGATGCTGCGGGCGGTGACGGGGTGGATGACTACGGCTTTCCTGGTGATGCGAGGGCGGATGCTGACGGATCTTTAGCATGCCCTACTTGCCCGCGATCGAGGGAATCGAACGGGGATGCGCGATGGCGCAGCTCAGCCCGAGGCGGCCCGCCAGGGCGCCGGCACGGTGGCCGCGTAGGCGACCTCGCGGGCCCCCGCGAACGCGGCCAGCTCGGTCACCGCCTCCCCGACGGCCCGGACGGAGACCTCGTCGCCCGGGAGGCCGGGCTCCGGGAACAGGCCCTCGATCTCCAGCACCTGCGTGCGCCGGTCGAAGCGGGGCACCAGTCGCCCGATGAGCCGCTCGCCGTGCAGGATCGGCATGATGTAGTAGCCGTAGCGCCGCTTGTGCTTGGGCACGTACATCTCCGTACGGAACTCGAAACCCCACAGCCGCTCGGTGCGCGCCCGATCGCAGATGAGGTTGTCGAACGGCGACAGCAGCGTGGTGCGCGGCTGCCACTCGCGCTCCAGCAGCCCGAGGGCGTCACGGTGCACGTGCCAGCGCTCGGTGCCGCCCTCGACCTCGGCGGGCACCACGCGGCCGGAGCGCTGGAGCTCGTCCAGGACCTCGGGGAGCTCGGGGTAGCGGTCGCGGATGAAGTGGCGCTCGATGTCGGCCACGCGGGCCACGCCGAGGGCGCGCAGCGCGTGCTCGGCCGCCAGCGACACCGCTTCCCGCCGGGGTAACGGCGTGGCGTCGGCCCAGGCGGGCAGCCAGCGCTCGGCCAGGTCCCAGTGGCGCGTGCGGCCCGCCCGGCCGGCCACCATGATGTTGCCCTGGAACCACAGGAAGTCGAGCATCCGCTCGACGCTGCGGCCGTTGGTCCACCCGCTCGACTGCCAGGGCACGCTCGTGAGGTCGTCGAACGCCCCCGGCGGCAGCGGCCCGGCCGTGCGTAAGCGGTCGAGGACGTGCTGCCGCAGCCCGTCGTTGGCCTCCATCCAGCCGCGCACCCGCTGCGCGTGCGGGGACTCGCCCGTCGCGTAGCCGCGCATCATGACGTGGTGGATCGGATAGTCCTCCGCCAGCACGATCGACGCGGCGTGCGCCCAGTATTCGAAGAGCCAGCGCTCCTGCCACAGCAGCGTGTCGAGGTCGGCGCGGTCGTAGCCGCCGAGCCTGCTCCAGAGCACCAGGAAGTGGCTGCGGGCCACCGCGTCGATCGGGTCGAGCTGCAGGCACCGCAGCGTGCGCAGCACCTGCCGCAGCCCGTCGAGGCCGCCGCCGGGACGCGGGCCGGCCAGGTGCTGGCACGTCACGGCCAGGCGTCGCGCGCTCTCCAGGCTGAGGGCCAGCGGGTTCGGCATGCCGGCAGTTTACTCGAAAACACGTTCGTACGAGACGGGTTCAGAGCATCTTCGACAGCGTCTCGGCGCCCACGGCGACCAGCGTCACGGCCACCGAGACCACGGCCACGACGAGGAACGGAACGGCCCTGGAATCGGCCCTGTTCGACGTCGTATATTCCTGCACGAATCTGGAGCAGACCGTGACGCAGCCGATGGCGCCCGTCACGATCACACCGGCGATGCTCGTCCCTCCGACCATGTCGGCGACCAGGAAGAAGTAGATCAGCTCGAAGACGGCCAGCGTGATCGCCGTGACCGGTCCCCACTCCCGCCACACCGAGCGGCGCTGCGCGGCGTCCGCCCTGGCCTGGTGCGCCATCCGCCGCCGCTGCCGCTGGGTCAGGCGCCGGCGCTTCTCCGGAGGCACCGACACGAACCTGCCCGCCTGCCGGCGGGCGCGCCTTCTCAGCCGCCGCTCACTCGTGACCATGTCCGCCTTTCCCCCGGGAACCCCGTTCTGATGAGAAAACGAGTCAGGCGAACGCGGGGTTCCGGTCAGAGCCGGCGCAGGCCGCGGATCAGCGCGTCGAGCGCGGCGGGGTAGGAGTGGGCCGGCGGCGTGGCGTACCCGACGACCAGCGACGGCGGGTGCCGGTCGCGGTCGCCGCGCATGTACTCGCCCAGTGGATGCACGTCGACCGAGGCCGCCCGCGCCGCCTCCACGACGGCCCGCTCCGACGGCGCGGAGGGCAGTTCGAGCAGGGCGTGCAGGCCGGCGTCGATGCCGCGTACCCGGGCGTCCGGCAGGCCGGATCGCACGGCGGCGACCAGCGTGTCCCGGCGCCGCTGGTAACCGCGGCGCATCGTGCGCAGATGGCGGTCGTAATCGCCCAGCTCGATCATGCGCGCGAGGGCCAGCTGCTCCAGGGGCCGGGTCTCGCGCGCCCGCCGCTTGGCCTCCGTGAGCGGCTCCAGCAGCAGGGGCGGGCAGGCGATCCAGCCCAGCCGGACGGCGGGGCCGATGGTCTTGCTGGTCGAGCCCGCGTACACGATCCTGGACGGGCGGCGGGACTGGAGCGCGGCGATCGGATGCCGGTCATAGCGAAACTCGCCGTCGTAGTCGTCCTCGACGATCCAGCCGAGGCTGTCGTCCGCCCATTCCAGCAGCTCGGAGCGGCGCTCCGGCGCCATGCTCACACCCAGCGGGAACTGGTGCGCCGGCGTGCAGACGGCCACCTCGGCGCCCGAGTCGCGCAGCGCGTCCACGCGCAGGCCCGCCGCGTCCACGGGGACGGCGGCGACGCGCAGCCGGCCGGCCAGGAGGCGGACGTGGTCGCCGATGGCCGGGTCCTCCATGCCCGCCGTACGCACGCCGAGCTCGGTGAAGACCTCCGCGAGCAGGCCGAGCGCCTGCGTGTACCCGGAGCAGACGATCAGGTTCGCGGGATCGACCCGGACGCCGCGGGTCCGGCCGAGATACGACGCCAGCGCCGTGCGCAGCTCGATGCGCCCCCGCGGGTCGCCGAACCCGAACACCTCGGTCGGCGCCTCCCGCAGGACGTGCCGCATCGCCCGGGCCCACGCCTCGCGGGGGAACGCGTACGCGTCCGGCCGCCCGGGCCGCAGGTCGTAGCGCCCCGACGC
This sequence comes from Nonomuraea sp. NPDC052116, assembly GCF_040680035.1. Taxonomy (NCBI): domain Bacteria; kingdom Bacillati; phylum Actinomycetota; class Actinomycetes; order Streptosporangiales; family Streptosporangiaceae; genus Nonomuraea; species Nonomuraea sp. NPDC052116. The sequence goes on along the minus strand of NZ_JBFAWA010000007.1, from coordinate 90,545 downwards.
GGCGGCCTCCGCCGACCTCCCGGGACGGGCCGGGGCCTCCGCGGTGCCCGCCGCCACGCGGGTGCCCGAGCCCTGCCGCGCCGTCAGCCAGCCCTCGGCCACCAGCTGCTCGTACGCCTGCGTCACCGTCCCCCGCGACAGCCCCAGCTGGGAGGCGAGATCGCGGCTCGACGGCAGGCGTGTCCCGGCCACGAGCCGCCCGCCGCGGATCGCGGACCGCAGCGCCTCCTCCAGCGCCCTGCCACGAGAACCCCAGCCGGGCAGCTCCAGCAGGAGCTCGGGCCCGAGCGCGTCGGTCATGTAAATGGTCCAATTTTCCGGCCGATGACTGGACCATAATACTGGGACAGTTGTCTCCTAGCCTGGCCGTGCGAGCGTCGATCCGCCCGACCGCCCACGCCGCCCAACGCAAGGAAACCTCCGCATGCACGTCTTCGTCGCCGGTGCCGCCGGCGCCATCGGCCGTTACCTCGTCCCCCTGCTGGTCGAGGCCGGTCACCGCGTCACGGGCAGCTCCCGTACCGATGCCGGCCTCGACCGGCTGCGCGCCCACGGCGTCGGCGCCGTACGGCTGGACGTCTTCGACGCCGAGGCGGTCGCCCGCGCGGTGGCCGAGGCCGCGCCCGACGCGATCGTCCACCAGCTGACCGCGCTGAACGGCGGCACTCCCGCCGACAACGGCCGCATCCGCAGGATCGGCACCCGCAACCTGGTCGACGCCGCCAGGCGGACCGGCGTGCGCCGCATCGTCGCCCAGTCCATCGCCTGGGCGTACGAGGCGGGCGACGCCCCGGCCACGGAGGACACGCCGCTGGACGTGACCGCGCCCGCGCCGCGCTCGGGCGTCGTCGGCGGCGTCCGGGCGCTCGAAGAGGCGGTCACGGAGCTGGACGAGCACGTCGTGCTGCGCTACGGCCTCTTCTACGGACCCGGCACGTGGTACCGGCCCGGCGGCCTCGTGGCGGACGTGCTGCGCAACGGCGGCCCCACCGACGACCCGGCCTCGATCTTCCTCAGCGGCCTGGCCGCAGACGGCGCGGTCAGCTCGTTCGTGCACGTCGAGGACGCGGCCGAGGCCACCGTCGCCGCGCTGCGCTGGCCGAGCGGGACCGTCAACATCGTGGACGACGAGCCCGCCCCCGCCCGCGAGTGGCTGCCCGCGCTGGCCGCCGCCGTCGGGGCTCCCGCCCCCGCTCCCACCGACGGGCGGGCCGGCTGGCAGCGCGGCGCCGACAACGGCCTCGCCCGCTCGCTCGGGTGGCGGCCGCGGCACGCCACCTGGCGCACCGGGTTCGGGAGCTAGAGGCGACCTTGCGTTGTCCGGATGTGGCCGGACTCGCCCCCGGGCGCGCGCGCACCATGTTCCGGGTACGCGACATCGGGAGGTCCCCTGCTAGCTCGCGCCACAACCCCGCGCTAATCCGCGCCCCACCAGCCGCGGCGGGCGGCGAGCAGCCCGGCCTGGAAGCGGGTGCGCGCGCCGAGCCGGTCCATCAGCTCGCTGACCCGCCGGTGCACGGTCCGCAGGCTCACGCCGAGCTGGCGCGCGACCGCCTCGTCCTTGAGCCCGGCCGCGAGCAGCGTGAACAGCTCCGGGTCGGGCAGCTCGGCCGGGCCGGAGGGGAGCGTCGCGAGCGGCTTGGCGGGCAGCGGCAGCGCCGACCGCCACAGGACCTCGAACAGCGTGACCAGCGCGTCGAGCAGCGTCGAGGAGTGCACGATGACCGCGCTGTCGGCGTGCGAGGTCGCGGCCGTGCTCAGCGGCAGGATGGCGGTCTTCCGGTCGGCGATGGCCAGCTTCATGGGGACCTCGGGGCTGATCCTGGCCTGCTCGCCGGCGGCCACGGCCTCCTGGGCGAGGCGCAGCTTGCCGGGGATCTCCAGGGCCGCGGCGTCGTAGATGCCGCGCACCAGGAGGCCGTGCGCGAGGCGGTCCATCTCGGCGACGTTCTGCTGGCCGGGGTCCTGCGCGTACGGCGGCCGGTCCAGCACCAGGAGCTCCTCGGTCGCGGTCTGCTGCAGCTGCGTGAACCGCTGCACCACCGCCGCCTGGCCCTGCACGACCTCGACCAGCTCCTCGGGGGCCTGGTTCTCCGTACGCGGCGTCTCGGCGAGCAGCGCGAGGGCGGCCAGCCGCGCCTGGGCCAGCCCCTCCTCCCGGCGCGAGATCAGGGCGGCCACGGCGACGTCGGGCCGGGTCGGCAGGAACCGGACCGGACGGCCCGCCATGCGGCTGACCAGGCCCAGTGCCTCCAGCCGGGAGCAGGCGCGGCGCAGGGCCACCGTGGTGCGGCCGGTGTGCGCGGCCAGCTCGGGCAGCGTGGCGCGGGGCCGGCGCAGCAGGTCGCGGTAGATCCGCTCGTCCTCGGCGTCCACGCCGACGGCGGCGAGCGCGTTCTCGTCCGTATCCATGATCGGCAAGTGTGTCAGATACCTGCCATGTCACAAATCCGCCCTTCGTCGGCCTAGCCCGCGCACTCCCGTGCCCGATAGGACGGATCCGTAAGTCCGGCCTGTTCGGGGAGGCAGTGTTGAAGAAGGCATTCACCATCGGAGTCGCGACCGCGCTTGTGGTCCTGTCGGCCGCCGGGCCCGCCGCCGCGGAGGACGAGCCCTTCGGCCGCTGGCGCCAGCCGGCCTGCGGGACCGTCAACGGCGACGGCTCGGTGACGTACACGCGCAACGACGGCAGGACGATCGCGCCGACCAGCCAGGTGCTGCGGCCGGTCGTCTACACCACCGGGCTCGTCGCCCTCGACCGTCCTGACGAACTGCTCGCCATGTCGAACAACGCGCTGCTGACCTCGCAGGACGCGGGCTGCACCTGGGCGACGGTCGGCAAGGTGAACGGCAGGAACACCGAGCTGGTCGCGGCCCGCGGCGGCCGGGCCTACGCCTGGGACCGCGACGGCAACCTCACCCTCGCCACGTCCGGCGCCGTCACCCAGCTCACCTCACCCGCCGGCGAGGTGGCCGGGCTCGGCGTCGACCGCTACCGCGGCGACCGCCTGCGGGTCTCCGACGGCCGCGGGCAGCTCCACGAGTCGCGGGACGGCGGGCGCACCTGGCGGACCGTCGGGGTGCCCGCCTGGGCGCAGGGCGATCTCGTGCTGGTCTATACAGCGGTGTTCGACCCGTACGACCTGAACCACGTGGTGGTGGGCGGCTCCGACACCGGCGCCCGCGTCACCTTCGACGGCGGCCGGACCTGGACCGCCTCCACCGGTCTGAGCAAGACGGGCGGCAAGGTCAACGTGTTCAGCGCCGCGATCTCCCCGGCCGCCCCCAACGTCGTGTACGCGATGGGCCTCGACATCGGGGAGGCCGACGGGGGCGCGCCGTCCGGCGGGCGGCACATCTACCGCTCGTTCGACGGGGGCCGGCGCTTCGCCCCGGTCGTGGACCACGGCGACGGGGTCACCCTCGCCAACGGCCCGCTGCTCGCGCCCCACCCGACGGACCCGGGGGTGCTGTACTTCGACTTCGGCACGGGATGGGCGGCGACCGGCACCGACATCTACAAGTACGACGCCCGCCGGAACCGGGTCACCGTCAACCACAACGCCTACGACCGGGTCACCTCCATCGCGTTCAACCCGTCGAACCCCGGAGTGATGTACCTGGGTGTCGCCGAGGAGGTCTAGCGCCCCGCCCCGCACCGGGCCCGTGGGGCGGTGGGCCGCCGACGCCGCCCCCTGTCCTCTCAAAGACCCAGGCCACGTGCGGGACACCACGCTGTCTTGTCCCGGTTGCTGCTGAAGCGAATGGTTAAGGAGCGCTTGTCTGTTCTTGAGATACCCGTGGTGCTACGGTGTGTGCCGTTCCCGATCGCATGCGTGAAAAGGGCACACCACCCCCCGCTCTGAGGACTCCCAGAACATGCAAGCAGACGTACCTCAACGGACGACACAGCGAAGGCTCTCCCCGAAGGAGCTGGCGGTCACCGCCTCCCTGGGCACGTTGATCGTCACCGCCGGTCTGTGGCTGTGGGCGATCCTGGCCGCCCCGGCCGGCGCCATGGGGCTGATGGCGGCCGTCGGCGGAGGCTCGGCCGTGCTGCTGGCCGGCGCCGCCGGCGCGGCCGTGCACTACGCCGCCACCGCCCGCCAACTGCGCGAGCAGGCCAGGTGGGCGGAGGCGCGTTACCTGTGGCTGCGCCGCGAGAACGCGCGGGTGGCCGAGGAGGCGCTGCCCGCGCTCGGACGCCAGGTACGCGAGGGCGTGCCGCTCGCCGACGCGCTCGCCAGCGTGTCGCGGATCGTGGAGACCTCGGTGCAGCCGCTCGTCCAGGCGATCGGCAGCGAGCTGGACCTGCTCCAGCGCGACCGCGCCGCCGCCCAGAAGGCACGCGCGGTGGCGGAGACCAACGCCCGCGCGGCCCGCCAGGCGATGGAGGACGAGATCTCGCGGCTGTCCGCCGAGACGATGCCGGAGCTCGTACGGCGGATCCGGACGGACCGGATGTCGGTCCGCGCGGCGCTGGCCGAAGTGGGCCAGCCCGCGTACGGCCCGCTGCGTGACCTGCTCGGCGAGACGGCGGAGCAGCTCGGCGAGAGCGAGCGCGGGGGCGCCGCGGTCATGGCCGCCTGCGCCGGCGCCGCGGCCCGGGTGCAGGCCCAGGCGACCAGCCTGCTCGCCCAGCTGCGCGGCCTGGAGGAGCAGTACGGCGAGCACGAGGAGATCCTCAGCGACCTGCTCGACCTCGACCACCGGGTCTCCCAGCTCAGCCGCCTGGCCGACAACATCGCCCTGCTGAGCGGCGGCCGGTCCGGGCGGCGGTGGACGCGGCCGATCGTCATGGAGAGCATCCTGCGCGGCGCCATGGGCCGCATCGGCGCCTACCGCCGCATCCGGCTCCACTCCACCAGCACCGTCGCCGTGGCCGGGTACGCCGCGGAAGGCGTGATGCACACGCTGGCCGAGCTGATGGACAACGCCGCCACGTTCTCGGCGCACGGCACGGAGGTGCACGTGTACGCGGACGAGGAGGACGCCGGCGTGGTGATCACGATCGACGACAGCGGCCTCGGCATGCGGCCGCGCGAGCGGCACCACGCGACCAAGCTCGTCTCCGAGCCGCTCGACCTGCGCACGCTCTCCGGCACCAGGCTGGGCCTCGCGGTGGTGGGGCGCCTGGTCGACAAGTACGGCCTCACGGTGAGCTTCCGGCCGTCGGCCCGCGGCGGCACCGGGGTCGTGGTGCTGATCCCGCGCGTACTGATCACGCAGCCCAGGACGGCTGCCGCGCAGCCGCCGGCCGTGCCCGCGCAGGCCGCGCCGCCCACGGAGTCCGTGCCCGCGGAGGAGCATCCGACCGGCGACGAGCTGCTGCCCAGGCGGCAGCGCGGGCAGACGCTGGCCGAGGCGATGAAGGCGCGGCAGGCACCGGCGGCCCGGCCGGTGGCGCGCGAGGGGCGCGACTCGGCGGCCAGGTTCGCCGCGTTCCGCCAGGCGGGCGGCCGCAACCGGACAACGTCTCCGCCGGCCGAATCCCCGGCCACTGCTCCAGCCGCGGACGATGCGTGAGCACGCGCCGTCGGTCACCGGAACTTATCGGATCACAGTAAGGAGGCAGGGGCGGCCCCTCCGGCGCCCGCGCCGGACGCCCGCCCCGTCGTTTCGATGAGCACTATCGACGCTGCAGGCACCACCGATCGCGAGCTCGACTGGCTGCTTGAGAACCTCAAGGAGAAGACCCCCGGGGTCAGGTACGTCCTCGTCCTGACCAGGGACGGACTCAAGATGTGCGTCACCGCCGGCCTGGAGCGGGACCGCGCCGACCAGCTCGCGGCCCTGGCCGCGGGCATCCAGAGCCTGTCGCTGAGCGCCTCCGCCGAGTTCGGCGACGGCATCGGCGCGGGGCAGGCGATGGTGGAGTTCGCCGGCGGGCTGCTGCTCATCGTGCCGGCCGGCGAGGGCGCCCACCTCGCCGTGGTGGCCGACGAGGACGGCGACGTGGGCCTGATCGCGCACAACATGAACGAGATGGTCGAGCAGATCGGCGTCTTCCTCTCCGCGGCGCCGCGGCGAGCGCAGCCAGGCGACGATCGTCCATGACGCCGCGCCCGATCGACCGGGAGAACCCGGACCGGCTCTACACGGTCACCGGCGGCCGCACCCGCGCCGACGAGAACGCGTTCGACTCGGTCTCCCTGATCGTCAGCGAGTGCGAGCCGGCCCCCGGCATGCAGTCGGAGCACGTCAGGATCCTCCAGCTGACCCGGCAGCCGACGGCGGTGGTGGAGATCTCCGCCGAGCTGCGGCTGCCGGTGAGCGTGGTGAAGATCCTGCTGCGCGACCTGCTGGACACCGGCCGCATCACCGTCCGTCACCCGTCGGCCGCCCTCCAGTTCGGGCGGCCGGATCCCGAAACTCTGAGGCAGGTGCTCAGTGCCCTCCAAGACCTCTGACGACGTCCGTACACCGCTCCGCGCAACCGCCCTGGACGCACTGAAGATCGTGGTCGTCGGCGGCTTCGGCGTGGGGAAGACGACCATGGTCGGCTCGGTGAGCGAGATCCGCCCGCTGAGCACCGAGGAGGTCATGACCCAGGCCAGCGTGGGCATCGACGACGCCAGCCGGGTGCGGGAGAAGACCACCACCACGGTGGCCTTCGACTTCGGCCGGATCACGGTGACGCCGGACAAGGTCCTGTACCTGTTCGGGGCGCCGGGGCAGGAGCGCTTCTGGTTCGTGTGGGATCAGCTCTTCGCGGGCAGCCTGGGCGCGGTCGTCCTGGTGGACACCAGGCGCGTGGAGGACTCGTGGTACTCCATCGACCGGCTGGAGCACCACCGGATGCCGTTCGTCGTGGCCGTCAACCGCTTCGCCGACGGGCCCTCGCTGGACGCCGTGCGCGACGCGCTCGCGCTGTCGCCCGACGTGCCGCTCATCGAGTGCGACGCGCGGAAGCGGTCCTCGTCCAAGCACGTGCTCATCACGCTCGTGGAGCACATCACCCGTATGAACGCCCTTTCGGCCCCGGAGAGCACGTCGTGACCAACCCACTGCTGGAGGGCTACACCGGCCACGCCGACGCCATGCGGATGTACGGGCCCGAGGTCTTGGCCGACCCGGCCGTGGCGTACGAGGAGATGCGCCGCAAGCACGGCCCGATCGTGCCGATCCTGCTCGACGACGACGTACCGGCCTGGCTCGTGGCCGGATACCGCGAGCTGCACCACGTGACCAGCCAGCCGCAGCTCTTCGGCCGCGACCCCAGGCGCTGGAACCTGAAGGACCGGATCCCCGAGGACTGGCCGTCGCGGGCGTACCTGGAGTGGACGCCGTCCCTGATGTTCACCGAGGGCGCCGAGCGCAAGCGGCGCGGCGGCGCCATCGGCGACGCGCTGGACACCATCGACCGCACCGAGCTGACCGCGATCTGCGAGCAGGTCGCCGACCTCCTGATCGACGAGTTCGCCGGGCACGGCCGGGCCGACCTGATCGCCCAGTACGCCTACCGGACCCCGGCCGAGGTCATCGCCCGGCTCTACGGCCTGGCGGAGTCCGAGCTGCCGGAGCTGATCGAGGACCTGGGCTTCATGCTGGACGGCGGCGAGGAGTCCTTCGCCGGGTTCCTCCGCGTCCAGGACCGCATGGGCGGGCTGATGGCCGCCAAGCGCGACCGGCCGGGGCACGACCTCACTTCTTACCTGCTGGCGCACCCGGCCAGGCTGTCCGACCTGGAGATCATCCAGGACCTGCTGGTGCTGATAGCGGCCTCCCACGCCGCCACCGCCAACTGGATCGGCAACACGCTGCGGCTCATGCTGATCGACGACGACTTCTCGATGACGCTCCAGGGCGGTCGCAGCAGCGTCGGCGAAGCGCTGATCAGGGTGCTGTGGATGGACCCGCCCGTGCAGAACATGCCCTCGCGCTTCGCCGTACGGGACTGCGACCTGGGCGGGAAGCGCGTGCGCCGGGGCGACCTGCTGCTGCTCGGGTTCGCGGCGGCCAACGCCGATCCGCAGGTGCGGCCGGCCGCGCACGCCCATTCGGGCGCCAACCGGGCGCACATGTCGTTCAGCCACGGCGAGTACGGCTGCCCGTTCCCCGCGCCGGAGCTCGGGGAGATCATCGTCAAGACGGCCATCGAGGTGCTGCTGGACCGGCTGCCCGACGTCCACCTCCTCGGGGAGCCGGAGGAGCTGCGCTGGCGGGCGTCGGTGTGGATGCGCTGCCTGGAGGCCCTGCCCGTCGGGTTCAGCCCGACCGGCCCCGTCGGTCAGGGGCCGGTCGAGGACTGGAGGATGTGATCAGCGGACGGTCTCGCCCGTGGCGCTGAGGTCGCGGCGGAAGGGCGGTCCCGCTCGCACCCGGACGAGCGGGGCCGCCGCACCACGCCTCCGGCGAGACAAGGAAATATCCGCTCTGTCGCGACTCCCGTGGCAATATTGACGGCGGGACCGGACTGTGGCGAGTTGCCGATTGAGGATATGGATGTCGACTGCTCACGGCATGGGTGACCTGGCGGAAACGCTCGGTGGTGATGCCGCCCACTCCGGGCCGACCGCGCTGCGTATTCTCGTGGGTGCGCAATTGCGACGGCTGCGCGAGTCCGCCGGGATCTCCCGCGAGGACGCCGGCTACGCCATCCGCAGCTCACACTCCAAGATCAGCCGCATGGAGGGCGGGCGCACGAGCTTCAAGCCGCGTGACGTCACCGACCTGCTCATCATGTACGGCGTCGCCGACGAGGCCGAGCGCGCGGCCCTGCTCGCCCTGGCCAAGCAGGCCAACGAGCCCAGCTGGTGGCACGACTACCGCGACGTGATCCCCGACTGGTTCGAGGCGTACCTGGGGCTGGAGCAGGACGCCTCGCTGATCCGCGTCCACGAGATGCAGTTCGTGCCCGGCCTGCTGCAGACCGAGGACTACGCCCGCGCGATCTTCACCATGGGCAACAAGGGCGAGTCCGAGGAGCGGATCGAGCGCCGGGTCGAGGTACGGATGCGCCGCCGGCTCATTCTCGAGCCGCCCACGCCGCGCAAGCTCTGGGTGGTGCTGGACGAGGCGGTGCTCCGGCACCAGGTCGGCAGCCCCGCGATCATGCGCGGTCAGCTCGAACACCTCGGCCGGATGGCCGCGCGGCCGCACATCACCGTGCAGGTGGTCCCGTTCCGCTGTGGCTGGGCCATGGGCGGCGTCGGCCCCGTCACCATCCTGCGCTTCCCGCAGTTCGAGCTGCACGACGTCGTCTACCTCGAACAGCTGACCAACGCCCAGTACCTCACCAAGAGGGCGGACGTCCTGCCGTACCAGAGGCTGATGGACGAGCTCGGCGTGCACGCCTCGCCCCCGACCGCCACCCCGGCGCTCCTGCGCGAGATCATCGCCGAGCTCTGACCGTCACGGCTTGCGCGCGACCCCGCAGAACGCGTCGACCTCCGGCGGCAGCCCGAACACGTCGGACTCCACCTGCCAGCGGGAGACGGACACGATGCCCGGCTCCACCAGCTCCAGCCCGTCGAAGAACCGCGCGATCTCCTCGGGGGTCCGCAGCCGGTACTCGTAGACCTCGCCCTTGTCGCGCAGCCGCTCGGCCTCCGCGGCGGCGTCGGGCTTGACGATGTTCGTGCCGTCCTCGAACACCAGGTAGCTGCCCGGGGGCAGCGCGCCGAGCAGGTGCTCGACCAGCCGGTACGCCTCGTCGTCGTCGAAGACCGTGCCCATCACGCCGAGGAGCATGAGCGCGGTCGGGCGGCTCAGGTCAAGTGTCTTGGAGGCGAACTCCAGGATGGTGCCGGGGTCGCGGACGTCGGCCTCGATGTAGTCGCAGGCGCCGCGGGGGTCGCTGGTGAGCAGGGCTTGCGCGTGCACCAGGACGAGAGGGTCGTTGTCCACGTACACCACCCGGCTGGTGGGATCCACCCGTTGTGCCACCTCGTGGGTGTGATCAACGGTCGGCAAGCCCGTACCGATGTCCAAGAACTGCCTGATACCTACCGTTCCGGCGAGATATCGAACGGCGCGTCCCAAGAAAACACGGGAATGGCGGGCGATGTCCTCCATGCCCGGATAGATGTCCCGGAGTTTCTCGGCCAGTTGGCGGTCGGCCGGATAGTTGTCCTTTCCACCCAGCCAAAAGTTCCAGACCCTGGCCTGATGCGGCTTGCTGGTGTCGATCCTGGAGAGGAGTGCGGGATCCAGGGGTGAATGATCTGTCACGAGAGCTTCACCTCATATGTCGCATCTGCGGTTTTTGCCTTTTCTACCAGGTCTTCATGAACCTGTGGGGGCGGGTGGCCGTACCTCGTTGCAGGACTATGCGAGGAGGACGGCCACGTGCGGCACCGGATCACGAGCGTAGGCGTCGGAGCGCTGCTGTCGCTGGGCCTGATCACCGCCCCTGCGGGCGCGCACGGAGCATTGGAGAGCCCGCTCAGCCGGGCGGCGGCCTGCGGCGCCGACAGCCCGCTGAAGACGCGGCCGGCCGCCTGCCGCGCCGCCGTGGCGGCCGGGGGGAAGACGGCGACCGCGGAATGGGACAACCTGCGGGTGGCGAACGTCGCCGGCAGGGACCGCGAGACGATCCCGGACGGCAAGCTGTGCAGCGGCGGCATCCCGGAGTTCAAGGGGCTCGACCTCGCGCGCGCCGACTGGCCCGCGACCACGCTCAAGCCGGGGGTGCGCTTCACCTTCCGCTACCGCGGCACGATCCCGCACCAGGGCACGTTCCGGCTGTACGTCACGAAGAAGGGTTACGACCCGACCAAGCCGCTGAAGTGGGCCGACCTGGAACGCAGGCCCTTCCTCCAGGTCACCGACCCGAAGCTGACGGACGGCTCGTACGCGATCAGGGGCCGCCTGCCCTCGGGCCGGACCGGTCGCCACCTGATCTACACGATCTGGCAGAACTCCGACACGCCGGACACCTATTACTCCTGTTCGGACGTCGTCTTCCGCAACACCGCCCCTGGTCCCGCCGCCGCCGGCGCGCGTGCCCAGCCCGGGCCGGCGACCGCGTACCGGCTCACCGGGTACACCGGGATGCCGTGGCTGGTCACCGCCGCGGCGCTGTTCGCGATCGGCGCCGGGGCGATGGTCATCCTCCTGGCCCGGCCGCGCCGCCACCGCTGACCACCTCCTAGCCCGGCGTGGGGTCGGTCTCCTGGTCGAGGAGGGCGGAGCTGAGGCCGCAGACCGCGGTGACCAGGTTTTCGCCCAGCTCGCGCCACGACCGTTCGGCGGTGGCCGGATCGACCCGTCCGGTGGCCAGGTCGCCTTCGAGCTCGGCGCACATGTGCACGATGAGCAGGCGGGTCATGGACGCGTACCGCTCGATCAGCGCAGGGTCGCGCTCCTGCCCGCGCGGGGGCCGCAGCTGCTCCAGGCGCTGGAACGAGGGCGTGCTCACGCTCGCCTCGGTGGTGTAATCGCGCAGGGACGGCTCCACGACGGCCTGGGCGAGGAAACGCCCGTACCAGGACGGGGTGCCCAGCTCGATGTGGTGCTCGATGCTCGGGGCGATGACGCAGGTGATCCAATCGCGGCGCGACACCTCGCCCGAGGACTCCAGCTCGGCCACCATCGGGGCCCGGAGCCGGTCGATCTCGGCCGCGTGGCGGGAGAGGATCTCCTGGATCAGCTCGTCGCGGGTGCTGAAGTGGTATTGGACGGCGGACTTGTTGCGCTGGCCCGCCGCCTCGCGGATCATCCTGATCGAGACGTTGGCGAACCCGTGCTCCGCGTAGAGCCGCTCCGCGGTGTGCATGAGCTTGTCGCGGGCGCGCAGCGAGCGGGGTGACGGCGTGGCGACCGCCGTGCTGACTTTCATGATCGATCCTTGAACTCGTCCTGCTGTGCCGTCCCCCGATCGATTATCGCCCTCGCCACGAGCACGGATGACGCCGGCGGCCCGCCGAGCGGTCCACCGGCGTCGTGCTCAGGAGGTCACCAGGTGACCCATACGTCCTGGAGCCCGCCCGACAGCCCTCCGGTGCGAAGGCGCAGGTCGTCCGGGGCGTCCCGCAACCGCAGGCCGGGCAGCCTGCGCGTCAGGGTGCCCAGCACGACCTGGAGCTCTAGCCTGGCCAGCGGCTGGCCGAGGCAGTAGTGCGGTCCCGCGCCGAAGGTGAGGTGCTGGTTGCTGTTCTGCCGCCGCGGGTCGAACCGCTCGGGGTCCGTGAACTTGGCCGGGTCGCGGTTGGCGGCGGGGACGTTGGGGATCAGCGTGCTGCCCGCGGGCACCGTGACCTCGCCGAGCTCGACGTCCTCGGTGAGGAACCGGGGCACCCCGCCGATGACCGACAGCGTGCTGTCCAGGCGCAGCACCTCCTCGACGGTGCCCGGGATCAGGTCGGGGTCGTCGATCACGGCCTCGTAGCGCTCCCGGTCGGCGAGCAGCATCGCCACCATGATCGCGATCATGTTCGAGGTCGTCTCGTGGCCGGCCAGCAGCAGGCCGCGCACGGTGGAGATGAGCTCGTCCTGGCTGAGCCGGCCGTCCTCGGCGTCGGTGATCTGGGTCAGCTCGCTGAGCAGGTCGTCGCCCGGGTTCTCCCGGTTGTGGTCGACCAGGTCGGACACGTACGAGGTGAACTCCTGGTACGCCTGGTCGACCTCCTCCTGGGTGTTGCGCGTCAGCGTGAGCATGGTCCTGGACCAGTGCGCGAACTTGTCCTGGTCCTCGCTCGGCGCGCCGACCAGCGCGCAGATGACCCGCACCGGGAGCGGCAGGCCCAGCCCGGCCGACAGGTTGCCGGGGGAGCCCTTGGCCAGCATCGCGTCCAGCAGGTCGTCGGTCATCCCCTGGACCTTGAGCCGCCACACCTCCATCTTCCGCGCCGTGAACCAGCGGCTGAGCAGGCGTCGCCACCGCATGTGGCCCTGCCCCTCCCTGATGTCCATGGTGCCTTCGTTGCGCCGGTTGAACAGCCCGCCGTCCTTGGTGGTGGACAGCCGGGCGGCGCCCTCCCTGGCGAGGTTGCGGCTGAAGCGCGGGTCCGCCATGACGGCGCGGGCATCGTCGTACCTGGTCACCAGGGTGGCCACGTCCCCGCTCGGCAGCCGTACGTGCGACACCGGGCACTTGTCCCGCAGCTCCGCCAGCTGTGGCGGCGGCTCCAGGGCGGTGGGGCGGTCGAACGGGAAATCGGGGATCGCGTCAGCGGTCATGTGGTCCTCCAGCTCGGAAGCCTGACCCTTCCGAATATAAGTCGGCCGCCTTATTAAGGCAATCGCCTTGAAAGCCGCGCCGAGCGGGCTCAGGCCGCGTTGGCGCGCTGGGCGGACTGGTAGACGGCCATTGCCTCGTTCCCGAAGAAGGGCCCGAACATGAACTGGGGGGCGAAGTCGTACTTGAAGCTGTTGACCGAGTTCAGCCAGCCCAGCCCGGTGGACTCGTTGAACCCCTGGAACCACGGCCCGCCGCTCGACCCGCCGGTCATGTTGCAGCGCAGGCCCTGGTCCCTGGTCTGGACGGTGTCGTTGAACGTGCGCCCGCTGCAGTAGATCAGCCGGGAGCCGTCGAAGGGCGCGGCCGCCGGATAGCCGAAGGAGAACATCTGCCGTCCCCTGGGCTGGTTGAACGCAATCCCCTGCCCGCCGACCACGTCGGTCAGCGTCTGCCCCTGCAGCGGCGCGACCACGGCGGCGGCGACGTCGAAGTTGATGTCCTCGTTGGCGTTCCACTGCTGCGTGGTGAGCAAGCTGGTGGCGACCCAGGTGCCGAACGGGCGCCGCCCGTTGTCGAACCCGGGCACGAACACCCAGTTGCGGTGCGCGGCCCCGTTCATCTTCACGCAGTGCCCGGCGGTCATCACGACGCTCTCATTGGCGCTGGTCACTGCCGAGCCCGAACAGGAGGCGTTGCCGCCCTCCGCGGTGGTGAAGAAGACGCGCCCGGTGGTGCGGACGACGGCGCCGCCGTCGGTCCACCGCAGGCCGGGGCTGTTGGGCACCACGGCCTGCAGACGCTGGTTGACGGCCTGGGTGCCGGCGACCGACCAGGCCGCGCCCCGGGTGGCGGCGCCGCTGCCGGTCGACCAGGAAGAGCGCTGGACCGAGCCGTTCCGGCTGGCCCACGGGGAGCCCTCGGTCGGCCCGCTCGACTGGCCGCGGCGCGGCGGCGGGTCCCCCAGCGGCTGCGCCGCCAGCATGCGCTGTGGTGTCCAGTACTGCAGGACGCTCCTGCGTTCCGACCAGGAGTCCGCGCCGGACCAGCCGACGGGCCTGGGACCGAGGCCGCTCGGTGCGCTCGCCTGGGCGGCGCCCGCCGGGACCAGCGCGCCCGCCAGAGCGAGCGCGACGGCGGAGAGCAGGACGACTCTGCGATGCATTCGTACCTCCCGAAACCGGAATCTGCCGCATGGAGGTACGTACAGCGCTAAGTATCTTCCTCAAGGCATGCACATATTGATATAGCGCCATTGCCGGACGAACTGCTGCCGATACCGGGAGTAACCGCCACCGCCGCCGCCATTTGCGATGATGAGCTGCGCTGTTCACGCAGAGGCGTCAGACTGTTACCCGCGGCCATCGCCCTTCGGCGGTCCAGGTCATAGACGCCGGGAGGACCAAGCGATGGCCGCACCCAGGTCTCGCGCCGTCGCGACGGCGCGAGCGCACTGTGGTTGACGGCCTCCTCGACGACCTGGCCGTCGTCGTCGAGGAGGTTCACCCGGAACTAGCGGCCCGTCTCGGTGGACCAGAGCGGGCGCTTGCCGTCGTAGATGACGACGTTGCCGTCGTCCTGCATCTCCAGCCGCGCGCCGGGGTTCTTGCCGGTCTTGGAGTCCCACAGCGGCGTCGTGCCCTTGTAGACGACCAGGTTGCCGTCCTTCTGCATCTCCAGCCGCGCGCCCGGGTTCCCGCCCGTCTTCGAGTCCCACAGGGCCTTGCCGGCCTTGTAGAGCACGAGGTTGCCGTCCTCCTGCATGGCGAACTGGTAGTCGCCGTTGCGGGAGCGTACGTACTGGTTGGGCTTGAGACCGTAGCCGGGCTTGAGCACGCTGATCGTGGCGTGGCGGGTCCACAGCGGGGTCTTGCCGGCGTAGATGACCAGGTTCCCGTCGTCCTGGACGGCCAGGCGGGCGTCGGGGGTGTCGGTGTTCGAGGCCCACAGCGGGGTCTTGCCACGGTAGACGACCAGGTTCCCGTCCTCCTGCATGGCGGCGAACGCGCCCGGGCTGTCGCCGGTCTGGCTGCTCCACAGCGGCGTGCTGCCCCGGTACAGGACCAGGTTGCCGTCGGTCTGCTGCTGCAGGACGTAGTCGCCGCCGGACGACCGTACGGAGTCACCCGCCTTGAGCAGCTGGCCCGGGTTCAACCACGTCGTACGCTCGACGCCCGCCGTGACGCTGTGGGCCGTGGCCGCCGACGCGGAGGGCGCGACCGAGCCCACGACCACCGCGCTCGCCAGCGCCAGGGCCCCGACGTATGCCGATATCTTTCGCATGTTGCTCCCCAGTGAGGTGATCAAGGAGAGCGACACTAATCAACGGCCGCCATGGGGCCGGCTCATTTCGAAAGGCCTGAAACTGTCGGCCCGCTACAGCAGATCCTCGTGGCGGACGGCCGCCTCCTGCCTGACCTCCGCCAGGAACGCCTCGACCGGACCCCGCCGCAGCGGGTCGGTGCTCTCGTCGGCGAGAGTGCCCAGCGGGTGCACGCGGTGCACGTCCAGCAGCCAGCAGCCGTGGATGGCCTCCAGCAGGTTCTCCAGCAGGTCGAGGGCCGGGCGGGCCGGGTCGAGCGGGGTGATCGGCAGGTAGACGGCGTCGAAGTCGAGCCCGAGCTCGGGGTGGTCGGCGTGGGCCCGCTCGGCGAGCTCCTCGGCCGCGGTGATGCGGTATCTGGCCTCCGTGACGCCGCTGAGGTGACCCTCGGCGATGTGCAGCGCGTGGCGGATCATCGGCATGACGGCCTGCCGCGGAGACATGCCGGCGCCTATCGAGGTCACGATCTCGGTGAGGCTCTCCTGGACGAGCGGCCTGATGCCGTCGACCCGGGCCACGACCTGCGCCGGGTGCAGGCGGGCGCGGCGGGCGGTGGTGGAGGCCGCCGCGTAGAGCCAGTGCGCGGCGGCGATGGCGGCCGCGGCCGGATCCACGTGGGTGAACAGCTCCTCGGGGCCGAAGGGGTGCCGGTGCAGCAGGCCGTCGGCCTGGGCGACCTGCAGAGGGGAGGCGTCCTCGCGGCTGAGGACGACGGCCTGCTGGGCGCGGTCGGACAGGTCGCCGAGCTCGGCCTGCTGGATGGCGGCCAGCTCGTCGGTGACCTCGGTGATGATGCGGACCGTGAGCTGCGAGATGTCGAAGGCGCGCAGGGAACGGCCGACACGGTGGGCGCTGTCCTCGACCCGGGTGGTCGCCGTGGGGAACGGGCTGCCGATGGAAGGGCCCGGGCTGGTCAGCGCGGGGACGATGGCGGCGAAGGCGTCGCGTTCGCACTGCCGGTACCAGCCCAGGCTGTTGGGCCCGTGCCGCTCCGCGGTGCTGGCCGGATGGGTGTAGCAGCGCCAGCAGGCCTGCGACAGGTCGGTCAGGGACGTGGCCAGCCGCAGGGCGTCCCAGGGGGAGCGGGCCCTGGGCAGTTCGGCGACGGTGGTGGCGCTGTCGCCGATGCCGGTGCTCCATTGGGCGATGAGCATGTTGCGGCTGTGATCTATGGCGTACCGGGTCACGCGACCTCCTCGGCTGAAGGGGGCGGGGTGAGCGTGATGGCATGCCCAGGATGCTGTATTCACGGGTACCCCGGAGGGGATTCGCTCCGACTGCAGGTCGCTGATCTGCGCTTTTGCCGGGAAATGCGGCGTAATTCCTCTGTCAGAAGCCGAAGGCCGCCAGGCGGCAGGGCCGCGCGCATCGCGTTCGCCGCGCGCGGCCCCCGGTGGCGTCAGGAGACGGACAGGTAGAACGCCGAGTCGCCCCGCACCCTGAAGCCGACCTGGCTGTAGACGGCGATGGTGTCCAGGCGGTTCTCGCCGCACGCCGACGACGGATTGAGCTCGACGGACAGCGAGCGCGGAGCGGAGTACTCGCCGATGGGCGTGACGTGGATCGCCGTCGCGCCGGTGAAGTCGACGCTCTCGTCCACGGACACGCAGTAGACGCCCCTGTACGGGTGCCAGACGTCGTTGACGTGGCTGCCGTCGATCAGGGAACCGTCCATGTCCACCTCGGCCGACGCCTGGGCGTACGGCGTGTCCGCGTGGGCGGCGACCGGCGTCAGGACGGCGGCGGCGGCGAGCACTCCTGCGGCAATGCGCCTGATGTTCTTCATTGGTTGTCCCTTCGGGCCAGATCAGGAGATGGAGAGGTCGAAACCGGAGTCGGCGAGCCGCGCCGTGTGGGGGTTGAAGACGTTGACCGTGACGGTGTTGGTCCGGTGGCAGGTCGCCGAGGGGTTCCTGAAGGCGATGTGCGGCAGTCGCAGCGCGTGGCGCGCGGTGATCTGGATGACTGCCTCGGTCACGTCGACGTCTTGGGCGACCTGCACGCAGTACTTGCCGGTGGTCGCCCGCCAGGTCGCGACGATGTTCTTGCCCAGGTTGAGCCTGCCGTCCGCGTCGACGACCGCCGCGGCCCGCGCGTACGGGGCCTTGAGTTCGTCGGCGTACACGGCAGGGCCGGTTGCCAGGACGAGACCGGTGGCGGTCAGAGCGAGCCCGCCCGCCAGGATACGACGGAGCATGAAGTCCCCCTCGGTTACAGACAGATGTGTGCCACGACAGAAAGTAATTACGGGAGGGGGATTGCGACGCGAGCCACCCCGGAAGGCGACGCTCAAGCTTTTTTGATCAACCGCAAGTGAACCCGTGGCCCATCGCAGGCGTCATGCCTCCTCCGGCGGCCGCGTTCGCGGCCGCCGGAGGAGTGCGGTTCAGGCCGGCATCAGGGTGCCCAGGCCCCTTGGACGGCGAAACGGACACTGGGGTCGAGGGAGATATCGAACATGATGCCGACTATCGCCCCGAGGATGGATCTCCACCAGGATGTGGCGCCGGGGATGTCCGGAACTTTGGGAGTCTGGTCCTAAGGGGGCGGGATCGCGGGCCCGTAACGTCGTGAACTGCACCTTTGGGAAGGTTCTGACCTGTTTATCCGAAAAATACACATCTTGTGGCCTTCTGCCGAGACGGAAGAACGTCAGTGGGAAGGATTAGCGTGGGGCGGTATGTCCCGGGCGAGGGCCGGCGATCGGTCCCGATGCCATGGATGTCTCAGCGTTCGAGCGGAGGGAAGCGATCGTGGGGTCTCTCGCGGGCGGTGAGCTGCCCCCGGATGACGTCGTCGTCACGGCCCTGCGCGCCGGGGACGAGGCGATGTTCGCGGCGCTGCTCGACACCTGGTCCGGGGGCATGTTGCGGGTGGCCAGGTCCTACGTGTCCACCGACCACTCCGCGGAGGAGGTCGTCCAGGACACGTGGCTGGCGGTGATCGGCGGGATCGACGCGTTCGAGAGCCGCTCGTCGGTCAAGACGTGGGTCTACCGCATCCTGATCAACACCGCGAAGAAGCGCGGCGCCCGCGAGAGCCGCACGCTGCCGTGGAGCTCCTTCGAGCACGACGGCGTCTCGGTGGCGGACCAGGGCTTCGACGCGGTGCTGCCGGGCGGCTGGAAGGAGCTCCCCGCGACCTGGCCGACGCCGGAGAGCGAGGCGCTCGCCTCGGAGGTGCGCGGGCTGATCGCCGAGGGGCTGGCGAGGCTGCCTCCCCGGCAGCGGATCGTGATCACCTTGCGTGACGTGGAAGGGTGCACGTCCGAGGAGGTGTGCGAGATCCTGGAGATCTCCGAGGCCAACCAGCGGGTGCTGCTGCATCGCGCCCGCACGGCCGTGCGCGGCTGGCTCGCGGACTATTTCGAGTCCGTGAAGCAGCCGGAGTAGCCGGTGGGCTTCTCCTGGGCGGCGAAGCGGCGACAATAAGTGAAACGGTTCATATCCAGAGGCAAGGGCGGTCGACGTCGTGAAGCGGTTCACCTGCGACGAGCTGGCGGGACTCATCACCGCCTACCTTGAGGACGCCCTCGACCGGCCCGCCCGCGACGGCGTCCGGGCGCATCTGGCCTGCTGCGAGGGGTGCGAGCGCTACGTCGAGCAGTTCCGGGCGACCATCGACGCCCTCGGCGACCCGCATCCGGAGAAGCTGCCCGCCGACATGCGCGACCGGCTCATGTCCGCCTTCCGCGAGCGGCGCCGGTTATGAGCCGGGGCCTGTACGGAAGCTCGCCCGCAGCGCGGCGAGCACCGGCGCCGGCATGACGTCCTCACGCAGGCAGCCGAGCGCCGCGATCGTCGCCAGGATCTGCGCCCGCCACTCCGAACACGCCGGGCAGGCGTCCAGATGGTCCGCGACCAGCCGCCGTCGCCCCGCCGGGAGCGCCGCCTCCAGATAGTCCGTGAGCAGCTCCAGCACGTCGTCGCACCCGAGGTCGTCCGCTGCCCGCTCCATGTGACCTAGTCCCGGTCACGTCCCATCCGTTACACGAAAATCCGCCTGTAACGTTCGCGCGCCTCGCGGGTCTGTAGACCTGTGCGCCACGCGAAGGGGACGACGATGATCGGGCTGACGTCCGAGAGCACGCCGCTGCGGGACGCCTCCGGGGTGGCGGATTTCGCGCGCCGCTGCTTCCAGCCGGCCGCGCAGGATCCGGACGCCGAGGAGCGGGTGGGCGTCGAGCTGGAGTTCCTGGTCTTCGACCGTGCGGCGGCGGCCGCGCAGGTCCCGATGGCCGAGGTCGAGCGGGCCGTCCCGGCGCTGCCGGGCGGCAGCCGGGTGACGTTCGAGCCGGGCGGGCAGCTCGAGCTCTCCGGTCCCGCGGCCCCGCTGCGGGACGCGCTCGACGGCTTGGCCGCCGACGTCTCCGCCGTGCGCGCCGCCCTGCGCCCGGCGGGGCTGGTGCTGGCCGGGGTGGGCCTCGACCCGGTGCGCCCGGCCCGCCGCCAGCTCCGCCTGCCCAGGTACGACGCCATGGCCGAGTTCCTCGGCGAGCCGTACGGGGCCCTGATGATGTGCTCGACCGCCTCCGTCCAGGTCAACCTGGACCTGGGGGAGCGGCCGCAGGCCCGCTGGGAGCGGGCGCACGCGCTCGGCCCCGTGCTGATGGCGGCCTTCGCCAACTCGCCGCTCAGCGGCGGCCGGCCGTGCGGCTGGATGTCGGGCCGCCAGGCCGTCTGGGACCGCCTCGACCGCACCCGGACCGCGCCCGTGCCCGATTCCGGCGACCCCGCCGCCGATTGGGCGGACTACCTGCTGGACGCGCGGCTCATGCTGGTGCGGGAGGA
This sequence comes from Nonomuraea sp. NPDC052116, assembly GCF_040680035.1. Lineage (NCBI taxonomy): Bacteria > Bacillati > Actinomycetota > Actinomycetes > Streptosporangiales > Streptosporangiaceae > Nonomuraea > Nonomuraea sp. NPDC052116. Next base: position 70,312 of record NZ_JBFAWA010000007.1, on the reverse strand, counting down.
CGGCGAGCGATGTCGCCCGGTCCGCGACGGCTCGACGTTCCGCGACTGGCTGAACGGCGCGGGCGAGCGCCGCCCCACCGCCGACGACCTGGCCTATCACGCCACGACGGTCTTCCCCCCGGTACGGCCCAGGGGCTGGCTGGAGATCCGTTACCTCGACGCCCAGCACCCGGCGGCCTGGCCGGTGTGCGTGGCCGTGACCCACGCCCTCGTCGCCGACGACCGGGCCGCCGACGCCGCGCTGGCCGCCGTGGAGCCGTACCTGGGACCCGGCCGGATGCCGAGCCGGGAGTTGTGGCGGGACGCGGCGCGGTGCGGGTTGACCGAGCCGCGCCTGAGCCGGGCCGCCGAGGCGTGCTTCCGCGCCGCGCTGGAGGCGCTGCCCCGCCTCGGCGCGGACCCCGGCCTGGTCGGCGAGGTGGCCGCGTTCGCCGACAGGCATGTGACAACGGGCCGCTCACCGGCGGCCGACCTGATGGATCCGGTGCCGGGACGGCGCGTCCCGGCCTGGCTGAACGGGGAAGGACGGCAATGACCGACTCCAAGGAACGCATCGCGGCCGAGCTCCTCGCCGTGCGCGATCGGTCGCTCGCCTACACCGAGGCGGACGACGACCTGCTGGTGCGTCAGCACTCCCCGCTGATGTCGCCGCTGGTGTGGGACCTCGCGCACGTCGGCAACTACGAGGAGCTGTGGGTGCTGCGCGCGGCCGGCGGCATCGAGCCGATCCGTCCCGAGATCGACGACATCTACGACGCGTTCAAACATCCGCGCAAGGACCGTCCCACCCTGCCCCTCCTGGGCCCGGCCGAGGCCCGCCGCTACATCGAGGGCGTACGCGGGCGCGTGCTCGACGTCCTCGACGCGATCGACCTGGAGGGGGCCGACCCGCTGCACCGCGACGGCTTCGTGTTCGGCCTGGTGATCCAGCACGAGCACCAGCACGACGAGACCATGCTCGCCACCCTGCAGCTGTCCGGTCAGCCCGGCCTGGTACGCGAGGGCGACCTGCCGCAGGGCCGGACCGGCGGCCCCGAGGAGGTGTACGTGCCCGCGGGCTCCTTCATGATGGGCGCCGCCACCCTCCCCTGGGCCTACGACAACGAACGCCCCGCCCACCAGGTGGACCTGCCCGCGTACTGGATCGACCGGCTCCCCGTCGGCAACCGCGCGTACTCGGCGTTCATCGAGGGGGGCGGCTACGACGACCCGCGCTGGTGGTCCGCCGAGGGCTGGCAGTGGCGGCAGCGCAGCGGGGTGGTCGCGCCCCTGTTCTGGGTCAGGGAAGGCGACGCCTGGTGGCGCAGGCGCTTCGGCCGCACCGAGCCGATCCCCATGGACGAGCCCGTCCAGCACGTGAGCTGGTACGAAGCCGACGCCTACGCCCGCTGGGCCGGCAAGCGGCTGCCCACCGAGGCCGAGTGGGAGAAGGCCTGCGGCTGGGACCCGGAGGCCCGCCGCGCCCGCCGCTACCCATGGGGTGAGGAGGCCCCCGACCCGGCCAGGGCGAATCTCGGCCACCGCGCCGCCCACCCCGCGCCGCTGGGCGCCTACCCGGCCGGGGCCAGCGCGTACGGGGTCGAGCAGATGGTCGGAGACGTGTGGGAATGGACCGGCTCCTGGTTCCAGCCCTACCCGGGCTTCCGCGCGTTCCCCTACAAGGAGTACAGCGAGGTGTTCTTCGGCCAGGAATACCGGGTGCTGCGCGGCGGCTCCTGGGCGGCCGACCCGGCGGCGGTCCGCACCACGTTCAGGAACTGGGACTACCCGATCAGGCGGCAGATCTTCACCGGGTTCCGCTGCGCGCGTTCGGAGCTGGTCTAGGTGTGCAGGCACGCGGCCTGGCTGGGCGAGCCCCGCCCGCTCACCTGGCTCATCCACGAACCCGAGCACGGCCTGTTCAAGCAGTCGTACGCGCCCCGGCACCAGCGCAACGGCATGATCAACGCCGACGGTTACGGCATGGGCTGGTACGACTCCACGCGCCCCGAGCCCGTGCGCTACCGCCGTACCGTGCCCATCTGGTCCGACGCCAACCTGCCCGCGCTCGCCCAGATCGCCCGCTCCACCTGCCTGCTCGCGGCCGTGCGCTCGGCCACCGCGGGCATGCCGATCGAGGAGAGCGCCACCGCGCCGTTCACCGACAAGGGGTGGCTGCTCAGCCACAACGGGCGCGTCAGCAAGGACGTGCTCCGCGACCTCGCCGACGACCTGGCCGGTCGCGCGGAGAGCGCGTGCGACGCCGCCTGGGTGGCGACTGCCGTGTTCCTGCGCGGGCGCGCCGGGCTGGGGCTGGGCGAGGCGCTGGCCGAAGTCGTCGTCCACGCCGGGAAGAAGGATCCCGGCGCCCGCCTCAACCTGCTCGCCTGCGACGGCGCCTCGATCGCCGCGACCGCCTGGGGCGACACGCTCTTCCACCATCGAAGCCACGACGGCGTGCGCGTGGCCAGCGAGCCGCTCGACGACCTGCCGGGCTGGCAGCCCGTTCCCGAGCGCAGCCTGCTGACCGTCACCCCCGACCGCGTTGCCGTGCAGCCGTTGTGATCTCACCATAGGAGGCCTCATGGCCGTCAGCCAGTCGTCCGTGCATGTGATCAACCATCTCGACCGTGACTACCTGCGGCAGGCCCTCGAACGTGACGTCAGGATGGGTCTGACGTCCTCGCCGAAGTGGTTGCCGCCCAAGTGGTTCTACGACACCGCGGGCAGTGAGCTGTTCTCCCGCATCACCCGGCTGCCCGAGTACTACCCGACCCGGCGCGAGCTGGCGATCCTGCGGTCCCGGGCCGCGGACCTGGTCGCCGCCTCCCGCGCGGACACGCTGGTCGAGCTGGGGTCGGGCACCAGCGAGAAGACGGAGCTGCTGCTGGAGGCGCTCTCCGCGGCGGGCACGCTGCGCGCGTACACGCCGGTGGACGTGGACGCCGTCACGCTCGAAGCCGCGTCCCGCCGGGTCGCCGGGCGCTTCCCCGGGCTCGACGTGCGGGCGGTGTGCGCCGACTTCGAGCACCACCTGGGGCTGCTGCCGCGTACCGGGCGGCGGATGGTGGCCTTCCTCGGCGGCACGATAGGCAACCTCGAACCCGTCGCCCGCCGGGTGTTCCTGAAGGAGGTGCGGGCCACGCTCCGGCGGGGGGACACGTTCCTGCTCGGGGCCGATCTGGTGAAGGACACCGAGCGGCTGGTGGCCGCCTACGACGACGCGGCCGGAGTGACGGCCGCCTTCAACCGCAACGTGCTCCACGTGATCAACCGGGAGCTGCGGGCCGACTTCGAGCCGGAGGCGTTCGAGCATGTGGCGCTCTACGACGAGCGGCACGAATGGATCGAGATGCGGCTGCGGGCCGTCCGGGACCTGCGGGTGCGGGTCGCGGAGCTCGGGCTGGAGGTGGACTTCGCCGCGGGGGAGGAGATGCGTACCGAGATCAGCGCCAAGTTCCGGCCGGAAGGGCTGCGGGCCGAGCTGGCCGGGGCGGGCTTCCTCGTCCGCCGCGGTTACACCGACCCGGACGGCGACTTCACCCTGATCCTGGCGGAGGCATGATCCCCGGAACGGGGCAGGTGGCGCCGCCCGCCGGGGCCGGGCCGGACGCGTCGGCCGCCGGAGTCGGGCCGGACGCGCGGGCCGATCGGGCCGGGTGGGCGGCGCGGGCCGGTGAGCTGTGGCGGGCGGCGCGCAGCGTCGTGCCGCCCGGGCATCTCGACGCGGCCGGCTGCAACGTGCCCAGCGACCGGGTGCTCGACGCGGTCGTGGCGCACCTGCGGCTGGAACGGGAACGCGGCGGCTACGCGGCCGTCCCCGACCTCACCCCGGCCAGATCGGCCCTGGCCGGGTTGGTCGGGGGCGGTCCGGCGGACGTGGCGTTCCTGGAGAGCGGGACGGCGGCGATGGCGGCCCTCCTGGGCGGGTGGCGGCTCCCGCCGGGCAGCCGCGTCGGCCACGCGCGCACCGAGTACGGCGGCACGCTGATGCTGCTGCACCGCCTGGCCGCCCAGCGCGGCTGGCAGCCGGTCGAGCTGCCGGTGGACGGCGACGCCCGTCTCGACCTCGAAGGGCTGCGGGCCCTGCTGGCGGCCGGGCTCGACCTGGTGATCGTCTCCCACGTGGCCTCCCATCGCGGCGTCGTGCAGCCCGCCGAGGAGATCGGGGCGCTGTGCCGTGGGGCGGGGGTGCCGTTCGTGCTCGATGTCTGCCAGTCACTCGGGCATGTCGAGGTACGCGGGGCGGGTGCGACCGCGTACGTGGGGACGTCGCGCAAGTGGCTGGCCGGGCCGCGCGGCGTCGGCTTCCTGATCGTCCCCGGGCTCACGCCGGCCATGGACGCCGCGGTTCCCACCCTGGGTGGCTACTCGTGGAGTTCTGATAGCCAGCCGCCCGAGTGTGGCGGCCCGGTGCCGTTGCCCGGGGTGGTGCGGTTCGAGAGCTCGGAGGCGGCGGTCGCGGCGCGGGCCGGGCTCGGGGCGGCCGTGCTGGAGTATCACGAGCTCGGGCCGTTCGCGGTCCAGGCGCACCTGGCCGACCTCGGCCGTACGGCGCGCGGCGTGCTCGACGGGGCCGGCGGGTGGCGCGTGGTCGAGCCGCTCGACGAGCCGTCCGCCCTGGTCACGCTCCGGCCGCCGCCGGGAGACAGCGCGCAGAGCGCCGCCGTCCGGGCCGCCGAGGCGTCGCTGCTGGTCAACGTCGTACCGACCGCCCGCGCGCCGCTGGACCTGCGCGAACCCGTGCTCCGCGTCTCCCCGCCACCCGGCACACCCGTGGAGACCCTGCACGCCCTGGCCCGCGTCCTCGCCCGCTGACACCGCGCCCGCTGACGCCACGACCCGCTGACACCCCGCCCGCCGCACCCGCTGAAACCGCACCCGCTGAAACCGCACCCGCTGAAACCGCACCCGCTGAAACCGCGCCCGCTGAAACCGCGCCCGCCGCGCCGGTCTGAGGGCGGCCCGTCACGCCGGTCAGACGGCGGCTCGCCCCCCGGTCAGATGGCGCTCAGGACCGAGAACCAGACGACCTTGCCGCCGTCCGCCGCGGTCACTCCCCAGTCGTCGGCGATCGCCGAGACGATCTGCAGCCCCCGCCCCGAGAGCGCGTCCGCGTCGGGCGAGCACGGGCGGGGCTCGCCGTCGCCCGGATCGAAGACCTCCCCGTACAACCGGTCCGCACGATCCTCCAGGCGTAACGCGTACGCCGACCCGCCGTACCGGACGGCGTTGGTCACCAGTTCGCTGACGATGAGCACGCAGTCGTCGATCAGCCTTTCCAGGCCCCAGCCGGTCAGTTCGGTCCGGACCAGGGAGCGCGCCTCGCAGACACCGGCCGGCACCGACGGCAGCAGGTACGCGACCGCGCGAGTCGGAGCGGCGGACAAGGAGCTGGGGCGGGGGGACATACGCATCACGTCTCTCAGATTGGGAGCGCTCCCAACTCCACGATAAGCTCTCGCCTTCACTTATGCGAATGCGATTTCGTTACGATTCCGGGCTCGGAAAGACGCGTCAGGGGATGTGGGCGACGGCGCCGTAGTTGCCCGACGCGCTCGGCTCGTCGGCGCAGGCGAGGTCACGCCCGCCGGGGTGCCACTCCGGCACCCACACCAGCCCGGGCTCCATCAGGTCGAGGCCGTCGAGCAGGGCCGCGACCTCCTCCCGCGAGCGGATCGCGAGGCGGGGCAGCGTCATGGCGACCATGTCGCGGATGGCGGGCAGCAACTCCGGCGGGACGGCGTCGAACGTGGTGTGCAGCAGGCCGAGGAAGCTGCCCTTGGGCGCCGCGTGCTGGAGCCGCTTGACGACGTAGTGGGCGTACTCGTCGTCGTCGAGGCTGTGCGACGACAGCAGGAGCACGGCCAGGGGCCGCTCCCAGTCGATGAACGTCTGGATCACGTGGTCCTGGAGCATCTCGTCGATCTCCCGCACGTCGCCGTCCACCACGCGGACCAGGTCGGTGAAGGGCTCGATGGTGGCCTGGGCCGTGGCCACCACCATCGGGTTGTTCTCGACGTACACGACGCGTACGGCGGACCCCGGCGAGGCGCGGCGGGCTACGTCGTGTAACCGGTTCCCGGCCGAGAGGCCGCTGGGGACGCCACTGCCCACGATCATGAACTGGTCCACGCCTTCGGCCGCCAGGTGGGCCACCACCCGGGACAGGAATTGTAGAACGGCGCGGGCCGCGGTCGTGAGGGCAGGTGTAACTTGATCAAAATGGCGCACCACGTCTTTGTCCGCCAGGAAGTTGTCCTTCCCACCTGCGGCAGCGTCGAATATCCGAGTGATTCTGGCTTGCGTCGTGTCGAGCCTGGCCAGGTTTCGGACAGCACGTCGGTGCATGAGCGTTGTCCCCTTTCCCCTCGCCGCTGACCTTTTTGCGGTAAGCGATCTTTGGACTTCACTCGATGACTCTGACCATATGTTCCAACAATTCCAGTCAATGACAATACGATAGACCGGTTATTTCGGGAAATGTTTGTGACCAGATTCTTCGTGACGCGGCCGGCGTAATAGATCGTCCGCGAGTCATCCCTGGTCAGCGGCACTGTCAAGCCGCGCAGGGTACCCGGCGGGCGGCGCAGAAAGTCGCCAGGGCTCGTGGACGTACGGGGTTGCCACGGCGGCGAGTTCGGGCACATAGCGCTGCACATAGTGGCCCTCGGGGTCGTAGCGCTTGGCCTGACGTAGGGGATTGAAGGTGCGATTGGGACGGGTGTCGTTCCCCGTGCCCGCGACCCATTGCCAGTTGCCCGAATTGTCGGCCACATCGCCGTCGAGCAAGTGCTCGAAGAAGTGCCGTACGCCGTCGCGCCAGTCGAGGCCGAGATGCCTGACCAGATATGCGGCCGTGATCAAGCGGGCCCGATTGTGCATCCAGCCCTCGGCGAGCAGCTGCCGCATCCCGGCGTCCACGATGGGCAGCCCGGTCATCCCGGCCTGCCACGCCTGCAGCGCGTCCTGGTCGTGCCGCCAGCGCCGTTCGGGGTGGCGGTAGTTCTCGCGGCCGATGCGCGGGAACGCGTACGTCACCTGATGGTGAAAGTCCCGCCAGCAGAGCTGGCGGACGAAGGCCTCGCTGCGCTCGGCGCGGCAGGCCAGCTCCAGCGGCGACAGGCAGCCGAAGCGGAGGTACGGGCTGAGCCGCGAGGTGCGGTCGCCCGCCAGGTCGTCGTGCCCGTCGGCGTAGCCGTCCAGCCCCTGGCGCAGCCAGCGGTCGGCGCGCTCGCGGGCCGCCGGCTCGCCGCCGGGCATCGGCCCGGGCGGCTGGGGCCGGGGCAGCCGCCCGGCGGCCAGGCCCGAGGGCGTCCGCACCGTGCGCGGCGGCGGCAGGACCGGGCGGCGGGGGTGGCGGGTCCACGCGCGCCAGTAGGGGGTGAAGACCCGGTAGTGGTCGCCGCCGCCCGAGGGTCGCAGCGCGTCCGGCGGCACGACGGTGACGCCGGGGAAACGCAGGTACTCGATCCGCTCCCGGACGAAGCGCTCCTCGCGCCGCCTGGCGAGCGAGCTGACGTCCGCGCCGGCGCAGATCGTCGTGGCGTCCACCTCGGCGGCCAGCTTCATCGTCTCGTGGACGACGTCGCCCTGCCGTACGACCAGGTCGCCGTCGCGGGCGCGGAGCGCGGTCCGCAGCTCGGCCAGGCACTCCAGGAGGAAACCGTGCCGGTTCCCCTCCGGTACGGCCGGGTCCAGCACGAACAGCGGCACCACCCGCTCGGCCCGCTCGCAGGCGGCGACGAGGGCGGGGTGGTCGTGGACGCGCAGGTCCCTGTTGAACAGCACGATCGCCGTGGCCATGGGGACAGTGTGAGCCGGACGCCGTTCGCCGGGCTCGCGGGAGCGCCGGGGGGACCCTGCCAGGAGCTCCAGGTGGGCCGCTACGCCGCGCGCAGGCGGATCAGGCGGATGCCGTACATCACCAGCCAGACCACCCAGATCAGCCAGCCCGCGAGGCCGATGAGCCCGAGCGGGCCCTCCGCCTTCATGACCAGGAAGGCCAGGCAGGCCGAGGTGAACTGGAGCAGCGCCGCCGCGAACCCCAGCGTGCCCTCCCAGGGGCGCAGCAGCTTCGCGCGCAGGCCCGCCACCGACAGGCCGACGAGCGCGATGGCCAGGAACGTGCCGTTGAGCGTGAACACCGCGTCGTGCCACGCCCACAGGCCCGGGGTCGCGGCGGGGTCGGCCGGAGCCGTTCTGGCCAGTGCGAGGCGGGCGGCCATGATCCCGGCGAAGGTGACGTTCTGCAGGATGAGGCCGGCGAAGCCGACCAGGGACCACGCCTCGCCCCGCTCCCGTTCGGACGTCCACAGCGCGGAGACCGCGCCCGCGCCGAACACGGTGGCCAGCACCCAGGCGACGGGGCCGAACGCGGATCCGAGGCCGACGACGTGGCCGTTCGCGCCGAAGAACGCGTTGACCTCGTCGAGCCCGGCGCCCGTGAGCGGCAGGCCGGCCGGGGCCATGATCAGGTTGGCGGTCACGATCGAGGTGGCGAAGCCGATGGCGGCGATGCCGCCGATCCAGGAGAAGCGCATCCGCTGGTTCCTTTCGCTAGTTATATTCAATATAAGTAGCGTAAAGCCTTAGGGTGCAAGTCATGGAGGCAGAGGTGGGGCCGCGCCGTTACGACTCGCTGCGCCGTACGACGCAGGCGCTGGAGACGCGGGCCGAGATCGCCCGAGCCGCGCGCCGGCTCTTCGTCGAGCGCGGCTGGGCGGCGACGACCGTTCGTGACGTGGCCCGCGAGGCGGGGGTCTCCGTGCCGACGATCTACTCGGTGTACGGCAACAAGACCGGCCTGACCCGGGCACTGGCCGACGCCGCCGACCTGTCGGCCGACCCGTCCCAGCAGCTCGCGGAGCTGGAGGCCCCCGGGACGGATCCCGCGCGGCAACTGGCCGCGATGGCCGGCGTCGACCGGCGCCTGTACGAGCGCGCCGGTGACGTCATCACCCTGCTGCGCGAGGCCGGCCGCGTCGAGCCCGAGCTGGCGACGGTCTACCGCGACGGCCGCAGGCGGGCCGACGAGACCCGCACGGCGGTGTTCTCCTCCTGGCCCGCCGGCGCGCTCCGCCCGGGCCTGGACGTGCCGGCGGCCGTGGACGTCTATGCGGGCATGTGCAGCATCGACGTCTACGCCACGCTCACCGCCGAGCGCGGCTGGTCACCCGAGCGGGTCGAGCGCTGGTGGAGCGAGGCGCTGGTCCGCGAGCTGCTGAGCTGACCGAAGGCGGCCTTCTCGTGATCGGCCTGCCGGTGGACCAGGCGGCGCCTGTCATCCACTGGTGGCCACGTGAAAGGGCTCGCGGGTGGCGGCGGCGCAGTCGCGCCACCAGTGCAGGCCGGCGGCGTCGGCCTGCTGTTCGAGGGCGGTGAGGTGGGTGGCGGCGGTGCCGTGGCGGCCGGTGGCGGCGGCGAGCAGGGCGAGGTACCAGTCGACGGGGCCCAGGCACAGGACCGCCGACAGGGCGGAGATGCGGCCGCTGTAGGGGAGCAAGGTGGTGTAGACGGCGCGGCATTCATGGGTGCGGCGCAGGTTCGACACGTACGAGTGCAGCGTGGGCAGGGCGCTGGGCGGCGGCGCTCCGGCGTACAGGTCGTCGATCAGGGCGTCGGAGGAGACCACCGTTCCCCGCGCGACCAGCAGCCGCGCCAGCACCGCCCGCGGGCGTGCACCGCCCAGCGCGACGGCCCGCCCGTCGCCGGCACGGACCTCCAAGGGCCCCAGAACTCGGAATTCCACCGGCCAAGTGTGATCAAGCCGACTTGGAGAACACTGCAGCTCAGCTTGGAACCGATGGGGGCCACTTAGTCCGATCAGAAGGCGAAAGATGCTCGATCATCCGCGATTACCCCCTCCTCTATCGGCGTAACTCGGGTTACATTCACGGTGATTTGCCCTCTCTTATCCCCCCGAGTAGACCGAAGGGAGAGGCAATGCGAGTGAGAACCGTGATCGCGGCCGTGTCTGCGGCGGCGATCCTCCTGCCCGCCGCCGCCCACGCCTCCGGGAGCGCCGGGAGCGCCGGGAGCGCTGAGAGCGCCGCGAGCGCCCTGGCCCCGCCTCCCGACAGTGACTTCCAGAAGGTGACGCTCAACGACAATCCCGGCGAGCCGATGGACCTGGCGGTGTTACCGGATTCGAGGGTGCTGCACACCACCCGGCGCGGCGAGGTCTGGTTGAACGACCCGAAGACCGGCCTCAACACGCTGGCCGCCCGGCTCGACGTCTACCGGCACGACGAGGAGGGGCTGCAGAGCATCGCCCTCGGCCCCGGCTTCGGCACCGGCTCCAAGAAGGACGACTGGGTCTACCTCTACTACTCGCCACCTCTCGACACCCCGATCGACGACCCCGCGACGCCGGACGTCAACGAGGGCGACGCCCCGGTCACCGGCACGGCCGCGGACTTCGCGCCCTTCAAGGGGCTGATCCGGCTGTCCCGGTTCCGCTTCACCGGCTCCACCATCGACCTGCGTACCGAGCAGCGCGTCCTCGACGTGCCCGTGGACCGCGGCATCTGCTGCCACGTCGGCGGGGACATCGTCTTCGACGCCGCCGGCAACCTCTACCTGTCGACCGGCGACGACACGAACCCGTTCTCCTCCGGCGGCTACACCCCGCTCGACGAGCGGGCGGACCGGAACCCGGCGTTCGACGCCCAGCGCAGCGCTGGCAACACCAACGACCTGCGCGGCAAGATCCTGCGCGTCAAGGTCCGCCCGGACGGCTCCTACTCGATCCCGCGCGGCAACCTCTTCCCGCCGGGGACCGCGGGCACCCGGCCGGAGATCTACGCGATGGGCCTGCGCAACCCGTTCCGCATCGAGGTCAACCGGTCCAACGGTGACCTCTACGTCGCCGACTACTCGCCCGACGCGGGGGAGGCTGACCCCAAGCGGGGTCCGGCGGGGAACGGCAAGTGGACGAAGATCCGCAAGGCGGGCAACTACGGCTGGCCGTACTGCGCGACGGCGCGGCTCCCGTACGTCGACTACGACTTCGCGACCGGCGCGTCCGGCAACGCGTTCGCCTGCGCCGCGCCCGTCAACGAGTCGCCGCACAACACCGGCCTGCGCCGGCTGCCGCCGGTGGTCCAGCCGGACGTGTGGTACTCGTACGGGCCGTCGCAGGAGTTCCCGCAGCTGGGCACGGGCGGCATCGGCCCGATGGCCGGGCCCGCGTACGCCTACGACCCGCGCGCCGCGCAGGGCCGCACCACCGTGGCCTGGCCCAGGTACTACGACGGCGTCCCGCTCTTCTACGAGTGGACCCGCGACTACGTCAAGGCGTTCCACCGTGACGGGCGGATCGAGGACGTGCTGCCGTCGCTCGTGTTCGACAACCCGATGGACATGGAGTTCGGCCCCGACGGAGCGCTCTACGTGCTGGAGTACGGCGACGGCTACTTCCAGGAGAACCCCGACGCCCAGCTCTCACGCTTCGACTACATCGGCAACACCGGCAACCACACTCCCGTCCCGGCCGCCGCCGCGTCGGTGACCGCCGGCCACGCGCCGCTCACCGTCAACTTCACCAGCGCCGGCACGACCGACGCCGACGGGGACCGGATCCGCTACGCCTGGGACTTCGACGCCGACGGTCGGGTCGACTCCCGCAGCCCGCAGGCGTCGTACACGTACCGGCAGAACGGCCTCTACAACGCCACGCTGCGCGTCAGCGACGAGGCCGGCAGGTCGGCGGCGACGTCGGTGCGGATCGTGGTCGGCAACGCCGCGCCGGTCGTCGAGCTGGTCCGGCCCGCCGACGGGCAGACGTTCAGGTTCGGCGACGCCGTCGAGTTCGAGGTGCGGGTCACCGACGACCAGCCGGTGAACTGCGCCAACGTGACCGTGGACTACATCCTCGGCCATGACGAGCACGGCCACCCGCAGACCACGGCCCGCGGCTGCACGGGCTCCATCCAGACCACCGTGCCGAGCGGGCACGATCCGGAAAACGACCACCTCACCGGCGTCTTCGTCGCGACCTACACCGACCCCGGCGGCGCGGACCTGCCCTCGCTGACCGGCAGCGACGAGGTCATCCTCCAGCCCACACGTTAGGAGACCCCCCATGTGCTACGGATACGGTCCGAGCAGGCGCTCCCTGCTCGCCGCGGGCCTCGGACTCGGGGCGGCCGCCGTCGCCGCCGCCTCCCCGGCCGCCGCCGCGGCCACCGCGCACCACCCGGGCAGGAACCGCATCCCCCGGGACCAGATCAGCATCCAGCTCTGGACGGTACGCGACGACCTCGCCAAGAACTACGACGCCACCCTCGCCTACCTGGCCGAGACCGGCTACCCGAAGATCGAGGTCGCGCTCGGCTACTTCGGCCGCACGGCCAAGCAGCTCCGTACGTTCCTCGACGGGCTCGGCATCCGGGCCAGCTCCAGCCACGACGGCCTCACCGCCGACCAGGCCGCCCTGGACACGAAGATCGACAACGCGCTGACCCTCGGCCAGTCCTTCATGGTCGTCCCCTACCTGAACTCGACCAGCCTGGACGAGTGGAAGGCGTGGGCCGAGCGCATGAACGTCGAGGCGCAGGCCGCCCGCGCGGCGGGTCTGCGCTACGGCTACCACAACCACGCCCACGAGTTCACGACCGACCTCGGAGGCGGGAAGACCCCCTGGGACGTGCTCACCTCCGAGCTCGACCCCCGCCTGGTCCACCTGGAGATCGACATCTACTGGGCGGTCACCGGCGGCGTCGGACGCGGCGCCGCCGACCCGGTGCGCTTCGCTCTCGACGTCATCCGCAGGGCGCCGCAGCGCGTGCTGCAGTTCCACGTCAAGGACCGGCACCTGGACGGCGACATGGCCGACCTCGGCACCGGGACCATCGACTTCCGGCGGATCTTCGACAAGCACCAGGTGAAGGAGTACATCGTCGAGAACGACACTCCCGACGTGACTCCCCGGCAGACCGCGGAGGTCGGCTACCGCTACCTGCGCAAGCTCCGATACTGACCACACTCGGACCCGCCGAGCCCGCCCGCGGGGCCGGGCTCGGCGTTTAGTTCAGCGCGAAACCATTCAGTACGATGCCTTCGTGACGCGATGGCTCAACGACGACGAACAGCGGGCCTGGCGGGCCTTCGGGCTGGCCAGCCGCCTGCTGACCGACCGCCTGGAGCGCGACCTGCTGGCCGGGGCCGGCATGCCGCCGACCTACTACGAACTGCTGGTCCTGCTCTCCGAGGCGCCTGAGCGGACCATGCGCATGAGCGAGCTGGCGCACTGGACCAACTCCAAGCCCAGCCGCATCTCCCACGCGGTCAACAAGCTCGAGGAGAAGGGATGGGTGCGCAGGGAGCACTGCGTGGACGACCGGCGTGGCTGGCTCGCCGTCCTGACCGACGACGGCCTGGCCGCGCTGCGGGCCACGGCTCCCCGCCACGTGGCCAGTGTGCGCGAGCACCTGATCGACCTGCTCACCCCCGAGCAGCTGCGGCAACTGGAGGACATCAGCCAGGTCCTCCTCGATCACCTCATCGAGCCGGGCGGCGCGCAGTAGGCGGCCCGGGCCCGTCCCCGCCGCCGCGTATACGCGCCGTCAACGTTCCGCATGCGGGCGGGTCCTACGGTCGTGGGCCATGTCGAGTCATCGGATATCGCCGGAGCACCGGTACCCTCCCGAAGCTCCGGAGAGCGCCGTCGCCACAGGCCCGGAGCAGGGGCCGGAGCAGGCGCAGGAGGACGGCGGCGGCGTCATGGCGCTGCTCGAACGCATCGGATCCGTCGTCGTGCCGATCACGGTGGCGCTCTACGCGGTCCTCTACATCGGCGTCGAGCAGATGTACGCCGTCTTCGGTGTCAACCCGCAGCAGGTGGGCGTCGACCAGTCGGTCCTGCTCGGCCGGCTGACGAGCACCCTGGTCCTGCTCCTGCTGGTCGCCCTCCCGCTGCTCGGCGTCATCGCCGGCCTGGCATGGCTGATCGACAAGCTGACCGGCGGCGCGGCGAACAGGCTCTACCAGGGGATCAGGAAGCGGCCCTGGATCGCCGCCACGGCGGCGGCGCTGTGGTGCGGGGCGACGTACTGGGGCATCTTCCGCATCTTCGGCACGCTGGACCTGTTCGTCATGGTCGTCGTCGCGGTGGGGCTGGGCGTGCTGGCCTTCCTGATCCCGTTCCGGCTCATGCGCCGCAAACCCGTCGGGCGCGCCGGTACGAAGGTGATCGTCGGCGGCCTGACCGGCGTCGGCCTGGGGTTCCTGCTCATCCTGAGCCTCGTCGAGGGCGCGATCGACGTCCAGGAGACCGGCCAGGCCAGCGAGCTGCTGAGCGCGGTCGGCTTCCAGGACCAGTGGATGGTGGTCAAGAGCGCCGAGGACGACAAGCCGCTCTACGACGGCCGCTGGATGATGCTGCTCGGCGAGAGCGACGGCACATACGTCATGTACGACTGCGACAAGCTCGAGACCTTCCGCAGGCCCATGGAGACCACCAACCTCAGCCGGATCCAGCTCGATCCCGAGCGCAGAGAGGGCTTCACCTGCGGCGACCTCGCCCAGCAGGACAGCGGCAACTAGCTCCGACCCATCGCGAACACAAGGAGAACACAATGATCACCATCCTGCTCGGAGCCGTGCTCGGCGGGGCCGTCGTGGGCGGCCTGGGCCGGCTGCTCCTGCCCGGACGCCAGGACATCGGCTGGTTCGCCACCATCGCCGCGGGCATCGTCGCCGCCGGGGTCGGCACCGGGATCGCCTACCTGTTCGGCTTCAGCGAGAAGACCTGGCTGGTGATCGTCGTGCAACTCGTCCTCGCCGTCGCCTGCGTGGCGGCCGCCACGAGCATGCTGGGCAAGAAAAGCAGGTCCTGAGGCCACGGACGCGGCCGTCGCCGGAGCAACGGGCTCCGGCGGCGGCCGTTCGCATGTGTTGAATCTGGTCACTAGTTATGCACAAGGGCGAACGTACGATCTCCGCTTGTTTCTCACGTTCTGACAGCGGAGATGTCCATGCCCGAGATCATTATCGCCGCCACGCCCGCCAACGGGCACGTGGCTCCCCTCCTCACCGTCGCCGCCGATCTGGTGCGGCGCGGTCACGAGGTCACCTTCCTCACCGGCACGAGGTTCAAGGAGCGTGCGGAGGCGGTCGGCGCGTACTTCACGGCGCTTCCCGAGGAGGCCGACTACGACGACCGGCGGATGGACCTGGAGTTCCCCGAACGCGGCCAGCTCCCTCCCGGCCCGGTCCAGCTCGGGTTCGACGTCAAGCACATCTTCGGCGACCCGGTTCCGGCCCAGTACGAGGCGCTGCGGCGGCTGCTGGCCGACATCCCGGCCACCGCGGTGATCACCGACAACCTGTTCCTCGGGGCCCTGCCGCTCTCCCTGGCCTCCGGGCCGGACACGCGTCCGATCACCGTCAGCGTGGGCGTCTCGCCGCCGCCCCCGGCGACCGGCTGGGGCCCCGAGATCCACGTGGACGCGCAGCAGCATCTGGAGAAGCTGTTCGAGTCGGTCGGGGTGAGCCTTCCCGAGTTCGTGCTCACCAGCCTGATCACCGTCCCCGACCACTACCTGCAGCTGACCGTCCCCGGGTTCGAGTTCCCCCGTGACGACCTCCCGAGCTCCTTCCGCTTCGTCGGCCCCCTGCCGTCGGCGCCTCCCGGGGCCTTCGAGCGGCCGTCGTGGTGGAGGGAACTGTCGGACGGCCGCCCGGTCGTGGTGACGACGCAGGGGACGTTCGCGAACGTGGACCTGGAGGAGCTGGTCGTCCCCACGCTGCGTGTCCTCGCCGACTCCGACGTCCTCGTGGTCGCCGCCACCGCGCGGCCGGGCGGTGTCGAGGACGTGCGGAACCTCATGGAGACCGTTCCCGGCAACGCCCGGGTGGCCGACTTCATCCCCTTCGACCTGCTGCTGCCCCATGCCGACCTCCTGGTCACCAACGGTGGCTACGGCGGGGTGCACACCGCCCTGCGGCACGGTGTCCCGCTCGTCGTCGCGGGCGTCACGGAGGACAAGCCGTTGATCGCCGCCCGGGTCGAGTGGAGCGGTACGGGCGTCAACCTGGCCACCGCGCGACCCGACGACGCCGCACTCCGTTCGGCCGTGAACACCGTCCTGTCGACGCCGTCCTACCGCGCCCGCGCACGGGAGCTGCGCGAGGAGATCGCCGGCTTCGACGCCCTGGAGTCGATCGCCGAACTGGTGGCGGCTCGTCGAGGGTGAGCCGCGGTCACACTTCGGTCAGTCCTTGGTCACAAAGGGCGGCCTACGATTTCCCGCGGTCTGATCAGGGGTCTTACCGATGGGGGGAGGAACGATCGATCATGAAGACGGGGTTGCGGTTCGCCCTGCTGGGGCCGGTCAGGGGGTGGCGCGGTGACGCGGAGCTCGACCTCGGCGCACCCCAGCAGCGGGCGCTGCTCGCTTTCCTGCTGTTACGCGAGGGCGAGGCGGCGTCGATCGACGAGATCGTGGACGCGCTGTGGGGGGAGCGGCCGCCGGAGAGCGCGCGGGCCGTCGTACGTACCTACGTGTGCCGGCTGCGCCGCGTCGTGTCATCCGGCGAGGACGACGACCGGGTGATCAGGTCGTCCGGTTGCGGTTACGTCATCTCCACCGGCACGGCGTCCGTGGACTGGCACACCTTCCTCGGGCAGGTTCGGGAGGCGCAGGCCGTACGGGCTCGGGGGAATGCGGCCGAGGCGGCCGGCCTGCTGCGCGGCGCCCTGCGGCTGTGGCAGGGCCCGCCTCTGGGCGGGGCCCGCGGCGACTACGTCGACCAGGAGCGGACCCGCCTGGTCCAGCGCCGGGTCGCCGCGCTGGAGGAGCGGCTGTCACTCGACCTGGAGCTCGGCCGGCACGCCGAGGCGAGCGAGGAGCTGGCCGAGGCCGTCGCCGCCGAGCCCATGCGCGAGCGGCTGCGCGAGCTGCAGATGGTCGCCCTCTACCGGTCGGGCCGGCAGGCGGAGGCGCTGGGCGCCTATGACGAGGTACGGCGGTTGCTCGCGGCGGAGCTCGGCATCGACCCCGGCACCGGCCTGCGCGAGCTGCACCAGCGCATCCTGCGCGCGGACCCCGGGCTCGCCCCGCCGGTGCAGGGCCCGGTCGTCGCGCCCGAGCGGCCGCCCGCCCAGTTGCCCGCCGCGCCACCCGGCTTCGTGGGCAGGGAGGCGGAGCTGGCCGCCGTCCACGACACGCTCGGTCCCGGCGGGTGGACGCCGGTGGTGGCGATCACCGGGCTCGGCGGGGTGGGGAAGACCGCGCTGGCCGTCCAGGCGGCGCACGCGATGCGGGACCGGTTCCCGGACGGCCAGCTCTACGCGGATCTCGGGACGTCCGCCGGTCGCCCGGCGGACCCCGCCGAGGTCCTGGGCTTCTTCCTGCGCTCCTTCGGCGTGCCGGGGGATCGGCTGCCCGACCGGCTGGAGGAGCGGGCGGCGCTGTGGCGAACCGTGCTGGCCGACCGGCGGGTGCTGATCCTGCTGGACGACGCCCGTGACGCGGACCAGGTACGCCACCTGCTGCCGGCGGCGCCCGGCTGTGCCGCGATCGTCACCACCTGGCGGCACCTGATCGACCTGCCCGGCGCCCGCTGGATCGGGCTCGACGCCCTGCCCCCGGCGGACGCGCTGGAGCTGCTGGCCCGGCTGGCCGGTCACGGGCGGGTCCTCGGGCACCGGCAGGACGCGGTCGAGCTGGTCGAGCTGTGCTCGCACCAGCCACTGGCCGTACGCGTGGCCGCGGACCTGCTGCAGGCCCGGCCGCACTGGACGGTGCGGCAGGTCCGCATGCGCCTGGAGGACGACCTGTACCGGCCCGCGGGCGCGAACGACGGCTGCGCGCTGATCGAGGCGCCCTTGCTGCTGGCCCAGAGCCGCCTCGATCCGCAGCAGGCCACGGCCTTCCGGCTCGCCGCGCTGCCCGACTACGGCGAGCTGACGGCGGAGTCGGTCGGGGCGCTGCTCGGCCTGCCGCGACCGCGGGCCCACCGGCTGCTGGAGTCGCTGGTCGACGCACACCTGCTGCTGGCCGGGCCCGGCGGGACCTACCGGTACCACGGCCTGGTCAAGGCGTTCGCGAGGCGGCAGGCGTGGGCGTGCGAGGGCGTCGAACAGTGCGACGCCGCGCTGAGCCGGCTGCTGAGGCACCACTCACGGCGACCGGCGGCCCTGCCCATGGGCTGACGCATCGCTCACGGCGACCCCGGGTCCTGCCCCTGGGCTGACGCACCGTTCGCGGGGACCGGGCGGTCCTGCCCCTGGGGTGATCCGCCGTCGAGTTTGGCGGTGATGGCCGCCCTGGCCTCGGTCCGGGAGTCGTAGAGGCGTTCCAGGGCGGCCCGCCAGCTCGACCGGGCCGCGTCGGGATCGCCGGCGGCATGCCAGGCGTCGCCGAGCCGCTCCAGCACCAGAGCGTCGTGGTCGCGACCGTGCCAGCTCTGGCCGTCGCCCAGCGCCAGGGACCTGCGGTAGTTGTCGATCGCCGCACGGTGCTCTCCCAGGAGGTGATGCGCCCAGCCGATGGTGTAGAGGACGAAGCTCTGGCCGACCACGTTGGTCTGCAGCTTCAGCGACCGCCGGCTGTACGCCAGGCCCGCGCGCGGCTCGCCCAGCCGGATCAGCACCCAGCCCACCGCATTCAGGGCGCCGGCTTCCTCGAACGGGGTCGCTCCCTCCTGGCGGGACAGCACGAGGCAGCGCCGCGCGTGGCGCAGCGCCTCCTGGTAACGGCCCTGCCGGTCGTGCAGGCGGGTCAGTTCGAGGTGGGCGACGGACTGGCCCTTCACGTCCCCCAGTTCGGTGAACAGGCTCAAAGCGCGACGGTAGGCGTCGTGCGCCTCGCCGGGCAGCCCGGCACGCGTGCACGCCGACGCGAGCGCGTGCAGGGCGTGGGCGTGCATGCGCGGGTCACCGAGCCGCTCCGTGGCCCGCACCGCGGTCCGCGCCAGCGCCAGCACCCGCTCCGCCGGGCGCATCAGGATCAGGTACGTATGCGCCGACCAGGCCAGATGCGCGACATGGTGATCGAGCCCGAGCCGGGCGGCGTGCTCGATGGTGGCGAGGACGGCATCCTCCTCGGCGCCGAACCAGGCCAGCGCCCGGACCGTGTCGTCGATCGGGTCCGGGGCGACGCCGTCCCGCGGCTCGGGGAAGGGAATCGTGTTCTGGCCCGGTTTGATCAGCTCCGAGCAGCGGTGCGCCGTACGGAGGTAGTGGTCCAGCAGCCGGTGCAGGGCGGCCGTGACATCGTGATCCGCCTCCTCCTCGGCGACCGTCTCGGCGGCGTACGCGCGGATCAGGTCGTGGAACGTGAAGCGGCCCGGCACGTGCTCGGTGAGCAGGTGGGCGGCGGTGAGCTCCAGCAGCGGCGGGCGCACGCCGGAAAGGCTCAGCCCGGCCAGACCGGCCGCGGCCGAGGCGCTGATGTCGGGCCCCGGCGCGGTGCCGAGCAGCCGGAACAGCCGGGCCGCCGCCGGGGTGAGCGCGCGGTAGGACCAGGAGAACACCGCCTGCGGGGCCGCCGTCGCGTCGAAGCCGGTGAAGCCGTCCAGGTTGCCGCGCGCCTGGCGCAGCTCGGCCGCGATGGACGCCAGCGTGAAGGACGGGTGGGTCAGGGCCTGGGCGGCGACGGCGACCAGCGCGAGCGGCAGCCCGCCGCACAGGGACAGGATCTGGGCGGTCGCGTCCGGCTCCGCCTCCAACCGCGCCGCACCCAGCCGGGAACGCAGCAGGTCGGCGGCCTCGCGGGCCGGCAGCGGTTCCAGGACCAGCGGGTGGGCACTGTCGAGTCCGTCGAGCCGGTTGCGGCTGGTCACGATGACGAGGCAGCCGGGGGACTCGGGCAGCAGCGGGCGTACCTGCCGGGCGTCCCGGGCGTTGTCGAGCAGGAGGAGCATCCGCCGTCCGGCGACGCGGTCGCGGAACAGCGCGGTTCGCGCCTCCACGTCGACCGGGATCTCCTCCGCGGCCACGCCGAGGCCGGCCAGCAGCGCGTCCAGTGCCTCACCGGCGCTCATCGCCTGGTCGCTCGGGTGGAAGCCGCGCAGGTTCAGGAACAGCTGCCCGTCGGCGTAGTGGTGGGCGACCTGATGCGCCCAGTGCACGGCCAGGGTGGTCTTGCCGATGCCGCCCATGCCGTAGATGACCCTGACCTGCGCCGCGTCCGGCCCGGCGTGGCCCTCCTCCGTGGCCGGCAGCTGTGCCAGCTCCGCGTGGCGCCCCTCGAAGACCGGCGGATCGGCGGGCAGCTGAGCGGGCCTGGCCACACTCGCCCACGCCCCGGGCCGTACGGGCGGACGGTGCGCCACGTCCTCTCCCGCGGCGGTCAGCTCCGGCCCGGGGTCGATGCCCAGATCCTCGGCCAGCCGGGCGCGGACCAGGAGATAGTGGTCGCGGGCCGCGCTCTGGCGGCCGGTCGCGGCCAGCAGCTGAACCAGCCGCGCCTGCAGCAGCTCGTCCAGCGGCTCCCGCTCGGCCGCCGCCCGTACGGCCGGCAGCAGCGGCGCGGGCCTGCCGACGGCCAGCGCGTAGTTGGCGGCCACGCCCACCGCCGCCGCGTACTCCCGGTCCAGGGCGACGAAGACCGGCCGGGCACGGACCGCGGGCGGGATCCCGGCGGCCACGGCCCCCTGCCACAACCCCAGCGCCCGCACATAGTGGTCCACCGCTTCGGCGGGCCGATCCTCGGCGGCGGCCGCGCGGGCCCGCGCCACCTGCTCCCGGAACAGGAGAAGGTCCGCGCCGGCCGCGTCCACCGCGAGCCGGTAACCCCCCGCCGCGGGCAGCAGCCACCGGCCCGCCTCCCGCGCCGGCAGCCCGGGCTCCAGCGCCCGGCGCAGCCTTCCCACGTTCCGATGCAGCACGTTGAGCGCGGTGGGCGGCGGGTCCTGCCCCCACAGGCCGTCGACCAGGTCATCGACGCCGACGGGCTGTCCCGCGGCGGCCAGCAGCAGGGCCAGGAAGGCACGTTGCTGCGGCCCGCCCAGCCGGACCTCGCGCTCCTCCCGCAGCACGCGCACCGGGCCCAGGAGCGTGAACCACATCCGCTCGGTCAGGAGAGGTCACCGCCTTTCTCCGCCTATCAGGTGCAGATCGCGTTGACCTTGTCCAGAGCGGTCTATGGTTGCCTTCTTCGGTCGGCGGCAAAGGTGAATGACGCCGACCGTAGGGCGCGGTCGTCCACGGCGGATTGACGTCGCGCATACGCGGAGGGCTCCTAGCGCGCCGGCCGCCTGTAGGTGAACGTGCCCTCCGCCGTCAGCTCCGTGACGAGGTGGTGGTCGGGGGAGAGCCCGCAGGCCGGATCGGTACGGCTCGCGTCGCCGGTCAGCGCGTACGCCTGGCAGCGGCAGCCGCCGAAGTCGAGCGTCTTGCGCGGGCAGCTCGCGCACGGCTCGCGCATCCAGCCGGTGCCCCGGTAGGCGTTGAAAGCGGGCGAGTGCTCCCAGATCCAGCCGAGCGAGTGATCGCGGGCGTTGGGGAGGTCCAGCGGCAGGTCGTACGCCGCCGGGCAGGGCAGCACGCGGCCGTCGGGCGCGACGGTGATCGAGATCGCGCCCCAGCCGCCCATGCAGGGTTTGGGCACGCCGTCGAAATAGTCAGGGATCACCCAGATCAGCTCAACATCCGTCTTCTCCCGATATTTCTGGACTACGGCCTCGGCGCGGGCGAGCTGCTCCCTGGTCGGCAGCAGCGCGGACCTGTTGAGCAGCCCCCACCCGTAGAACTGGGTGTTGGCCAGCTCGATGCGCTCCACGCCCCACGCCAGCCCGAGCTCGATGATCTCGCCGACGGCGTCCAGGTTGGCCCGGTGCAGGACCACGTTGAGCCCGAGCGGCAGCCCGCTCGCCACCACCGCCGCGGCGGCCCGCTCCTTCTTCGCGAACGACGCGACCCCGGCGATCCGGTCCGACTCCGGCGCCGTGGCCGACTGGACCGACAGCTGCACGCTGCGCAACCCCGCCGCCGCCAGCTCGCCCGTCCTGCGCTCGCTCAGCCCGACGCCGCTGGTGACCAGCTGCGTGTAGACGCCCGCGCGGTCGGCCGCCGCCACGATCTCCGCCAGGTCGGGTCTCAGCAGCGGCTCGCCACCGGACAGATGCGCGTGCACGACGCCCAGCGCCGCCGCCTCGCCGAATATCCGCCGCCACTCGCCGGTGTCCAGCTCGCTCGACCTGGCCGCCAGCTCGGTCGGGTTCGAGCAGTACGGGCAGCGTAGCGGGCACGCGTGCGTGAGCTCGGCCAGCATGGCCCAGGGGGCGCTCACCGGAGCCAGCCCTCGGCCCGGACCCGTTCGAGGAACTCCACGACGTCGGGCTCCGCGCCCTCGGGCAGCTCGGCGACGATGTCCGCCACGGTCCGCGCGCCGTCGCACAGGGCGACGATGGCCGCGGCCTCGGCGTTGAGCACGACGATCCGCTCGGGCACGATCAGCAGGTCCGCCCCGCGTACGGGGTCGTGGCGGAGCATGGCCGCGCGGGACAGCACCGGACGCCAGGTCATCGGTACGCCCCGTCCACGGCGTCGAGCAAGGACCACAGGAGGTCGCACTTGTAGGCGAGCGCCGCGACGGCCTTCTCCTGATCGGCGCGCGTCCGCGCCCAGTCGAGCACCAGGGTCAGGGCCTCGCCGCTGTCCTGGCGGCCCTGGGAGACGCGTACCTGGAAATATCGCAGTCCGTCCGGATCTATCCACTGGTAGTGCCGTTCGAAGGCGGCGATCCTCGTCCGCATGAGGTCCGGGGCGAACAGCTCGGTCAGCGACGCCGCGACGGCCTCCAGCGCGGAGCCGTTGCGGCACAGGTTCACGTAGCCGTCGACGGCCAGCCGCACGCCGGGCAGCACGCTCTCGCCCGACAGCAGCAGCGACCGCTCCAGCCCGGCCGCCTCGCCCAGGCGCAGCCACCGCTCGATGCCGCCCTCGCCGGGCGCGGCGCCGTCGTGGTCCTGGATCCTGCGCAACCACATCCTGCGCAGCTCGGGCGTGGCCAGCTTGGCCAGGACGAACGCGTCCTTGACCGGGATGTGCCGCTGGTAGTGGAAGCGGTTGAGTATCCAGCCCCGCAGCTCGTCCCGGGTCAGCTCACCCGCGTGCATGCGCTGGTTGAACGGGTGCAGGTGGTGGTAACGCTTCTCCGGTACGGCGCGCAGCTCGGCCTCGAAGCCGTTCAAAGGTCGATCACCATCCCGTCGGCGGCCACCTCGATCCCCAGGTCGGCCAGCACCTCGTGCTGCTCGGCCGCCGGGTCCACGAGGGGGTTGGTGTTGTTGAGGTGGGTGTACAGGCGGCGGCCGGGCAGCTTGGAGAGCCGTTCCATGGTCGCCTCGATCGGCAGGTGGCCCATCTGGGTGGCGGTCCTGGCGGAGATCCCGGTACTGCGGGGCTCCTCGTCGTCCCAGAACGTGCCGTCCACGATCACGCACGCGGCCTGCCGGAACGCCTCGTCCAGCTCGTCCGGCCAGACCCCCATGGCGGGGGCGTACACCAGCGGCCCGAGGCGCAGCGCCGACACCCAGCCCGTGGCTTCGGGGGAGCCCGCGGCGTACCGGGGACGCTTGCCCGACACCGGGATGGTGGCGGCGTCGGCCCAGGTCAGCTGGAGGTAGGGGCGCAGGAGCTCGGCGAAGGGGCGCAGCGCGTCCCGTACGACCGGGGTGGAGCGCACCTCCAGCGCGTCGGCCTCCCTGAGCCTGAGCAGGCCGATCGTGTGGTCGAGCTCGGCGTCGGTGAGGATCACGCCCTTCAGCGGCGACTCGCGGGGGCCCGGCCCCGGGCGCAGCCACGCGCACGACTCGATCTGCTCGGCGATGTCGGGCGTGGCGTTGACCACGTAAGCGCCGTCGTCGAGCTGGACGGCCAGGCTGGCGTGACGTCGGCGGCGGCCCGGATGGGCGCGCGCCCCGGAGCAGCCGGGGCACGCGCAGTTCCACTGGGGCACGCCGCCACCGGCCGCGGTGCCGAGCACCTGCAGTCGCATGGCGGCGCCCGGTTACCGGGTGGCCAGGAAGTACGCGGTCATCTCCATCGATGCCTCGACGACCTGGTAGTCGGGCTTGTGCCAGGTCGTCTCCTCGCCGCGGGTCCTGACCTTCTTCTCGTGGATCCTGCGAGGCTGCTTCTTGCCCTGCTCTTTCGGCTGGGACATATGCGTACCTGCCTTCCGTAGGGTGTTACAACCGATATGACCCTGTGAGATGGCGGACGTCAATGCCTTAGATCGGAGCTATATCGCCGATTTCCGGAAACTTTCCGGGCATGGGCGTGGCCGACGGGATCGTTCATCCGATGTCTCGCCATTCGATCGGTGAAGCCGCCCGATCGCCAAACGAAGTTCGTCTCGTTCGCGCGGTCGCGCCGATTTCCGGCCGTTCGTTCGGGCCGAGGGGCATGCGCCCCGGCGTATGGCGGACGCTTGAGCCCTGATGCCGCTCGACCGGAGGGACCGGAGCCGTGCCCGAACTCGACCACGAACACGTCGCCATCCGCACCGGCCCGCGCTCCGGACTGCCGGTGATCGTCGCCGTCCACTCGACGGCGCTCGGCCAGGCGGTCGGCGGATGCCGCGTCTGGCGCTACGCCGACTGGCGCGACGGGCTCGCCGACGCGCTGCGCCTGTCGGCCGGCATGACCGCCAAGTGCGCCGTGGCCGGGCTGGCCAACGGCGGCGGCAAGACCGTCGTCGCCGTGCCCGAGGGCACCGAGCTGGATCCGGCGTTGCGCCGCAAGCTCCTGGAGGACGTGGCGGACGCCGTCGCGTCCCTGGACGGCACGTACGCGACCGGTCCGGACGTCGGGACGAGCCCCGAGGACATGGCGGTCATCGGCGAACGTACCGCCCACGTCTTCTGCCGGCCGGTGGAGCAGGGCGGCAGCGGCGACTCCTCGCCGGCCACCGCGCTCGGCACGCTGGCGGCCCTGCGCGCCGTACGCCACCGCCTCCACGGCACCTCAGCCCTCAAGGGCGCGCGCGTGTCGCTGGTGGGACTCGGCAGCGTGGGCCTCCGCGTGGCCGGCTTGCTCGCCGAGGAGGGAGCCGAACTCCTGGTCAGCGACATCGACCCCGCCAAGCGGGCCCCGGCCCGCGAGCTCGGCGCGACCTGGACCTCGCCCGGGGAAGCCCTCACCGCCGAGGTCGACATCCTCGTCCCGGCCGCGCTCGGCGGCATCCTCACCGGGGACGTCGTACCGGAGCTGCGCTGCGCCGCCATCGCCGGGCCCGCCAACAACCAGCTGGCCACCGAACCCGTCGCCGACCTGCTGCACGGGCGCGGCATCGTCTGGGTGCCGGACTACGTCGTCAGCGCGGGCGGCGCCGTCAACGCGCTCGCCGTGGAACTGCGTCACGAGAGCCCCGAGGAGGCCCGCGTACGCGTCGAGGCCATCGAGCACACCGTCACCGAGCTGCTCCAGGAGGCCGAACACCGGAACGTCACCCCCGCCCGGGCCGCGACGGACCTGGCCCGCCGCCGCCTCGACGCAGCCCGGGCGGGACGGCCTGCCGGATGAGCCGAGGGCCGGCGAGCCCTGAGCGACCGGCCGCCTGGGATCACTGCCAGGTCAGCGAGCCCCGGGTTGCCCAGTAGGTCTCGGGTTCTTCGGCCAGGGCAGCGAGCCGCTCGTCCAGGTCCGGGTCCCAGGCGACGTGGACCGCGGCGAGATTGCTGTGGAGCTGCTCCACCGACGCGGCCCCGCTCAGCACCACGCCGGCCCACGGCCTGGCCAGGATCGCGGCCAGGGCCAGAGCGTCCGGGGTGAGGCCGCGTTCCCGGGCGGCGCGGGCGAGCGCGTCCGGAGCGGCGTGGGCGGTCAGGCGGCCGTTCGCCACGCCCTCCTTGACGATCACTCCCAGCCCGGCGCGATGGGCCCGGTCCAGGGCCGGGCCGGCGGACGGTTCGAGCAGGTTCCAGGTCGCCTGGACCGTGTCGAACAGGCCGAGCCCGACCGCCCGGTCGATGGTGTCCGCCTGACGTGGGCCGGTCGTGGACAGGCCGACCGACACGCTGGAGGCGCGCAGCTCGCGCAACCCGGCGAGGACGTCCCGGTCGTCGAGCACGCCGCTCTCCAGGGTGGCCGAGTGGATCTGGTACAGCGACAGGTGCTCGCCCAGCAGCTCCCGCGTCTCGTCGAGCTGCCGTCGCAGCTGCCCGGCGGACAGCTCTTTCACCTCGTGCCGGTCGGCCTGCATCCGCCAGTCGCCGACGTAGGCGTACCCCCACTTCGATCCCACGGTCACCGCCCCGGGCGCGATGGCGCGCTCGCGCAGCCAGCCGCCGAGGAACTCCTCCGCCCGGCCGTACGAGCGGGCCACGTCGAAGTACCGCACCCCGGCCGCCAGCGCCGCGTCCAGGACCGCCCAGCTCCGGGCCCGCATCGCGCCGACGCTGCGATCATCGCCGAGGTCCTCCTCCCGGCCGAGCGTGATGTACGCCGGCCGCCCCAGCGCGGCCAGCCCGATCCCCACGGGTGTCACCCGCAGTCCCGTGTGGCCCAGCTCACGCACACCCATCCCGTCCCAGCTCTCCGCAGTCATGCCGTCAGTTGACCACATACGCCGGGATCGGCTGCCGACGGGCCGCCGGTCCGTACGAGGTGATCAGCCGCCCGTGCCCAGGCCCGCGTCCCTGGCCCGGGCGACGGCTTCGGCGCGGTCGGCGACCTGCAGCTTGGTGAAGACGTTGGACACGTGGTTGCGGACCGTCTTGTCCGACAGGAACAGCCGCTTGGCGATGGCGGCGTTCGTCAGCCCGCGGGCCACGAGATCGAGCACCTCGCGCTCGCGTTCGGTCAGCTCGGGGAACGGCATGGTCGCGGCCCGGCCGCCGGAGGCGAACCACGACAGCACCCGCCCCGCGATCGCCGCGCTGAAGACCACCTCGCCGCTGCCGACGGCCCGCAGCGCCCGCGCGATCTCCTGCCGGTCGGCGCCCTTGACGAGATAGCCGCGCGCGCCCGCCCGCATCGCCGCGAACACCGAGTCGTCGCCGTCCAGCATCGTCAGGACCAGCACCGCGATCTCCGGGCGGTGCCGGACGATCTCGCGGGTGGCGTCGATGCCGTTGAGCGCCGGGCCGCCGTCGCGCGCGGGCAGGTTGAGGTCCATCACCACGATGTCCGGCGTCAGCTCGGCGGCGAGCCGGACGGCTTCGTGCCCGTCGGGCGCCTCCCCGACCACCTCGACGTCCGGCAGCGCCTCCAGGGCGGTGATGAGTCCCTCCCGGTAGAGCGGATGGTCATCGACGACGAGCACCCTCACGCGGGCACCTCCTCGGTCAGCTCGATCTCGCCGCGCGTGTGCAGCGGCAGGCGGGCCTCGACGCGGGTTCCGGCGCCGCCGGTCCCGGCGCCGATGGTCAGGTCACCGCCGAGCTCGCGCGCCCTGGCCCGCATGGACGCCACCCCCATGCCCGGCACCGGCGCCGGCGGCATTCCGCGGCCGTCGTCCTCGACCACGACCCGCAGGTCGTCCGCCTCGCGCCGCAGCTCGACCCGGGCCGTGGCCGCGCCCGCGTGGCGGGTGGTGTTGGTCAGGGCCTCGGCCACCATGCGGTACGCGGCGACCTCGACGGCGGCCGGCGCCGGCTCCAGGGGTTCGGCGATCTCGACGTCGATCCGCAGGCGCGCGCCGGCGAACCGGCCGGCCAGCTCGCGCACGGCCGACGGCAGGCCGAGATCGTCGAGGGCGGGCGGGCGCAGGCCGTGCACGATCCCGCGGACGTCGTCCACCGCCCCGCGCAGCCGCGGCACCACCTTGTCCAGCAGCCGCGTCGCCGCCGCCCGGTCCTCGCCGATCAGGTCGCGGGCGGTCTCGGCCTGCAGCGCCGCCGCGGCCAGCAGGGGGCCGAAGCCGTCGTGCAGCTCCCGGTAGAGCCGCCGCCGCTCCTCCTCCCGCGCGGTGACGAGCTGCTTGCGCGAGCGCACCAGGTCCCGCGTCAGGGCGACCGTGTGCACGGCCACCCCGGCGGACGCGGCGAGGGAGGCCAGCAGCCTGCGCTCGGCCCGGCTCAGCCCGTCGGCGCGGTGGCCGACCAGCATGGTGCCGACGTCGGCACCGCCGTAACGCAGGGGGAGGCGTTCGGTCTCCGCCACGGGGCTCCCGTGCGCGACGCGCTCGCCGTCCGCCAGCTCGATCGCCACGTACGGCAGGCGCATCGTCGAGGCCACCGTGCGGGTCATCTCGGGCAGCAGCTCGGCGCCGACCACGTCCGCGTCGCGGGCGGCGTCCAGGCGCCGGGCGATGCCGGCCAGCACCGCGTACGGGTCCTCGCTCCGGCCGTGCACCAGCCGGTTGACCCGGCCCCGCAGCAGCCCTTCCAGCGGGCGGCCGGCCAGCGCCACCACCGCCACGGCGACCAGCGGCGCGCCGGTCGAACGCCCGAGCAGGCCGCTCAGGACGTCCACCAGCGCGGTGTAACCGACCAGGGCGCACAGCAGGAGCAGGGTGTAGCGCAGGGACCGGCTGACGACCACGTCGACGTCCCACAGCCCATACCGCATGGCCGCCACCAGGCACCCGAGCGGCAGCGGCAGCATCGCCGCCGCGGTCACCACCGGGCCGAGCGGGAACCCCAGCCCGAACAGCACCACCGTGGCCGCGAACCCGAGCCCGATCCACTTGAGCTGCTGCCGCTGCGACAGGCCGCCCTCGCTCCATCGGAGCCACAGGCACACGAGGGCGAACGCCAGCGCGGCCGCCGGAACCGCGTTCACCGCCAGCCCCAGCCACGGCGGCAGCCGGTCCACACCGACGGGATTGCGCAGGTAGGTGCCGATCAGGCTGGGCGCGTCCACGGTGTAGCCGGTCCTCGCCGCGTCCACGCTCGCCGCCAGCACGCCGGCCGCCGCCAGCCACATCGCCGGGCGCCAGCCACGCCCCAGCAGCCGCCCGTCGGGCAGCAGCAGCGGCAGCACCAGGGCGATGAGGGCGAACCCGGTGCGCCACGTCCAGTTTCCGACCCACAGCGCGGCCTCGGCGCCCGGCAGCGGGTGCCCGACCGCCAGCGCGTGCACGGCGTACTGGGGGCCGGCGAAGCTGATCGCCTGGAGGAGGCCGATCGCCAGCAGCAGCCAGCCGATGACGAGCCGCGGGCGCGCGCCGGCGAGCCAGGCGCCCATCAGGCCGTACGAGCAGGCGGCCGTCGCGCTCATCGGCCACCACGCCATGAGATCGGGGTTGCCGGGCGTCTGCCCGTCGGCGACGTGCAGCACGATGCCGGCCGCGGTGAGGCCCAGCGTGAGGGCCGCGCCGGCGGCGGCGCCCGCCTTGGCCTGCCTGTCGCGTGGTGACACGGCGCCATTGTGCCCGCCGCGCGTGCGCAGGTCACGGGACAGGATGTCCCGACTGTCACGTCCCGCCCGGCCGGGACCGGACGTCCCGTCGCGATCATGACCGTGGCCTCGTGAAACGCGGACGGCCGGGCGCCCATGGTTGCTCCATCGACACACGGAGGAATCACCATGAACCGCCCCGTCCCCGCCCTGGTCGCCGTGCTGCTCGTCATGGACGTCACGGGCGCCCTGATCTCCGTCGGCACCGGCCTCAGCCCGACCCTGCTCGACGCGCTCGGCTCCGAGGCGCGCCTGTCCGCGCCGCTCCCCATGATGATCGTCCAGGCCCTCCTGGCCTTCGGGACCACCCGCCGCCACCGCGGCGTGGCCGCGGTCTCCGCGGGGTTGCTCGCGATCGCGGGCGTTCTCGCGTTCGTCTCCGGCTTCTACGACGGCGGCTACGACGACCCGCGGCTCACCGTGTCCCTGCGGCTCTTCCAGGTCGCCCTCGTCGGGGCGCACCTGGCGATGGGGGTCTTCAGCGGCGTACGCGTGGTCCAGGTGCTGCGCGCCTGACCTGTCCTGAAAATGACGATGGCCGCCTCTGCCCGGCTTACGCGGGGCAGAGGCGGCCATGCTGGGTCATCGGGCGATCACCCAGGTGGGCTCGCGGGTCGCGGCGGGCTCCGGGTGGACGGCGCGGGTGAGCATGGTCTGCGCCACGCCCGCCTTGAGCAGGGCGGCCATCCGGACCACCGGCACCAGCGTCAGCGCGAACAGGGCGCCGACCGCCGTGGTGACGAGCACGAACGTCGTGGGGGTGGCGGCGAGTCCCAGCCACTCGGGCAGCCCGTTCTCGAGGGCGCCGGGGATCCGGGCGATGGCCCAGCCGTAGATGGGGAAGGTGAGGCCGGCGATGGCTCCGGCCCACCACACGGCGCTGAGGACGAAGGCGGCCAGCGCGAACGGCAGCGCGATGATCCCGTGCAGCAGGTCCATCATCGCCTGCCCGCTGGTCAGCGGGTTCATCACGCGGCGGAACCAGCCCGCGCCCTCGGGGACGGGGGTGTACGCCGGGCGGGCGACGGGGTGGCCGAGCACGTCGGGGAGCGCAACGCGTTCGAGGTCGGCGAGGTGCTTGGCCGCGGCGGCCGTCGCGGCCAGCACCGGCAGGCCGACGAAGGCGACCGCGCTGCCCAGGCCCGCCGAGACACCGATGACGGTGGTGGCGAAGGAGGCGACGGAGAGCGGGAGGCCGAGCAGGGTGTAGCGGGTGTCGGTGGCGAGGCGGCGCTGGAGGGTTCTCATGGGAAAGACGCTACGAGCCGGGACCATGACGCATCGACCCTGCGCACGGGCGTGTGCATGGTAGGGCCAGCCCTACCTGAACGGCCTCGGCAGCAGTATTGTCGGGAAAGATCTCCGACGTGATGATCAGAGCATGCTCCGATCACGAACCGTCCTGTCCGCGCTCGCCCTCGCCGCGTCCGCGCTGCTGATCAGCGGACCCGCCGAGGCGCAGGCGGACCCGCCGTTACCCTCGGCGATCTTCCGCGCCACGCACAACAGCTACTCGGGCAACGTCGCCGGCGCCAAGAACTCGATCGCCTACCAGCTCGACCACGGCATCCGCTTCATCGAACTCGACATACACGACAACGGCTACGCCACCTCGAACGACTACTCCATCGGCCACGACTCCCCGGGCAACCAGGTCGACCACTCCGGCAACCCCGCCTCCAACCTCCTGCGCGACTGGCTCAAGGTGATCAACACCTGGTCCGCGCAGCATCCCACCGCCGCGCCGATCGTCGTCGCCCTCGACATCAAGGACGACCTGACCGACAACACCTCGTACGCGGCCGGCAACCTGGCGGCGCTCAACCAGGAGTTCGTCTCCGTCTTCGGCTCGCGGCTGCTCTGGGCCAAGGACTACCCGGCGACCCCGCCGACGGTGGACGCGCTGCGCGGCCGGGTGCTGCCCCTGATCTCCGGAAACGGGACGACCCGCACCCTGTACAAGCGCGACGTCGGCTCCAACCCGGCCGTCGCGATCAACGGCCGCGGCCAGGTCGTGGAGGTGCACGACTCGGGTGCGGGCGCGCTCTGGTACTGGTCCGGCACGTACGGCGCCGACGGCCGCGTGACCTGGCTGCGCCACGGCAAGTACGACAACGGCGTGACGCCGGCCGTCGCCCTCAACGACAACGGCGACCTGGTCGAGGTCCACCAGTCCCAGACCGCGACCACGCTGTGGTACCGCGTGGGCCGCCTCGGCGCCGACGGCGAGATCACCTGGTCGGCCAGCCACAAGTACGACGACGGCGTCCTGCCGACGATCAGGTTCACCGATCCGGCGGGCACGCAGTTGCGCGAGATCCACCGCAGCCAGAGCAGCAGCCAGAACTGGGACTGGGACGGCGTGCTCGACGCCGGCGCGATGGCGGTCTCGTGGAGCGGCAACGCCAAGACCTCCGACGCCCGCTACGACAAGACCACCTCGGCCAGCGGCACGTCACGCGTGCGCGTGTGGACCGGCGCCGACGGCCCGACCCCCTCGCAGACCCTGCGCATCGACACCGACAGGTACACCGGCGACCGCATCCGCTACCAGCAGGTCGCCTTCGACGAGTTCCAGCAGGGCGACAGCGCGGAGCTCCAGCAGGGCGCGCTGTTCTACGCCGCGCCCGCCACGCAGTCCTCGTTCATCACCGCGGCGCGGCAGGCGGGACGGCTGGTACGGGGCTGGGACTTCGACTCGACCGGCGACGCGACCAGCCCGCTCGCCAACTACCCGGCGACCAACCACCCGTACGACACCTGGTATCAGGACCTTCTCTCCCAATCCGGCGCAATCCAGTAAGCCCGCGTCGTACGAGGGGGCGGCGGCCGGAAAATCGTTCGCTCCCTCGTACCCCCGGACGGCAGCATTTAGCGGGGCGGTGTCTGCATTCGGGAGGGCGGATGGCTGTGCTCGGAACACTTCAGGATTCCCCAGGCAATCCATCTGCGCGGAGGTCGGCGATCATGCTGGCACTGCGCTACTACTGCGGTGAGCTGATCCGCCAGCGGTGGGTCGCGGTGCCCGCGCTCACCATGCCGGCGCTGGGCAACATCTGCCTGTCCTACCTGGCGCCGCTGGCGGTGGCCGGGCTGGTGGGGCAGCTGGCCGGGGGCGGGGACGGCAGCGTCGCCACGCTCCTGCCGTACGTGCTCGCCTTCGGCGCAATGCTGCTGGCGGGCGAGGTGCTGTGGCGGATCGGGCTGCACTTCCTCAACCGCACGGACGCCCGGGGCATCGAACGGCTCGGCGTGGTGGGCATGGAGGAGCTGCTGACCAAGGACGCCGCGTTCTTCCACAACAACTTCGCCGGCTCGCTGACCAAGCGGGTGCTGGGATTCTCCTCCCGGTTCGAGGACTTCGCCGACACGCTCACCTTCTCGATCATGGCCAAGCTGATGCCGCTGGCCTTCGCCTCGGTGGTGCTGTGGCAGTATCACCCGCTGCTGGTCCTCGTTCTCATCGGTCTCATCGTCGTCACCGGCGTGCTCGTCGCCCCGTTGATCCGCCGTCGCCAGGCGCTGGTCGACGAGCGCGAGGCCGCCAGGGTGCTGGTGTCGGGCCACGTGGCCGACGTGCTGGCCAACATGGAGACGGTCCGCGCGTTCGCCGCCGAGGACCGCGAAGCCACCGAGCACCGGGCCAGGATCGCCGAGCAGCAGCGGCTGGCGCTGCGGTCCTGGGACTACGGCAACCTGCGGGTGGACACGGTCGTCGCCCCGATCTCGGTCCTCACCAGCGCCGTCGGCCTGCTCCTCGCCGTGGTGCTGCGGGGCGGTCTCGGCGTGGAGGCCATCGTGGTGACGTTCTCCTACTACACGAGCGCGATCAGCATCATGTTCGAGTTCAACCAGATCTACCGGCGGATCGAGAGCGTGCTCACCGAGGCCGCCCAGTTCACCGAACTCCTCCTCGTGCCGCCGACCGTGCTGGACTCCGCCGACCCGCAGCCGCTGCGCCCGGCCGACTCGAGCGTCCGCTTCGAGCGGGTGAGGTTCGCGCACGAGGGTGCCCTGCCCCTGTTCGAGGGCCTGGACCTGGACGTCCCCAGCGGTACCAAGATCGGACTGGTCGGCCAGTCCGGCGGCGGCAAGACCACCCTCACCCGGCTGCTGCTGCGCCTCATGGACGTCGACGCGGGCCGGATCCTGATAGGCGGCCAGGACATCTCCCGGCTGCGCCAGGCCGACCTGCGCAGCCTCATCGCGTACGTCCCCCAGGAACCCGCCATGTTCCACCGGTCGGTGCGTGACAACATCGCGTTCGCCCGGCCGGGCGCCACCGACGCCGAGATCCTCGCGGCGGCGCGGGCGGCGCACGTCACGGAGTTCGCCGAGTCCCTGCCGAACGGCTTCGACACCCTGGTCGGCGAGCGCGGCGTCAAGCTCTCCGGCGGCCAGCGGCAGCGCCTCGCGCTCGCGCGCGCCATCCTGCGCGACGCCCCGATCCTGCTGCTGGACGAGGCCACCAGCGCCCTCGACTCCGAGAGCGAGATCCTCGTCCAGGAAGCCCTGTGGCACCTGATGCGCGACCGCACCGCGCTCGTGGTCGCCCACCGCCTGAGCACCGTCGTCCGGATGGACCGGCTCGTCGTGCTCAACCGGGGATGCATCGTGGAGCAGGGCTCCCACGCCGAGCTGCTCCAGACCGAAGGCCCGTACGCCCGGCTCTGGCGGCACCAGTCCGGCGGCTTCCTGATGGACGACGACAGCTCCATCGTCGCTGAGGCGGTGGTTGAGTAGGGGATACTCATGCGATCCCGGCCTGTCGTGCCCCATCGTTGGAACGGTGCAATCGACATCGAGGAGATCCCATGATCAGGGACGGACGCTACGAGGGGCAGAGCGGCGGCATCTCGGTCACGCTGCGGGTGGACGCGGACGGCTCGGGGGTGATCAGCGCGGACGTGTTCCAGGCCGCGGCGGACGGCCGGAAGGCGTACCTGGCGTCGGCGCGCACCGCGCCCGGCACCAAGGTCGTGCTCGACGACGGCAAGTGGCCGGCGATCTGGCAGGCCGGTCCCACCAATAAGACGACGGGGTCGCTGGCCCTGGCGCAGAGCGACGGCGTGTCGGTCACGTTCGTCCTCGACGCCCCGCTGAACGGGTTGCCGACCCAGACCGAGGTGGTCGTCCCCGTCGAGCACAAGGACGACGCGCTGCGCGAGCTGGGCCTGGAGATCGAGCTGGAGCAGAACGTCCCGGCGCCGAGCCCGGTGATCTTCCAGGGCGTGGAGCGCACGATCAACGGCTGCCTGCGGGGCGCCGGGTTCGCGGTCAAGGACGTCGGGCGGCCGAGCGCCATCCCCGCCGGGATCGCCGGAGCCTGGGACGACTCGCTGCTCTACACCATGCTGAGCGATCTCATGCTCATCACGGGCGACGCGTCGCTGCGCGCCAGGGCGTGGGAGCTGCATCTGCTCCTGCTGTCCCGGGCGGCCATCCCCGGGCTGGCCGGCGTGATGTTCGACGCCGAAGGGCTGCTCCAGCGGCAGGGCGCGGCGGTCTTCACCGCCGGCTTCCAGGGGGCGACCAGGGATCAGAAGATCATCAGGACCATCGTGCACGAGCTCGGGCACGCGCTCAACCTCGCCCACCGCTTCGAGCGCGTGGTCGGCCGGGCCGACTCGACCTCCTTCATGAACTACGACTGGCGATACCTGGGCGGCGGGCACGAGCAGGACTACTGGCGGGAGTTCGCGTTCACCTTCGACGCCGACGAGCTGACATTTCTTCGGCACGGGCCGTTGACGGCGCTGATCCCCGGGGGTGAGCCCTTCCACTCCGTTCGCTACTGGGCCGACGGGGCCGGCGGGCACTCGCCGTACGCGCCGGAGATCCCGTTCGACGGCTACCGGCTGACGCTCGCCGCGCCCGAGTCCGGGCCGGTCTTCGCCTTCGGCCAGCCGGTGTTCCTCAAGGTCACCCTGGAGAACCGCACGGCGGCGGACCTGGAGGTGGAGCGCTGGGTGCTCGACCCGAAGGCCGGGCCGCTGGAGATCCTGGTACGCCGCAGCGATCCGCCGGCGGACGTGACCGCGTTCACCCCGATCGCTCAGCGGTGCATGGCCGCCATGGACTCCACCGCCAAGCTCACCATCCCGCCCAGCGGGGCGATCAGCAACAACGTCAACCTCACCTTCGGCTCGGCCGGTTTCACCTTCGCCGAACCCGGCGAATACGACATCATGCCGGTCCTCGGCCTCCCCGCCCGCGACCCGGCGGGGGAGCCCGTGCAGTGGGTGGTCACCGGCGAGCCGCTGCGCGTCCGCATCACACCTCCGCAGGGCGTGGCGGAGGAGCGCGACGCCGAGGTGCTGCACGCGGCGGAGACGGGCGCGTGGTTCGCTCTCGGCGGCAGCGACGCCCTCGCCTCGGCGGGCGAGGCGCTGGCCGGCGTACGCGAGCGCCGCCAGGCCGAGACCGGGAGCCATGACCCGGTCGTGGCGGCGATCGTCCGGACCGCCGCGCTCGACGCCGCCCGCCCGTCGATCCGGTTCCAGGACAACGAGTACGTCCGCCGCGACGGCGACCCCGAGCAGGCCGCCCGGCTGCTGGCCGGCCTGGACGCCCGGGCGCTGCGCACCTTCGACCCGTACACCGCGCAGCAGACCATCGCCCTCGCCGCCCAGTACCGGAGCGCTACCGGCGACTAGGTTGACGAAAGTAAGGGAGCGAACGGGCCTTTCGGGAGTGTCCGGGGCAGAGGCATTATTTTTACGCTCCTGCCCATGATGAGATCCCGTCTTGCGATCGCATTCGTCGCCCTGCTGGGCGCCGTGTTTCCGGCTTCCGCGGCCGCCGCCTCCGCGGAAGCCCTCTCCATTCCCCGCCCCACCGGGCAGTACGCGGTCGGGCGCGACACCCTGCACCTCGTCGACAGGAAGCGTCCCGACCCGTGGGTGCCCACCGCGGACGGGCGGGAGCTGATGGTGTCGATGTACTACCCCGCCTCCACCGGCGGCAGCCCCGCTCCGTACATGACCGTCGAGGAGGCCCGGCTCCTGCTCAAGGGGCTGAAGCTCGACACCAGGTTCAAGGCCGAGCAGCTCGCCGGCGTGCGCGTGAACGCCCGCGCCGGCGCCCGCCCGATCGGCGGCCGGCATCCCTTGGTGCTGCTCTCGCCGGGCTTCACGCTCAACCGCGCCACCCTGACGACGCTCGCCGAGGAGCTGGCGTCCAAGGGGTACGTCGTCGCGCTCGTGGACCACGCCTACGAGTCGTACGGGACCGCCTTCCCCGGCGGCCGTACCCTGACCTGCGTCGCCTGCGAGGCGATCGAGCGGGCCCCCTCCGACGAGGCGGAGAAGAAGCTGATGGCCAAGGCCGCCGAGGGCCGAGGAGCCGACCTCTCCTTCGTGGTCGGCGAGCTGACCCGCTGGAAGCGCTGGAAGATGATCGACCCGGGGCGGATCGGCGCCGCCGGACACTCCCTGGGCGGCAACGCCGCCGCCGCCGTCATGGCCGCCGACCGCCGCGTCCGCGCGGGGGTGGACATGGACGGCTCGTTCTTCGCGCCGGTCCCGCAGTCCGGCCTCGGTAAGCGGCCTTTCCTCATGCTCGGCACCAAGGCCCAGCACTCGCCCGACACCGTCGACACGAGCTGGCCGCTGGCCTGGCAGCGGCTGGACGGCTGGAAGCGCTGGCTGACGGTCGCCGACTCCGGGCACTTCACCTTCATCGACCTGCCGATCATCGGCGGGCAGGCGGGAGTCGTCGACCCCTCCGCCCCGCTCTCGGGCGAACGATCGGGCGAGATCACCACGGCCTATGTGGGCGCCTTCTTCGACCAGCACCTACGCGGCAAGCACCAGCCGCTGTTGGACGGCCCGTCCGCCGCCAATCCCGAGGTGACCTTCCAGAATCCCTGACGAAAACGGGCCCGCACCCATGAGGGTGCGGGCCCGTTCTCGACGTGCGCTGTTGCGTCAGGCCGAGACGATGTTCTCCGCCTGCGGGCCCTTCTGGCCCTGGACGATGTCGAAGGACACCTTCTGGCCCTCGGTCAGCTCACGGTAGCCGCCGTTGGACACGATGTTGGAGTAGTGCGCGAAGACGTCGGCGCCGCCGCCGTCCTGCGCGATGAAGCCGAAGCCCTTTTCAGAGTTGAACCACTTCACGGTTCCGGTAGCCATGTAGATCTCCTTTAGATAAGTGCAGAAAACATGAGCCCATCCGGAATTGCCCGGCAAACAAAACGCGCCCGAAGGTTGTATTCCGTCGGGCGCGCACTAAGTCGATGGGTACCGCAACTGCAACTCCCCCACCCTATCACACGCTCCCGGTGCTGCTGGATGAGACTTTCCTATTCACCGTCGCGTCCGAAAAGTTTTGCCATGGATTGACCTTTTCCTGCCTGGACGTCCTCGGCGCAGCCAAACACGATGACCTGCACCACATTCTGGACGACGTCCCTGCTGACGCTCCCCGGCGGCGCGCTGACCAGCGTGAACAGCGTACCTCCATAGAGCGCGATCAGGGCCGGGATCTTCTCGCGCGGGATGGTGAGGCCGAGCTGATCGTGGTGTCCGGCGGTGACCAGCACCGCCGTGTCCTGCAGGCTCGCGAGGGCCGAGGCGAGCACCGGCCGACGGGCGGCCTCCAACTGCAGTTCGAAGATCGCCAGATAGCGGTCGCGCAGGGTGGTCGCCGCTGTGAGCAGCGATTCCGTCAGCAGGTCGACCAGGGTCGCCGGTCGCTCGACGGCCCGGTCGGTGTCGGCGTGGTGCAGCTCGACGATGCGCTCCGCGGCGGCCACCAGCAGGGCTTCCCGGCTGCGGAAGTAGTTGGAGGCAGTGCCCGGCGGGAGGCCGGCCGCCTTCTCCACCGCGCGGTGGGTCAGCCCGTGCGCGCCCGACGACGCCAGCAGCTCGATGGCCGCATCGGTCAGGGCTTGGCGACGGGCTGGATTCGTGGGCGGCATGCGGCCATGATACCAATGCCCGTACTAGTACGATCGTAGTGAATGGATGAGGAGGCCTCATGAGGGTCGTGGTGGTCGGCGCCGGGCTCGGAGGAGTGGCGGCCGCGGTGGGGCTGCACCGCCTGGGTCATGAGGTGACCCTCTTCGAACGGGGCGCCGAGCTCCGGGAGGCCGGCACCGGGATCGTGGTCATGCCCAACGGGCTTCGCGCGCTGGACGCGGTGGGGCTGGCCGACGACGTTCGCGGGCACGTCATGCACGCGACCCTCGGGGGATTGCGGGACTGGCGCGGACGGCCGCTGTTGATCACCGACCTGGCCCGGGCGCAGCAGGAGGTCGGGACGCCCGCCATCATCGACCGGGCGGAACTGCACCGGGCGCTGCGCGCCCCGCTGCCTCCCGGCCTGGTGCGCACCGCGACCCCCGTCGAACGCCTGGAGCCCGATCCCGCCGGGGTGAGCGTGATCAGCGACGGGAAGCCCGCCGCGAGGGCGGACGCCGTGATCGCGGCCGACGGCATCGGCAGCAAGCTGCGCGCACAACTCTTCCCCGGTCACCCCGGGTTGCGGCGCACCGGCCGGATCGACCTGCGCGGCATGCTGGCCCGCCCTGCCGGCCTGGCCACGGACCTGCTCGCCGGCCAGCTGGTCGACCGCCGCAGCGGGGCGATGTTCGGCCTGTTCCCCGTCGGCGAGGACCGCCTCTACTGGTTCACCGACTCCGTCCTGCACGGCACGCCGCCGGACGCGTACGAGGCACGCCGGCAGATGCTCTCCCTCATGGCCGACTGGCACCCCCTCGTCACAGCGCTGATCGAGGCCACCCCGCCCGACGACATCTACGTCGACCCGATCGCCCGCCTGGCCGAACCCCTGCCCTCGTACGCGGCCGGCCGGATCGCCTTCCTCGGCGACGCCGCGCACGCCATGCCACCGGACCTCGGCCAGGGTGCCAGCCAGGCCTTCGAGGACGCGGCCGCGCTGACCCGCCACCTGACCGGCGCCGAGCCGGCCGACGTCGCCGAGCGGCTCCTGCGCTACGACGCCGAGCGCAGGCCCAGCGCCAACCGCATCATGCGGGCGGCGTCCCGGCAGTCGCGGCTGACCTCCCAGACCGGCCTCGCCGCGTGGCTGCGCGACACGCTGCTCCGCGCCGTCCCGTCCCGCCCGGCCACCAGGCAGCTCGCCGCCCTCTGGCACGCCTAGAAGGCTTGAGGGTCGTAACGTTACAGGTCCGCATCGAGCCTGGCCAGACCCTCACTTGGACGGGCCTGGCCTGTTGCGCGATCGGTAACGCACTCTTGACAGGCTGCGATGTGTGTCGATACATGTTTTATCGATACAACCCCCAAGCGGGCGCAGCTGTCGAGGCGCCCGCGGACGACGATCCGACGTGCCCGACCCCCCACGGTATGAGTGCCAAAGAGGTGCGCGATGTCCCTGCTCAGAAGCTCAACTGCGATCCTGGCGGCTGCCGTTCTGGCCCTGACCGGATGCGGCTCGGGAGGTGGAGGCGGAGGCGGCGGGAAGACCAAGCTGACGTTCTTCTCCTGGGACAACGAGCAGTCGATGAAACCGATCATCGAGGCCTTCGAGAAGCAGAATCCCACCATCGACGTCGAGTTCTCCACGGCCCCGCCGGTGGCCGAGTACATCTCCACGCTGCAGACCCGGCTCGTCTCGGGCACCGGCGCCGACGTGTTCGCGATCGCGGCCGAGAACAAGACCAACCTCATCCAGGGCGGCTTCGTCAAAGACCTGACCGGCAAGCCGTACATGGCGAACATGTCCAAGTTCAACACCGCCACCTACTCGCGGGACGGCAAGGCGTACGGCATGTCGATCTCGTCGTGGTCCGCCGGCATCCTCTACAACAAGGACCTCCTCGCCAAGGCGGGCGTCACCGAGTTCCCCACCAAGTGGGCCGACTTCGTCGCGCTGTGCCAGAAGCTCAAGGCGGCGGGCACGACGCCGTACTACGACTCGGTGACGGGCATGCCGCTCACCCTCGCGGCCCTGGTCGGCCATGAGAACGCGCGTCAGGGCGGCGACGTGGACGCGCAGATCTTCGCGGGCCAGAAGAAGTTCGGGGACCTGTGGCTCGGGCCGCTGACGAACTTCAACCAGCTGTTCACCAGCGGGGTCATGAGCAAGGACGTCGTGGGCCTGAGCGGCGAGCAGATCGTGGACGAGTTCGCCAACGGCCGCGTCGCGATGATCTCCGCGGGCCCGTGGAACGTGTCCACGCTGCGGGAGAAGGCGCCGAAGATGAACATGGCCTTCGTCGGCGTGCCGACGCCCGACGGCAAGCCGTTCTGGTCCGGCGCGGCCTCGCCCGGTTACGCCATCAACGCCAAGACCGAGCACGAGAAGGAGGCCGAGGCGTTCCTGACGTACCTCGGCAGCAAGGAAGGCGTGACGCTGTTCAACAAGCAGACGGCGGCCATGACCACCACGTCGGACGTCACGCCCGAGATCGACAAGGTGCTGGAGCCCAACCTCCAGGCGCTCAAGGACGGCACCTTCTACCTGCCGCAGATCGCCTGGCCACGGGCACAGGACGCGCTCAACACCGAGGCGGTCGCGCAGCTCCAGCTGATGGTGCAGGGCCAGGAGCAGCCGGCCGACGTGGCCGCCGCGCTCGACAACCGGCTCAAGGGCCAGAGCTGACATGACGGCGTTCGGCACGAGGGCGCCTGCCGCGACGGGCGCCCTGTCCTGGCTGATCTCGCCGAAACGGCTGGAGGGGCTGCGGCTGCAGGCGTTCCTGGTGCCGATCGGGATCGTGTTCGCGGTGCTGTTCGCGATCCCGCTGGCGCAGTCGCTCTACTTCAGCGTGACCGACTTCAACGGCTACTCGACGGAGGTCAACTTCGTCGGGCTGGAGAACTACCGGAAGATCTTCTCAGACCCGGCCATGCTGGCCGGGCTGGGGTTCACGCTGCTGTACGCGATCGGCACCACGCTGATCATCACCCTGCTGGCGATCCCGCTGGCCGTGCTGCTCAACCGGCGCTTCTTCGGCCGGAGCGTGGTGCGGGCCGTCTTCTTCTTCCCCGCCATCCCCAGCATCGCGATCCTCGGCCTGGTGTGGGGGTTCATCCTGTCGCCGCTCGGGTCGGGCGCCCTCAACAGCCTGCTCGGAGAGCTGGGCCCGGTGCCCTGGCTGTCCGACAGCACGCTCGCCCAGCTGTCGGTCATCATGGTCGCAGTCTGGTCGTCCACCGGCTGGCACGCCATCCTCTACCTGGCGTACCTGCAGTCGATCCCCGACGACTACTACGAGGCCGCGCGGGTGGACGGCGCCTCGCCGCGCCAGTCGTTCCTCTCCATCACACTGCCGCTGCTCGCCCCGGCCGTCACGATCAGCTCGCTGCTGCTGATGACCGGCGGCCTGAAGGTCTACGACCTGCCCTACACCCTCACCAAGGGCGGCCCCGGCTACGCCACGTTCACCATCACCCAGTCGATCATCCAGAGCGGCATCGCGCAGGCCAAGTTCGGCCAGGCCTCGGCGCTGGCGGTGGTGTTCATGCTGGTCGTCGGCGCGATCGTGGCCGTCCAGCTGGTCCTGTCGAGCCGGCTCGAAGGGCGCCTGTCATGAGAAGGCCGCTGCTCAGCTTCGCGATGATCCTGGCCGCCGCCGTGGTCGGCGTGCCGTTCTACTACATCGTCGTCAACACGTTCAAGACGCAGGCGGAGACGTCGGCCTCACCGCTGGGCCTGCCGTCGGGCCTGTATCTCGACAACTACGCGCGGGTCTTCGAGAGCACGCCGATCCTGCAGTCCTTCCTCAACACTCTGTACGTCACCGCCGTCTCCATCGTGATCATGCTGATCATCGGATCGATGGCGGCGTACGCGATGCTGCTGCGCAAGACGCTGCTCAACCGGGTGGCCGGCGCGCTGCTCGTGATCGCGTTCCTGGTGCCGGGGCAGGCCACGCTGATCCCGGTCTACCGGATCCTCGTGCAGCTGCGACTGGTCGACAGCCTCGAAGGGCTCATCTTCCTGTACGCCGCCGGCTCGGTCTTCTGCTACTTCCTCATCCAGGGCTACCTGCGGTCACTGCCGATCTCGATCTTCGAGGCGGCCCGCATCGACGGCGCGGGGCCGTGGCAGATCTACTGGCGGATCGTGCTGCCGCTCATCCGGCCCATCCTCATCACGGTCGGCGTGTTCCAGACCATGTGGATCTGGAACGACTTCATCACGCCGAACGTGTTCATCAGCTCGCCCGACAAGCAGACCCTGGTGCTGCAGGTCTACAAGGCGGTCGGGCAGTACTCGGTGGACTGGCCGGCGTTCATGACGCTCAGCGTGATCGTGCTGACCCCCGTCGTGATCTTCTTCATCGCGATGCAGCGGCACATCGTCAACGGGCTGCTGCGGGGGAGCGTCAAGGGTTGACGCGTGAGAGGATGCGGGCCGTGCGGGTGATCCAGAAATGGTGACGATCCAGGACGTGGCCAGGGCCGCGGGGGTGTCCGCCATGACGGTGTCCCACGTGCTCAACGACCACCCCCATGTCAAGGCCGAGACGCGCGAACGCGTGCTGCAGGCCATCAACCAGCTCGACTACCGGGTCAACGTGGCGGCGCGCAACCTTCGTACCGGGCGGACCGGCACGATCGGGCTCGCCGTACCCGAGGTGGACCGGCCGTACTTCGGGCAGCTCGCGGCCGAGATCATCACGGCGGCGGCCCGGCACAACCTCAAGGTGGCCATCGAGCAGACCGGCGCCTCGCGCGAGGGCGAGCTGGACGCGCTAGCCCTGTCGCGCAACCGCCTCTACGACGGGCTCATCCTCAGCACCGTCGGGCTCGGGCCGACCGACACCGACCTGCTCAAGGTCGACTACCCCATCGTCATCCTGGGGGAGCGCATCTTCGACGGGCCCGTGGACCACGTCGCCATGCCCAACGTCGAAGGCGCCCGCGCCGCCACCGCCCACCTGATCGAGCGGGGCTGCCGCCGCATCGCGCTCGTCGACGGCGGCGCCCAGGGCGAGGAGGTCAACGTCTCCAGCCTGCGCTTCACCGGCTACCGCGAGGCGCTCGACGAGGCGGGCGTCGCCTTCGACGCGCGGCTCGTGGCCCCGACCTCGCGGTTCACGATGGAGGGCGGGGCCGCCGCGGCCCGGCGCCTGGTGGACGACGGGGTGGAATTCGACGGCGTGTTCTGCGTGACCGACACGGTGGCGATCGGCGTGCTGCGCGGGCTGGCCGACCGGGGCGTACGCGTGCCCGACGAGGTGAAGGTCATCGGCTTCGACAACATCGCCGAAGGCGGATACACCGTGCCCTCCCTGTCGTCGATCGACCCCGATCACTCGCTGATGGCCGGCACGGCCGTCCGGTTCCTCGCCA
The DNA here is from genome assembly GCF_040680035.1 of Nonomuraea sp. NPDC052116. Classification (NCBI taxonomy): domain Bacteria; kingdom Bacillati; phylum Actinomycetota; class Actinomycetes; order Streptosporangiales; family Streptosporangiaceae; genus Nonomuraea; species Nonomuraea sp. NPDC052116. The sequence continues at coordinate 26,743 of NZ_JBFAWA010000007.1, read as the reverse complement.
AGCGGATCACGGAGAAGGGCAAGAAGCGGGAGGTGGCGCGCGAGTTCGTCAGCCGCTTCACGGTCGTGGCCCGCGAGTCCACCGGCGGGGCGTGAGGCCGGCCGCCATTGACATGAATGCGCACCCTCCGTGCCCCCCGGCCGAAGCCGTCACCCAGAGCCCCCGGCCGCGGACCATCGTCACCGCCGACCCCGAACTCGACGACGCCAACTCGCTGATCCGCTACCTGCTCTACAGCAATGAGGTGACGACCGAGGGGCTCGTCTACGCCGGCAGCCGGTTCCACTGGAAAGGCGACGGCAAGGGGACGGATCTCGCTGGTGGCAGTACCAGGAGGCGGGCAGCGTGACCGTGAGATGACCCGGCGCAGGTGAAGCCCGTCCCTGGCCGGTCGCAGCGCTGAGAGCGCGTGGCAGCGCGCTGTCAGACCCGTATCAGCGGCGGCGGCCATCGTCGTACGTGCACGTCAGAACGTACGAGGAGCCGAGAGGGAATCACATGTCGCAGGAGAAGCTGGCCGGGTTCGTCGAGGCGGCGGCCAAGGAGTTCGGGATCCCCGGTGTCGCCGTCGGGGTGCTGGCCGGGGGCCGGGAGTTCGTCGCCGCTCATGGCGTGACGAGCCTCGACAACCCGTTGCCGGTCGACGACCGGACGCTGTTCCACCTGGGTTCGGTGACCAAGACCTTCACCGCGACCGCGCTGATGCGCCTGGTCGCGGAGGGCAAGGTGGAGCTGGACGCGCCGGTGCGCCGCTACGTGCCCGAGCTCACGCTCGCCGACGAGGCCGCCGCCGCGCGGATCACCGTGCTGAACCTGCTCAACCACACCGCCGGCCTGGACTGGAACCTGATCGACGTGGAGGAGGAGGACGGCTCCCTGGCCGCGTTCGTGGCGCAGCTGGCCGGCCTGGCGCTGATCGCGCCGCCCGGCGCCCGGGCCTCCTACAGCCAGGCGGGCTACAACCTGGCCGGCCGGATCATCGAGAACGTCACCGGCCTGAGCTACGAGACGGCCGTGTCCGAGCTGGTCCTGGAGCCGGCCGGGCTGTCGAACACCTTCTTCGAGCTGGACGACGTCATGGTCCGTCGCTTCGCCGTCGGCTACAACCGCGACGAGGACGGCACGATGCGGTTCGCGCGGCCGTGGAAGTCGCGGCGGGCCGGCATGCGCGGCAACAACCCCGGCGGCGGCATCGCCTCCTCCGTCAGCGACCTGCTGGCCTGGGCCCGCTTCCACCTGGGCGCCGCAGAGGGGGTGCTGCCCGCCGAGACGCTGCGGAGCATGCGGGAGCCGACGGTCGAGCTGCGGGCCAGCACGCTCGGCGACGCCTTCGGCATCTGCTGGTTCCTGCGCGAGGTGGACGGGGTGCGCACCATCGGGCACGGCGGATCCGGCAACGGCCAGTTCGCCGAGCTGCTCATCGTGCCCGAACACGACTTCGCCGTCGTCTCGCTGGCCAACGCCGGTCCGGACGGCTACCAGTTCAACGAGAGCGTCGCGCGCTGGGCGCTGGAGCACTACCTCGGCGTGGTCGAGCGGGACCCCGAGCCGATCCCGTACGACCCGGCGCGGGCGGAGGAGGTCGCCGGCCGCTACGAGATCGACGCCATGAACCTCGACCTCGCCACCGACGGCACCCGGCTCACCCTCGAGGTCGGGATCAAGCCGGAGATCCGCCAGGCGTCGGAGGCCGAGATGCCCCAGGACTACCCGCCGGCCGCCGTGGGCTTTTTGCCCGGTGACGGCGACGAGTACGTCATCACCGAGGGCGGCCTGAAGGGGCAGCGCGGCTTCTTCACCCGCGACGACAGCGGCACGGTCGTGGGCGTCGACCTCGCCGGCCGGCTGTTCGGCCGGACCACGGCCACCTCCTGATCAATCAGCGGCACAGCGCGGCGGCGCGCTCCAGGAACAGGTCGCGCTCGCGGACGTTCCGGGTCAGCCCGGCCGCGCGCCGGAACTCGGCGGCCGCCTCCTCGGCCCGGCCGAGCTTGGCCAGCAGGTCACCGCGGACGGCGGGCAGATGCGCGTACTCCCGCAGGGCGCGCTCATCCCGGAGGCCGTCGGCGATCTCCAGCCCGCGCTCGGGCCCGTACGCCATGCCGACCGCCACCGCCCGGTTCAGCTCGACGATCGGCGAGGGCGTGAGGTGGGCCAGCAGCCGGTAGAGGGCCGCCATGCGTTCCCAGTCGGTGGCCTCCGGGGTGAGCGCGCGGGCGTGACACGCGGCGATGGCCGCCTGCAGCCCGTACGGCCCGAGCGTGCCCAGCTCCTCGGCGCGGCGCAGCGCGGCCAGGCCGCGGCGGACCAGGAGCCGGTCCCAGCGGCTGCGGTCCTGGTCGAGCAGCAGGATGGGCGAACCGTCGCGGGCGGTCCTGGCCGGGATGCGCGAGGCCTGGATCTCCATGAGCGCGAGCAGGCCGTGCACCTCGGGCTCCGCGGGCATGAGCCCGACCAGCACGCGGCCGAGGCGCATGGCCTCCTGGCACAGCGACGGGCGGATCCAGTCGTCGCCGGCGGTCGCCGCGTACCCCTCGTTGAAGATCAGGTAGATGACCTCCAGGAGGGAGGCCAGCCGCGCGGGCAGCTCGGCGGGCGGCGGCAGCTCGATCGGGATCCTCTTGTCGGCGAGGGTGCGCTTGGCCCGCGAGATGCGCTGCCCGACGGTGGGCTCCGGGACGAGGAAGGCGCGGGCGATCTCGGCCGTGGACAGGCCGCCGAGCAGGCGAAGGGTGAGCGCGAGGCGACCCTCGGCGGGCAGCTCGGGATGGCAGGCGGTGAAGATCAGGCGGAGCAGGTCGTCGCCGATATGGTCGTCGAGGGCCTCGTCGAGCTCGGCCTCCGCCGACTCCTGGCGCAGCTCCATGTCCCGGCCGATCTGCTGCAGCTTGCGCTGGTAGGTGTCGCGGCGGCGGAACTGGTCGAGGGCCTGGTGCTTGGCCGCGAGCGTCAGCCAGGCGCCCGGATTGTCGGGTACGCCCTTGCGCGGCCACTCTTCGAGCGCGGCCACCAGCGCGTCCTGCGCCAGCTCCTCGGCCAGCCCGATGTCGTTGACCATGCGGGCCAGGGCGGCGATGACCCGGGCGGACTCGATCCGCCACACCGCCTCCACCGCCCGGTGCGAATCGGCTACCGTCATGCGTCCTGCATACAGCATCCGGCCGCGGACGTGGTCCGCGGCCGGATGGGCACCGGGTCAGGCCGGCGGGGCGAAGTCCTCGGGCCCGAACAGCCGCAGCACGTCCGATTCACCCTCCCAACCCGGCCACAGGTCACGGTGGAGCTTGACGAAGCGGGTGGTCCACTCCACGGCTTCCTCCTTGCTCCTGACCTCGTACAGCGCGTAGCTGATCAGCTCCTTGGCCTCGGCGAACGGGCCGTCGCTGACGGTCAGCCGGCCCCCGCTCACCTCGACCCGCGCCCCCTCGGAGCTGGGCGCCAGGCCGCTGTTGTCGAGCAGGGCCCCGGCCTCGGTGGCCTCCTGGCCGAGCTTGAAGATGGCCTCCATGAGGTCGGCCGGCGGCGGCCCGTCGGGCTGGGCGTTGACTTTGAGGGTGACCAGGTAGCGCATGGTGACATTTCCTTTCTCTATGGGACGGTCAGGCGCGGGAGAGGTTCAGGGACAGTAGCGACAGCCAGCTCCAGACCGCCACGATGCCGGCGACGAACAGCAGGTTGGTCCAGGCGACGCCGCCGCCGCTCGCGATGCCGACGAACGAGCCGAGGAACAGCGTGCCGGTGACGCGGGAGTACAGGGCCCAGCCCGCGCGGTCCTCACGCGACTGCCGGGAGGCGACGACGTAGCAGGCCGCGGCCATGCACAGGAACCCGACGCCGCCGACGGCCAGGTGCAGGGTACCCGACAGAGTGATGACGCCCGGGCCTTCCGGGGTCCCGGCGGGGAAACCCATCGCGGGGTCGGCGGGGAAGATCGCGGCGCCGATCATGCTGGCGCCGAACACGCCGACCAGGATCGGCGCCCACCGGGCTCCCCGGCCGGGCGCCAGGGCTCGGCGCAGGCCCACGGCGGCGGCGAGGGTGGCCAGGGCGGTGAGGACGAAGTTGGCGGTCTGGATCCAGCCGAGCTCGCCGTTGGCGAGGAAGCTCCACGGGTGGCGGGCCAGGTCGAAGCCCTGCCGGGTGAACGCCTGGGCAAGGGCGACGATCACGTAGAACGGACCGGCGACGACGCCGCAGCCGAGGAGCAGGCGCTGGGTGGAGCTGGGTCGGGCGGGGGAGTGGGCAAGCTGCCGGGTCATGGTCGTCAACCTCGCGTCGGCGGGGCCGGCCCATCCGGCCCTCTGGACACGCTGCGAACGAGGGGAGGCGTTTTCGACACGCGCCCGGAAGTTTTTTCAAGATTTATTCGGCGAACATCCCCTGCCCGGGAGTCAGCAGGTGGCGGGGGTCGAATCGGGCCTTCGCGTGCTCGACGGCGGGCCACAACGGGCCGTAGTGGTCCTTCCAACCGGCCCGCGTGAGCGCGACGGCGCTGACGGGATAGACGTGGCCGCCGATGGCGCGGATGCGGTCGTACACCGCGCGGTTGGTCTTGACCAGCCTGTCCACCAGCAGGGGATCGTCGGCGGGGAAGCACACGAGGCTGCAGAGGAACGCGACCTCCCCCTCCGGCAGGCGCACCAGCGGCGTGCGCACGCGGCCGGGGCGGATGGGGTACAGCAGGACGCGCCCGAACTCTCCCAAATCCTCCTGGGTCACGTCGGCGAGGAGCTCCGCGGCCAACCCGTCGGCGGACGCGTCCGGGACGAAGGAGTGCAGCCAGGGGTGGGGATGGTGCCAGGTGCCCGCCGCCCGCAGGTGGCTCTCGAGCTTGCTCAGCCGCAGGAACAGCTCCCGGTACGGCAGATCGACGCGCTCGGCCCGGTCGCGGAGGTCGGACAGGCCGGCCAGCGTCTCCTCGTCATCGGGCGGCGAGCTGGCCGAGTGACCGACCCCTACCTCGACCGCGTACTGGCCTGGCCGGATCGTGCCTTGCAGGAAGTCGACCCGGTCCGTGGACAGCAGGCGGCGCTGGTCGGCCGTCATGGCGCGGTGGTCCGGGTAGGACAGGGTGTGCAGGCGGACCAGTTCGGGAGCGCGGACGAGCCGGAGGACGGCCCGCGTGATGATCCCGTACTGGCTGAGCCCGCCGCGTACGGCGTCGAAGAGCTCGGGACGCGCGCTCGCCGAGCACGTGACGATCTCGCCCTCGCCCGTCACCACCTCCAGCTCGATGACGTTGCAGCTCTGGAAACCGTGCCGGAACGTCATGCCGCCCAGACCGCCCGCGGAAACGGTCCCGCCGACCGAAAGGTCGAGATAGTCGGTGAGCACCGGCGGGGTGAGGCCGTGCGGCAGGGTGGCGTCGAGCACCGACCGCCAGGTCGCGCCGCCGCCCACGGTCACGCGATCGGCCTCCAGCGCGTGCACGGCGTTCAGGCCGCTCATGTCGATCACGAGACCGTCCTCGGCCTGCGCCCGGCCGTAGACGGAATGGCCCTGCCCGCGGGCGGCCACGGGCATCCCCTGCTCGGCCGCCCGGCGCACCGCGGCGGCCATGTCCGGGGCCGATCCCGGCCGGCACACGGCCGCGGGCCGCCGCCTGATCAGGTGCCCGAAATCGTCACTCGCGGCATCCAGGCATTCCGGCGCGTACAGCCACGCTTCCTTGCTCATCCCGGCCCCCGAACTCGGCGTGGTCACCCAGGGTAACCATAAGTCACATGCCGCCGGGATGCTCGATCGACCGGATGACGGCGTCGGGGACGATCAGGTCCGCCTTCGGCTTCGTGGTGGCAATCAGATCGGCGTTGCGCTGGTCGACCTCCGCCACCCAGCTCACCGCGTGCTCCGGCGGCTTGCCGAAGCGGATGTGCCGGGTGACCAGCCGGTCCACGCGCTCGGCGTGGTCCAGATCGCAGTACCAGACCTCGTCCAGCCAGGGGCGTACGCGGCCCCAGTCGCCCTCGTCGAGCAGGAGGTAGTTGCCCTCGGTGATGATCAGGCGGGCGGCGCGGGGGACCGGGATGCTGCCGGCGATGGGCTGCTCCAGGTCGCGCTCGAAGGCGGGGGCGTAGACCACGTCCTCCTCGTCCTCGCGCAGGCGGCGGAGGAGGGCGGCGTAGCCGGCGGCGTCGAAGGTGTCGGGGGCGCCCTTGCGGTCGCGGCGGCCGAGCCGGTCGAGTTCGACGTCGGCCAGGTGGAAGCCGTCCATCGGGACGTGGGCCACCCAGTCGGCGGTGAGGCCGGGGGGCGGCTCCTGCCGGAGCAGGCGGGTGAGGGTCACCGCGAGCGTGGTCTTGCCCGCGCCGGGGCCGCCGGTGATGCCCAGCAGGGCCCGCCGGCCGCCCCAGGCGCGGGCCCGGGCGAGGAGGTCGTCCAGGCTCATCGGGCCGGGCTGGTGTGGAGGTGGCCGGCGATGAAGGCGCGGGCGTGCCGGGCGAGGTCTTCGCCGTCGTCCCACAGGTTGCGCCAGATCGCCAGGTCGTTGGAGAGCCCCTCCATCACGACCGCCGAGGAGAACGACTCGAAGGTGATCGGCCCCTGGTAACCGATGTCGCCCAGGGCGTGGAAGAACGCGGTGAAGTCCAGGTGGCCGGAGCCGAGGTAGCCACGGTGGTTCTCGCCGATGTGGACGTAGCCCAGCCGGTCGCCGACCTCGCGCACGGGGCGGACGAGGTCGTCCTCCTCGATGTTCATGTGGTACGTGTCGAGGTGGATCAGGACGTTGTCCTCGCCGATGTCGTCGGCGAGCCGCAGCGCGTCCCGGGCGGTGTTGATGACGTTGGTCTCGTACCGGTTGCAGATCTCCAGGCCGAGCGTCATGCCGTGGCCGCTCGCCTCCTGGGCCAGCCGGCGCAGCACCACGACCACGTTGCGCCGCCCCGCCTCGCTGAGCGGGCGGCCGTACTTGCCGAGCGCGCTGTAGAGCGCGCCGGTGAAGTGGGTGCCGCCGAGCTCGCGGGTCGTGGCCAGGGAGTCGTGCAGCAGCTTCTCGCCGCGCTCGACCACGGCCGGGTCGTCGCTGGAGACGTCGGCGTCGAAGGCGAGGCCGCGGGAACAGGCCACGCCCAGCCCGGCCGTACGCAGCGCCTCGCGCGCGGCGGCGACGTCGAGGTTCGCCGAGTCGTGCAGCGAGATCTCCAGCAGGTCGAAGCCGGTCGCCTTGGTCTTGTCGATCGCGTACGCCAGCGAGTCCGGGCCGGTGTCGCCGACCCAGACGAGAGCGTGGACGCCGATGGGGTTGGTGGTCATCTGAGTGGATTGCCTTTCTGGGGCGTCAGTTGCTGAGCGCGCCGGTGATCAGGGCGACGATCTCCTCGCCGGTGGTATCGGCCGTACGCCGCCCGCCCACGCAGCGCCCGGCCCGCATCACCCACACCTGCTGGCTGAGCCGCATGACCTGGGCGAAGTTGTGGCTGATGAGCAGGACCGCGTGACCCTCGTCGCGGAGTCTGAGGATCAGCTCCTCGACCCGGGCGGTCTCCTGCACGCCGAGCGCGGCCGTGGGCTCGTCCATGATCACGAGCTTGGAGCTGAACCCGGCGGCGCGGCAGATGGCCACGGCCTGGCGCTGGCCGCCCGAGAGCCGGCGTACCCGGGACTTCACCGCGGGCACGTTGACGGCGAGCGTGGAGACCATCTCGCGGGCGCGGGCCTGCATGGCGCGCCGGTCGAGCAGGGCGACCGGGCCGAACCTGCGGACGATCTCGCGGTTGAGGAACAGGTTCTGCCACACCGTGAGGTCTTCCACCAGCGCGAGGTTCTGGTGCACGGTCTCGATCCCGGCCTCGCGGGCGTCCTCCGGGGAGCGGAAGTCGGTCTCGGCGCCGTCGAAGACGATGCGCCCGCTCTGCGGCCGGTGGATGCCGGAGATGCAGCGGACGAGGGTGGACTTGCCCGCGCCGTTGTCGCCGACCAGCGCGGTGATCTCGCCTCGGCGCAGGGTGAGGGAGACGTCGGCCAGCGCGCGTACGCTGCCGAAGGCCAGGGAGACCTCGTGGGTCTCGAGCAGGGGAGTGCCGTTCTCGGTCATCGCTGGAACCTTGTGAGCAGGGCGGCCAGCACCACGACGACGCCGACGGCCAGCGGTTGGTAGAACTGGGAGACCCCGAGCAGGGTCAGCCCGTTGACCAGCGCGACCAGCAGCAGCGCGCCGATGGCCGGGCCGATGATGGTGCCCCGCCCGCCGAAGAGGCTCACCCCGCCGAGCACGACCGCGGCCACGGAGTTGAGCAGGAAGGAGGTGTTGGAGGCGGGTTCGGCCGCGCCGACGCGGGCGACCAGGAGCAGCGCCCCCAGCCCGGCCAGCGCGCCGCTGATGGCGTAGACGGCGATCTTGATCCGCCGGGTGCTGATGCCCATCGCGTTGGCCGACTCCGGCGAGCCGCCGGTGGCCAGCACGTGGGTGCCGAACCTGGTGTGGAACAGCACGACGTGCGCCACGATCGCGACCACGATCGCGATCAGGAACGAGTAGCCGAAGATCCCCACTCTCCCGGTGGACAGGGCGAGCAGCGCCGGGTCGATGATCGTGACCGGCTTGCCGTCGGAGAGGATCAGCGCCAGACCGGAGGCCGCCGAGAGCATGCCCAGCGTCACGATGAAGTCCGCGATCTTCCCCCAGGCGGTGATCATGCCGTTGACCAGGCCCGCCACCGCCGCGGCGAGCACGCCCGCCACGCAGGAGAGCGCCAGCCCCCACTGCGCCGTGTACGCCTGGCCGAAGACCACCGCGCCCAGCGTCATCGCCGAGGCGATCGACAGGTCGATGCCGGCGGTGGCGATCACGAACGTCTGGCCCACGGCCAGCACGATCAGGATCGCGGCGGCCAGCAGCATGGAGGTGATGTTGCCGGGGCTGAGGAAGGTCGGATTGAGCGCCTGGAACACGATCACCAGGACGACCAGTCCGACGAGGGCCGCCCACTCCGCCCAGAACCCGACGTCTTTCAGCTTCGCGGCCCAGTGCTCTCCGTCGCGGGCCGCGAGCGTTGCGTTTGCCATGTCTGTCACTCCTCGTCCCACCGGGCCGGACGGCCGGGCAGGACGGCGTAGGCGCTACTTGATGAGGGACGCGAACGGGTCGTCGTAGCTGCCGAACGGCTTGGGTGTGGCCGCCAGCGCCTTGTCCGCGTTCTCCTTGGTGACCAGCTCGACCGGGGCCTTGACGTTGGCGGGCAGCGTCTTGCCGGTCGCCGCCGCCTGGCACGCCTCCACGCCCATCAGCCCGATCGCGTACGGGTACTGGGCGACGGTGCCGTCCAGGGTGCCGGCCTTGACCGCGTCGAGCGCGTCCTTGATGCCGTCGACGCTGATGACCTTGACCTTGCCGGCCTTGCCCGCGTTGGCGACGGCGCGCGCCACGCCCAGCCCCATGTCGTCGTTGGCGACGAAGAATCCGGCCAGGTCGGGGTGCGCCTGCAGCACGTCGGTGGCGGCGGTGAGCGCGGTCTGCCGCTCCCAGTTGGCCGCGACGGTCTGCACCATCTTGACCTTGGGCCCGAGGCCCTGCTTGAAGCCCTCGACCCGGGCGCCGCTGGTCACGTCGCCCGCGATGCCGCCGATGGCCGCGACGTCGCCGCCGTCGGCCAGCAGCTCGGTCATGCGCTGCCCGGCCGTCTTGCCGGCCTCGACGTTGTCGGTCCCGATGTACGTCGCGAGCTTGACGTTCGCGCTCTTGGCCGCCGCCGCGTCGATCGGGCTGTCGATGTTGACCACGGTCTTGTTCTGGGCGGAGAGCTGGGCCAGGCCCTGGACCAGGTTGGTGCCGGAGATCGGGTTGACCACGTAACAGGAGAAGTCCTGCCCGGCCAGGCCGTTGAGCTTGTCCGCCTGGCCGGTCGTGTCCGTGATGGCGTTGGCCGCCTGGACCGTGACCGGCACCTTGGCCGTGGCGGCCTGGTCGTCCATGCCCTGCTTCATCGTCTGGAAGAACGGGTTGTCCAGGCCCTTGATCACGGCGGCGATCTTGGGTGTCGCGGTGCCCGCCTCCCCGGCCACGGGGGTGCTCCCGGTGGTCTCGCTGGAGCCGCAGGCAGCCAGCGCGAGCGCGCCCGCAGCGAGAACCGCGCTGAGGGCCGCGGTGCGGCGACCTCGGGTGTTGGCCATCATCGGATGCCCCTTTCAGCGTCGATGGCATGACCGTAACCAGTGTTTCCGTTAGATTGCAACACTCCTTTCGACTTTTTATGTCGAAACATGGCTAACTTCCGTCTAGTAGGAGACATAGCTAGAGTGACCCGTATGGATGCACCGAGCCTGCCCGGCGTGTGGCGGGGAGCCAGCTCAGGCGAGATCCTCAGCCTGTTCCGCGACGCCCCCGACGGCCTGACGAAGGCCGACGTGATGCGCCACACCGGCCTGTCGCGCACCACCGTCAACCAGCGGCTCGACGGCCTGCTCGCGGCCGGTCTGCTGATGCCCGCCGAGGAGGAGGCGCGCACCCGCGGCCGTCCGGCGGGCCAGTTCGTGGTCAACCGTGACCGCGGGGTGCTGCTGGTGGCCGACATCGGCGCGACCGGCCTGCGGGCCGCCGTGTGCGACCTGGCCGGCGAGGTGCGGGCCGAGCGCGAGGTCCGCGCCGAGGTGACGGCGGGCCCGCAGGCCATCCTCACCGTCGTGGACGAGCTGTTCACCGAGGTCCTCACTGCGGCCAGGCGCAAGCCCGGCGAGGTGCTCGGCATCGGGCTCGACGTGCCGGGCCCGGTGGACTTCGAGACCGGACGGGTCGTCAGCCCGCCGATCATGACCGGCTGGGACCGCTACGACATCCCCGGCTGGTTCCGCTCCCGCTTCGACTGCCCCGTCCTGGTGGACAAGGACGTCAACGCCATGGCGTACGGCGAGCAGCGGCTGCGCTACCCGGACGTGCCCCACCTGCTCATGCTCAAGATCGGCACCGGCGTCGGCACCGGCCTCATCGCCAGCGGCAAGGTGCACCGCGGCGCCGACGGCGCGGCCGGCGACGTCGGCCACATCCAGGTCACGGTGGACGACGTGGCCGAGCCGCCCATCTGCCGGTGCGGCAACGCGGGCTGCGTCGAGGCGTACGCCGGGGGCTGGGCCATCGTGCGCGACCTGCGCGAGGCGGGCCGCGACGTGACCACCGTGGACGACGCCGTACGCCTGATCCGCAGCGGCGACCTCGTCGCGGTGCGGCTCGCGCGGCGCGCGGCCCGCATCCTCGGCGGCGCGATCGCCGACACGGTCAACCTGTTCAACCCGCGCGTCATCGTCATCGGCGGGCAGCTCGCCCACACCGACGAGCAGCTCTTCGCCGGCATCCGCGAGATCGTCTACCGGCGCTCGCTCCCGCTGGCCACCCGCAACCTGCAGATCGTGCGCAGCGACCTCGACCCGCACGCGGGCGTGCTCGGCCTGGCGCAGCTGCTGGTCGACGGCATCTACACCCCCGCGCGGGTCCAGCAGCTCGTGGACGGCGCCGTGGCATAGCGAGCCGATGAAAGTTACAGGCTTTCCGGCGTGTTCGCCCAGGTCGCGATCGCCTGTGCTTGACCGGGCCGTAGCTCCGCGGAAAGAGTCGATCCGAACCTTTCTGGGTTGGGAGTCCGATGAGTTACGTTCGTCGCCGGTTGCTTGCCATCCTGCTTCCCGGTTTCCTGGTCGTGCTCTGCGCCTTCGTGTCCTTGACGGAACAGTCCGCCGGTGCGGTCGCCGACCCGCCCGGCCCGGTGACCGGCAACGCCACCTACTTCGACGGACTCGGCTCGCCGTACGGCGGCTGCGGGATGCCCCAGGCGAACCTCGACTCGCAGGACTTCGTCGCGCTCAACGTCTACAACACCCCCGGCGACTACGCCTTCTATCCCCGGCCGCTGACCGGAGCCAACCTCAGCAAGGCCGGGTTATGGAACAACGGCCTCAACTGCGGCCGCTACGTGCAGGTCGAGATCAGCGACTACTGCACGGGCACCAACGACGGCGCACCGAACCAGGCGTTCTGCCGCAACGGCTCCTGGGTCTCCGATGCCTACAACGGCGCGAAGCTGACCATGCTCGTCGCCGACAGCTGCGGTGACTCCAACGGCTGGTGCCGCGACGATCCCTACCATCTGGACCTGTCCAAGGACTCGCTCAACCGGTTCGTGAAGAACGGCGGCGCGATCGGGGACATGTACCCCAACCACTGGAACAACCGGCACGTCACCTGGTCGTTCGTCCCCGCGCCCAACTACGGCGGCGACATCAACATCGGCTTCCTGCAGGGTGCCCAGGTCTGGTGGCCGGCCATCTCCGTCTCGCACCTGGCCAACGGCATCCACGGCGTCGAGTACTACGCCAACGGCGCCTGGCAGACGGCCCAGATGAACGGCGACATGGGCCAGTCCTACGTCATCGGCGGGACCACGTCGGGCGGCGGCCAGTTCCAGATCCGGGTGCGGGACGCCACGGACACGCTGATCAACGGCGGGCGCGTGTACAGCTTCTCGCTGCCGTTGGCCTGCACCCCGCAGTGCGGCTCGCCGTACACCAAGGTCACCTACACCACCTCACAGGGCCAGACCTCCACGCCCACGCCGACCCCGACGGTGACTCCCACGGTGACTCCCACCGTGACGCCCACGGGCGGCACCGGCGTCTCCTGCAGCGTGAACCACCAGGTCGCCAGCTCCTGGCAGGGCGGCTTCACGGCCAACGTGACGGTGAAGAACACGGGCACCACGACCTGGAACAACTGGACGATCACATGGACCGCGCCGGCCGGCGTGTCCCTGGTCAACGGCTGGGGTTCCACCGTCACATCGTCGGGCGCCACGTGGACGATCAAGGCGCCGAGCTGGGCCACGAGCCTCGCGGCGGGCGCGACGGCCACCTTCGGCTACCAGGCCAACGGCCCGTCCACGGCCGCCCCGACCGGCATCACCTGCTCATAGACCGGGCGGCGCGGTGGAGCGGCGGGAGCGAGTGAGGGCCAGCCCGCCGAGGGCCACGCCGACCAGCCCCACCAGCAGGGCGATGAAGCCCCCGACTATTCCGTAGCCGGTGCCCGGACCACCCTGGGCGGCGGCCACGACCAGCCCGCCGACGACCGCGCCGGCCAGCCCCGCCGCCAGGGCCACGAAGGCCCTGGTACGACCGGTGGAGCGGGCCAGGGCCAGCCCGCCGAGGACCACGCCGGCCAGCCCCAGCGCTATGGCCACCACGGACCAGAGACGCCCGGGGGTCAGGTCATAGGCGCTGACGTCCGGGGCTGTGGCGAGCAGATGACGAATGATCATGAGGTGCTCCTTCTCCTACGACCGGATGTCGAGCATGTCCGCCGGAGCCGTCGCCGGTCGTCCGCCTGACGTGGGCAGTTCGCGGTGCCGCCGATGCCGCAGCCGACTACCGCGAATGCCGCACAAGCCGCGCAGGTACCGCGGGTGCGGTAGCCGGCCGCTCATCCGTGCGGTGGAGTCGCCCACGGCGGTATCCGGCTAAGGTGCGCGCATGAGCACAGGACGGTTCGGCGTCCCGGCGGCTGTCACAGACTGGGCGATCGCCGGGGGCGTGGCCGCGGCGCTGCTGGTCACCGGGCTGTCCGGGCAGCACTCCGCCACCTACCTCGACCTGCTCGGCTACGCGCTGCTGGCGGCCGGCGGCCTGGCGCTGGCCGCGCGCCGCCGGGCCCCGGTTCCCGTCCTGGCCGTCACCGGGCTGTGCGCGGCGGGTTACCAGGCGGCCGGGTTCGATGTGCCCGCCGTCGCGTACCTGTTCGCGGTGTACGCGGCCGTGCGGTCGGGACACCGTGCCGTCACGGTGGCGGTGAGCGTGGCCATGCTGGCAGTCCTGCCCCTCGCGGCCCTGGCCTCGGGGCTGCACGACACGGGCGAGGCGTTCGCGCAGGCCAGAGGCGCTCTGGAGCTGGCCTGGCTGGTCGCGGCCGGCGCCGCGGGCGAGGCGCTGCGGCAGGCCGAGCGGCGGGCGGACGAAGCTGAGCGCACCCGGGAGGAGACCGCGCGGCGCCGCGCCGACGAGGAGCGGCTGCACATCGCGCGGGAGCTGCACGACTCGCTCACCCACCAGATCTCGATCATCAAGGTGCAGGCCGAGGTCGCCGTCCACGTGGCCCGCAAAAGGGGCGAACCAGTGCCCGAGGCCCTGCTGGCGATCCAGGAAGCCGGACGCGAGGCGACCCGGGAGCTGCGCGCGACCCTGGAGGCGCTGCGCGACGACGACACGAGCCCGCCGCGTGGGCTCGACGACGTCGCGGAGCTGGTCGAACGGGCCCGGACGGCCGGCCTGGACGCGACGCTGACGATCGGGGGACAGCGCCACGACGTGCCGGCCGCGGTGGACCGGACCGTCTACCGGATCGTTCAGGAGTCCCTGACCAACGTCGCCCGTCACGCCGCCGCCGCGACCGCGTCGGTCCGGATCGACTACCGTCCCGACGCCCTCGCGGTCCGCATCGACGACGACGGCAGGGCCACCCCGGACGCCGCCCCGCCGCCCGGCGTCGGCCTGCTCGGGATGCGCGAACGGGTCACCGCGCTCGGCGGTCGCCTGCGCGCGGCACCGCGCGAGGAGGGCGGCTTCACCGTCCAGGCCGAACTTCCCGTGGACCGTACGTCATGATCCGTGTCCTGCTGGTCGACGACCAGCCGCTCCTCCGCAGCGGATTCCGCGCGCTGCTCGACCTGGAGGACGACATCGAGGTGGTGGCCGAGGCCGCCGACGGCAAGGAGGGCCTGGACCTGGTCAGGCAGCACCTGCCCGACGTCGCGCTCATCGACGTCCGGATGCCGGTCGTCGACGGCATCGAGGCGACCCGCCGCATCGCCGCCGACCCGGCCCTGGCCGGGGTGCACGTCGTCATCCTGACCAATTACGGCCTGGACGAGTACGTCTTCAACGCGCTGCGCGCCGGCGCGGCCGGATTCCTCGTCAAGGACATCGTGCCGGAGGACTTCCTGCACGCCGTACGCGTCGCCGCGCGCGGCGACGCCCTGCTCGCACCGTCGATCACCCGCAAGCTGATCAACCGGTACGTCACCCAGCCGCTCCACGCCGCCACCGGCACAGGGCTGAAAGAGCTGACCGGCCGCGAACGCGAGGCCGTCGCCCTGGTCGCGCAGGGCCTGTCCAACGACCAGGTCGCCGACCGCATGGCGATCAGCTCGCTGACCGCGAAAACCCACATCAACCGGGCCATGGCCAAGCTCAATGCCCGCGACCGCGCCCAGCTCGTGGTCTTCGCCTACGAATCCGGCCTGGTGGTCCCCCGCAACTCCTGACCTCTCGGAGCCACAGTGATCAAGGGGGCGAGATAGCCCTCCGGTGTGGGCTCGTCCACCGCCCTGCCCTCCGCCTCGACCCAGGCGTGCGCCCCGAACGGGGGTCGCACCCGGACACCCGTACACCACGTCGGCCACGACCCCCGCATCCGGCACAGCAGGGCGGTGGCCAGTGACCGGGGAAGGCAGCCGTGCACGCCCAGGCAGGTGAGGCTCACCGCGAGCACCGCGTCCTTGGCGTCCTTGGCCTCGGCGTACGTGGCGGGCCTGGCCCGCCGGCTGAGCAGGGTGAGCACGCTACGCAGGCGCCGCGGCGGCAGCACCGCCAGCGAGAACGCCGCTCCCACCGCCATCCGCGCCGCCAGCCTGGCCCGCCACGGAACCCCCTGTGGCCGCTCCAGCGCGCTCGGAACGGTCACGGCGCCACCAACCCGGCAGCCCGCAGCTGCTCCAGCAGCGCCAGCACATCCTCCAGGGCCTCCCCGTGCCCGACCTCGAACTCCGCCGCCAGGGCCGCGGCCGCCTGCTCCGTGGTGTCGCCGTCCAGCAGCCGGCGCACGGCCAGCGCGCCGCTCGGGTTGAGCTGCCAGAAGTCGCCGTTGCGCTGGTTGAGAAGCACGATGCCGTAGTCGGTGTCGGCGGTGGACACATCGGCGCTCAGCCGCAGGCTCATCTGCCGTCCTCCTTGTCGAACGGCTCCAGGGTCCGCAGCCAGACCTCGCAGCCGATGGTCGAGTACAGGATCGCCTCCCGCAGTCCCGGCGTGTCGGGGTGCGCGGTGAGGTCCTTGAGCAGGGCGGTGTCCACCAGTCCGAGCCGGGCCAGCCGGGAGTCCGCCCAGAGTGCCTGCATGTCGGGGCCGTGGCGGCGCAGACCTTCGGCGGCGTCGAGCGAGGCCTCCGCCTTGCTGGTCCGCCGCAGGCACTCCTCTGGCACGACGCCGCGCATCGCGGTCGTCAGGAGGGGTTTGTAGCGCCACGGCGTCACCCGGTCCTGCGGGCGTACCGACAGGCACGCCTCGATCACCCGGTCGTCGAGGAAGGGGGAGGCCATCGGCAGCCCCGCGCGGACGCTCATCTGGTCCCACTGGCGGATGATCCGGCAGGTGTCGTGGATGGCGTGCAGGTCGGCGTGCTGCCCCCGGTCGGCTCCCAGCGGCTCGGCGTACGGGGCGGTCTCGGCGAGCACCTCGGCGGCCAGGCGGCCCGCCTCCTGGGTGATCCACGGGAAGAGCCGGGGCGGCACCCCCCAGCCCAGCGCGCCGGACACCGGCGGAGGCAGCGGGGCGCGCAGGTCGGCGAGCGAGCCGGCCAGCCAGCGGCGGTAGGAGCGGCGGTCGGCCAGCGTCCGGAGCATCGGTCCGTACGGCCAGTGGAACAGCGCGCGGAAACCGCGCAGCCGCCCGATCGCCAGCATCGGCCGCCTGAGCAGCAGCCGGTGGTAGCTCGCCTCCGAGCACCAGGCCACGTGATCGCCGCCGATGCCGGTCACGTGCAGCCTGCTGCCCCTGGCGGCCAGCCGGGGCAGGTGCGCCAGCACCCTGGCGCGGTCCATGACGCCGATGGTCGGCTCGTCCAGCGTGTCGTCGACTCTCAGCAGGTCCTCGTAGACCAGCGGCGACTCCTCCGCCGGCCAGACCAGATGCTCCGCGCCACGCAGGTGGGCCGCCGCGCGCCGGGCCCACGCCAGGTCGTCGTCGGCCGGGTCGCGGCCCGGCCAGGTGGAGGCGATGAGGTGCGCCTCCTGCCGGGCGGCGCCCAGGAAGCACAGCGACGTGGAGTCCAACCCTCCGGACAGGTCGAAACTCACCGTGCCGCCCGCTTTGGTGCGCGCGCCGACCGCGTCGTCGAGCGCCCGCCGGACGTCCTCGGCGGCGTCGGCCAGCGTACGGACGGGCTCGGGATGCGTCCACCAGCGGCGATGCCCCGCGGTCACCCCGTCCGTCGCGACGGTCAGGTGGTGGCCGGGTTCGACGGCGGTGACCGACGGCCAGAGGGGGAGGTGCGGCAGGGGGTGGGGGACGGGCCAGAGCAGCCGTACGGCCAGGCGCCGCACGTCGAGCTCGGCCCTCGTGGCGGCGGCCAGGACGTCGGCGCGGTCGGAGGCGACGGTGAGCCCGTTCACGCGCGCGTGGAAGACCAGCCGGAGCCCGGACGCGGTGCCCTGGACGCGTAACCGGCCGTCCAGCGCGGCGACGAGGTGGAAGCTGCCGGGCAGGGTCCGGGCCAGGAGGTCGAGGTGCGCCGGGTCACGCAGCCGGCTCGCCTCCGCGGCCAGCCGTTCGGCGTCGAAGGCGCAGCGGCCGATCACCGCCAGCCTGGTGGCGCCCGCCTCGGCCACCGTCATCTCCTCGTCGGACCAGTGCCCGACCAGCCAGGGCCGTCCGGAGGCGTAGGTGACGGTGCGAGCAGTCGCCGTACGCAGGACCGCCGCCACGGCGGGCGCGGCCTCGTGGTCAGGGAGGACCACGAAGTACGCCTCGCCGTGGTGCGGCCGGCTCAGCATGCCGCAGTCGGGCATGGACTGTCCGATTTCAGTTCTTGCTGAAGATCAGGCGGTCGTTGCCGTGCAGGGCCAGGAAGCCGGTGGCCTTGCGGAAGGATCCGGCTGCCATAAGACGGGGCTTCTCGTAACGCTTCATGCGTTTTCCTTTCGGCTCGCTCCATGCATTACATCGACGACTTTGCATGGCCTGCAGCCGTTTCGTCCAGGATGACGTCATGGCGCGCTTTCTCCTCATAAATCGCCCAAAATGGCGCGGGCGACGAGGTGATAAATCTGCTCAATTGGACAACCATGTGTGCCGTACGGCCACAAAAATGTAGCAAAAAGCGAAGAATGCCGTGCCCGGAAAGCTTCCCGGGCACGGCATTCATCATCGGCGGATCAGGCGACTCACTTACGCGTGAGATCGATGAAGTCGGTGCAGTTTTCGGGCCACTCCGGCGTCCCCTTCGTGCCCGGGGTCGGGAAGACGGTGCACCTGCTCTGGGCCACCTTGCCGCGCTCGTTCAGCACGGTGATGTGCACGGTTTCGCCTTCGTCGGGCGCGGCCAGGGTGATGTCGACCAGGCGGCCGAAGTCGCGCGGCAGCAGCTCGGTCAGGTCATGCCACTGTGGCATCGTCCGCGGGTCCCTGATCGCGACCCTGTCGTCGCGGATGACCCCGACGAACTTGGTCGGCGGCTTCTTCGGGTCCTCCGGGTCGCCCTGGAAGGCCGAGTCGAGCGCCCGGGTCGGCTGCTCTTCCTTCTCCGACCTCGGATCGGTGGCGAGGTTGATCGCGGTTGCCGCCGTGTCCACCGTGCTGTGAACGCTGGTGCCGGCCGTGGCGCCCGCCGACGCCGTAAAGGTCAGAGTCGCGAATCCACTGGCCGCCGCCGCTGCCACGGCAAAGGCCAGCGCGCTTCTGATGCTTCGGTGCTTAATCATCTGTTTCTTCCCCTGTAGGTCGGATTCGGAAGAATCGGACTTAATGCCACATCCCCCTGATGGTGCGAGCTGGAGGTACCCGCTCGAAGGCGAGATAACGCGCGTCGGGGATCGACTTGGAGAAAAAGATGGAAATGATCAAAACAGGTGATTATCAGACCGTCTTTTCTTGGGCAGCTGGGTGCAGCGGAACAGGCGAGTGCAGGAACGCTTTCGCGGAGTCACGTAAGGGCTTCCCGGATCAGCGCCGCATCCTGGTCGAGCAGTTCCCGCGACCGTTTCTTCCAGTCGGCGGTGACCACCACGCCGTCTCCCGGGAAGCGCGGCACCACGTGCAGGTGGAGATGGAAGACGTCCTGACCGGCGGCCTCCCCGTCGGCCAGGGACAACCGCACCCCGTCGCAGCGCAGCCCCGATGCCCGCAACGCGCCCGACACCCGCCGCGCGGTGCGCCAGATCGCCGTACCGACCGCGTCATCGGCGTCCGCCAGCCCGGCCACGTGTACGCGCGGGATCACCAGCACATGGCCGACCGTGGCCGGCTTGTGGTCCATGATGGCCACCACGCTGTCATCCTCATGAACGACGCCGGCCTCGACGCGTCCGGCGATGATCTCGCAGAAAACGCAGATTCCCATGCCCATCATGATCTGGCCGAGCGGCGTCCTGGTTCTAGTCGCGGACGGTGAGGCCCATGGAACGGGCCGTTCCCGCGACGATCTTCTCGGCCTGATCCAGGTCGGCGGTGTTGAGGTCGGGGAGCTTGGCCTGGGCGACCTCGCGGAGCTGGGCACGGGTGATCCAGCCGCCGCTCTGGTGGCCCGGGCGCGGGCTGCCGCCGTCGAGCCCGGCGACGCGCCGGATCAGCGAGGCGGTGGTCGGCTGCTTGGTGACGACCTCGAACGACCTGTCCTCGTACACGGTGATCACCGCGGGGATCACGAACCCGCGCCGGTCCTGCGTCTGCGCGTTGTACTGCCGGCAGAACTCCATGAGGTTGATGCCGAGCGGGCCGAGGTCCTTGCCGACGTTCGCCGGGCCCGCCTCGCCGGCCTGAATGTGCAGGGTGACGACCCTGGCTATCTTCTGCTTCGCCATGTCGGCTACGCTAAAGTCTCCAGTTACTGGAGACTCAAGGGAATTATGAGCTACACGATCGGCCGCCTGGCGAAGCTGACCGGCCTCCCCGTGAAGACGATCCGCTTCTACTCGGACGCGGGCGTGCTGCCCGAGCGCGAGCGCACCGCCTCCGGTTACCGGCTCTACGGTGATGAGGACCGGGCGCGGCTGGAGCTGATCCGCACGCTGAGGGAGATCGGGGTCGACCTGGCCACGATCCGCTCGCTCGGCGACCGCCGGCTGAGGGACGTACTCGATCTTCACCTCAAGGCGGTCGAGACGCAGCTCAGATCGCTTCAGCGGACCAGGGCGGTGCTCAGGGCGACGCTCGCCCGGGACGGCGATCCCGCCGAGGAGGATCTGAGCAGGCTCCACGCGCTCGGCCGGCTCGGCGCGGCCGAGATGGAGATCCTGCTGGACGAGTTCGTCGACGAGGTCGGCGGCGGCATCGAGGCGCGGCACGAGTGGCTGACCCAGATGCGCGACGCCATGCTCCCCGCACTGCCCGAGGAGCCGACCGTCGCGCAGCTCGACGCCTGGCTGGAGCTGGCCGACCTGCTCGCCGACGAGGGCTACCGCGACAGCCTGCGCCGGCAGAACACGGAGTTCTGGGAGGAGGACCGGGATTTCGACGCCTGGCACGAGATGAACGCCCAGATCATGCGGGAGGCGCTGACCGCTTCGCGGGCGGGCGTTGAGCCCGGCTCACCCGAATCCGAGCCGATCCTCGATCGGATCCTGGCGGTGATGGGGCAGAGTCGCGAGGAGCTGCTGCGCACGTTCGACGAGCACGACCCGCGGGCGGCCAGGCTGTGGAAGCTGGTGTCGATCATCGAGGGCCGGCCCTGGCCGCCGGAGCAGGTGATCGCGTACGGCTGGATCGAGGCCACGCTGCGCCACTTCCTGGAGGGGCCCTAGGAGGGTGCCTGGTACGGGGGGCTTCGGTGCGGGGCCGGTGGACGAAAGCGCGATGACGACCGGCACGGCCGGCGCGGTTATTTTTGCGCGGTCTTCCGAAACCGCGAGGGCTAGTTTTCCGGGGTGCACGCGAGCCGGTGACCGCCGCCTCGGCCGGCGACAGCGTGCGGCCGCTCGCGCGTCCGCGCGAGGGGGACGGCTCACATCAGGAGAAACTCACATGACCATGCCCACAACCGCCCCATCAAGCCGCCGCCGTGGCCTGCGCCTGTCCGCGCTGGCCGCCGTCGTGGCCGCGGGCGCGCTGCTGGCGGGGAACGTCAACGCGGCCGAGGCGGTGCCACCGGACGTGATCAGCCGGTGGGACAACGAGATCGTCCACTCCAACGCCCTCAGCCCCGGCTTCAGCGGGTTCCTGGGGACGGGCTCGTACACGATCACCGCGAAGCTGTACGCCGAGAACACCGGTGGCTCGGCGATCGACTACCTCTGCACGATCGGTACGGGTCCCAACTCGGACGGCGACATCACCGAGGTGACGCTGGCGCCGCACAGCAGGCACAGCATCTTTCTCAACGTCGTGCACACCTACCCCGGCACGGGGCCGCTCAGCTTCGCCTGCTCCAAGCCGGCGGGCGCGTCCCAGGTGCTGATGAAGCAGGTGAAGATCACCGCAGTGAAGGTGAACACGCTGGACAACCAGCCGTTCGGCTGATCCGGAAGGAGGGCCGCGACATCCGGAGGTCGCGGCCCTTCAGGCTGGGCCGGTGCCGCGTCCGACAGAATGAGATGAGCCGGCAGGCCAGTAACGCCAGGCGGCGTCTCAGGTGATACTGGCAAGATGCCGGTCACCTACGGGCCCGAATACTCCCGCCCCGACCTGCCGGTCCCGCTCGTGCCGCTGCCGGGGCTGCCGGTGACGGTGCGCCGAGTTCTGGCCGGGCCGTCGCCGGAGCGCGCCCCCGCGGCGACGTTCGGCTGGGCGGTGCTCACCGCCGCGCTCGCGCTGGCGGCGACCTTCGCGCCGCATCCGCTCTTCTCCGCCGCCACCTGGTTGACCGCGGCGTACGTGGTGGCCCGGGTCATGGCGCTGCGCCTGCTGGCGCGTGCCCAGCGCCGGTTCGAGCCGGACTGGCTGGCCGCGCAGACGCGGGTGCTGCGCGGGCACGGCTTCGACATCCTGCGCTGTACGGTCGGCGGCCGGGTCTGCGACCTGACCAGGCCGGGCGACGTGGAGGCGCTGACGCGGGCCGCGCCTGACGAAGAGGTGGTGCTGGAGTTCGGCTACCGGCCCGCGACGGGCGGGCGCGTCGCGGTCGAACGGGTCCGCCGCACGCGCGCGGAGCTGGAGATCCGGTACGCGCGCTTCGCACCGGACAGCGGCCGGGCGCGCTTCCCCGAGGCGAGCTACGCCATCGGCGCGAACGGCCGGGTCACGGCTTGGTCGCTGGCGGGGCCGGTGGTGCTGACTCCGGCGGTGTCGGCCCAGTTGCGGCCTGGTCCTGCAGGAGTTCGTGCCTGAACTGGTAGTAGGGCCCCGTACGGCGGAGCACCCCGCGCTCGTAGGCGTCGTGCAGGAAGGTCATCAGCCGCAACGGCAGCACCCGCCGCGCCGCGAACCACACCCGGACGTCGACGAACCGCCCCCACGCGCTCGGCGCCATCATCGTGACGCCGAACCCGGCCGCACCGAGCACCGCGCCGTTGGCGGCGCTGATGAGCGTCTGCTGCCAGTGGCCGAGGGCGAGCAGCCACACGTGGTCCCTGACCCGCAGCCCGGTCTCCATCCACCAGCCGAGGTAGGCGCCCATGGCGAGCCCGATCAGGCCCCCTGCGGCGAAGGCCAGCAGCACAGCGGCCCGGTCGTTGCGCAGGAAGCCGTCGGGCGTGCCCGCCTTGTCCACATTGGCGGGGGCCAGGGCAAGGGAGGCGGCCAGGAAACCGACCAGGAACACCGCGCCGTCGGTGAGCGCGTAGGTCACCCCGTCGTACAGCACCAGGACGATCACCATGCCGGGCACCACGCACACCAGGCCCTGGCCGAGGCGGCGCAGCAGGTAGCGCCGGGTCAGCGTCTTGCGCAGCTTCGGCCGCGCCTCACGCGGGTAGTGCTGCCTGGCCAGCGACACCGCGAATCCGCTGGCCAGCCCGATGGCCAGGACGAACCACCAGCCGACCGCCCCCAGCCCGAACAGCGCGGTCACGGCGGCGCAGAGCGGCCCGAAGAGGGCCATCCCGAGCACGGCCTGGAAGGCGGGGATCACCGCGCGGGGCAGCGTGTGGTGCAACTCCCACCAGGCCAGGTCGTGGGTCCCCCTGCGGCGCAGGAAGTCGGCCAGGAACCGAAGGTAGCGGGCCGCCTCCTCGGGGCTCCACCGCTGATCGGCCTCCGGTTCCGGCCGGTAGACGGCCGGCACGAACCCGGCGACCAGGCCCTGCCTGATGTGCGGGGTGATGCCGTCGATGCGCGGGGTGTGGCCGCTCTCGCAGGTGCGCGCCGCCAGGAAGATCATCAACGGGGTGTCGAGCGCCTCGGCCAGCGGGCCCGCCGGCTCCGCGCGCAGCCGGGCGACCAGCGCGGCGGCCTCGGGCACGTCGCCCCAGCGCGACTCCAGGTATCCGGCGGCGCCCGCGGCGTCCACCGGCAGCAGCCGCGCCACCGGCGTCCCGGCGAGCCTGCGGGCGACGGGGCCGGTGAACGCCTCGACGCGGCTGGTCAGCACGTACGAGCGGGACCAGCCCTCGTCGATGGCCCTGACCACTTCGATACGGCGCGCCGGCGGCACCTCGTCCAGACCGTCGAACACGGCCAGCAGGCTGCCGTTCGCGATCAGCCGTTCCAGTGCGCGGGGAGTGGCCCGCAGGAACGGGTACTCGGCGGCCAGCCGCAGCGCCACCCACTCGCGCAGGGTCAGCCGCGGCTCCCATGACGACAGCGGCAGCGTGACCGGGATCGGCCGCTGCTGCGCCGAGGACATCCGCAGCGGGAGGAGCAGGCCGAGCGTGGTCTTGCCCGAGCCCCGCTCTCCAGTCACCACCACGGGTCCCTTCTTGGTGAGGAGGTGGTCGGCCAGTTCCTCGATCGTTCCGGGAAGGGCGCCGCCGGACTCGCAGCGGATCGGGATGCCGCGGCTGTCCGGGACGTCGCGGTTGCCCGCTTCCCGCCTGGCCGTCTGCATGACCTGGTCGGCCAGCCTGTCGGCCAGGTCGGAGGCCTCGTCCGGCGGGCGCTCGGCGCGCAGGGTGCCGATGTAGGCCACGACGAGGGCGGCCGCGGCGATGACCGCCTCGACGTTGGACCAGCCGCCCACCGCCAGCCGTACGACCGCCAGAAGGACGAACGCCAGCGGGAGGAGGACGAAGAACGCCGTCTTCAGCTTGCGCATCTATGAGGCTCTCTTCGGGGGGATGGCGTGTTTGCCGCCGGCCAGCAGCAGCCCCAGCGGGGTGTCTCTCGTTCTCCTGGCACGTCCCTGCTGGTGGCGTTTGAGCACGTTGACCGCCAGGAGGAGAAAGAGCGTCGCGGCGAAGGGCCGGGCGGCGGCGCTCCCGTAGCAGGCGGCCAGCCGGGGTCGCAGGGCCAGCAGCCGGGCACCCACCTCGGCCAGGCTCACCTCGCCCCGATTGACCAAAGTGCCGATGCCGGCACGCAGGTCGGCGTCCTGGTCGAGGTAGTCGTCCAGGAGCTGCAGCGCCTCGCCCGCCTCCATCACCGCGTCGCGCTGCACCACG
The DNA here is from genome assembly GCF_040680035.1 of Nonomuraea sp. NPDC052116. Lineage (NCBI taxonomy): Bacteria > Bacillati > Actinomycetota > Actinomycetes > Streptosporangiales > Streptosporangiaceae > Nonomuraea > Nonomuraea sp. NPDC052116. Next base: position 2,303 of record NZ_JBFAWA010000007.1, on the reverse strand, counting down.
CTCATGTCCGGATGCACCAGGCCGAACAGTACGAGGCCCGCCAGCCCGCCCTTCCCCCTAGTGATCTTGCCGAGCTGTGCCGCCGGGGTCGCGGGATCGCGTTGCTTGCGGGAGAGCACCTGGTAGTCGTGCAGTTCGAGCAGCGCGGTGTGCCAGAGCTCGCCGGGGGCCCGGCGGCGGATCTCCGCGTAGAGCGCGGCCAGCAGGCGCTGGTGATGATCACGTGAGGCGGCATGTTCGTCGGCTTTGAAGAGGGACGCCACCCACGAGTCGATCGCCGGGTCGCCGCCGTTGTCGATCATGTCGTCGTAGAGCCGGGCGACCGATCCGGCCAGCATGACCAGCTCCCCGTCACAGGACCGGCCCGCCATCCTGGCGTAGGCATGGATGCCGACGTTGAAGCTCAGCGCGGTGCCGCGCAGGGAGTCGATCATCGCCTCGCGCTCGGGCTCGGAGAACACGTCGCGGACGATCGGTTCCACGGCGCGCTCGAAGTCGCGTACGGCGTCGGGAGCGCAGGCGACGGCGTCTTTGAGCGCGACGGGAAGGGCGATCGCCAGCCGGGCACAGCGCAGAACGGTCAGTAGGTCGCGAATCACTACGCTCCCATCGACAGACGGTGAGCGCATGATGACACGGCACCGGGCTACGGTAAATACGGCTTTCCCCGGTTGGCGGCCCTCGCCCGACACGGACGTCGTCAGCGTGTCGTCAGCCGCAATTGCCCCACGGCAAAGCTGTGGCCGGATCGCGAGCCCGCGCGATCCGGCCACAGGTCATAGGGTCAGCGGATCAGCCGCCGCAGTGTTCGAAGGGGCTCTCGTACGTGCTCGTCCCGGCCTTGCCGCCCCACTTGACGCACTTGTCGGCGGCGGTGGCCCGGATGGGTCCGGCGTAGTAGTCGAAGTTGCCGGTGTCGGTGGCCCGGGTCTTGCCCTTGACCTCCAGGAAGGCGGCGGTGGCGGTGGCCTTGCCCAGCGAGGTCTTCTTGATCGTGGCCACGCAGTTGTTGCCGTTGGCGGAGTTGAAGGTCAGGTAGACCGTGCCGCTGGTGCCGAGCGCGGCGGAGTCGATCACCTTGTAGCCGGTGCCGCACACGGACTCGGCGGTGTGCGGGTTGGTGCCCCCGCCGCCGCCAGTGCTGCCGGTGACGTACTGCATGTACTTGGACCAGTTCCAGTACCGGCCGGGGTCGGTGTGGTCGGCGCCCGGGACCTCGCTGTGGCCCACGATGTGGCTACGGTCCTTGGGGATGTTGTACCGGTCGGCGATGTTGCGGGTCAGCGCCGCCGACGCGCGGTACATCGTGTCGGTGAACCACGTCGCGTTGTCGACGAAGCCCTCGTGCTCGATGCCGACCGAGCGCCGGTTGTAGTTGCCGGCGTGGAAGGCCCGGTTCTTCTCCCTGACCGTCTGGGTGATGGCGCCGTCGGAGGAGCGCACGACGTAGTGGGCCGAGGTGGGGTTCGGCCGGGGGCCGGTCTGGAACCAGGAGATCGTGCCGGCGTAGCTGCCCTGGGTCACGTGGATGACGATGCGGTCGATCGCGTCGCTGGTGGGCCGGTTGGAGACGGCGTAGTTGCTGCTGTGCGCCGGAACCCACCTGGCCGACGGGTAGTCGGTGCTCGCCGCGAGGGTGCCGGGCTTGTCGAGGTCGTCCGCGTCGGCGTACGGGCCGCGATCGGGCGTCACGGTGCTCGCCGGTACGGTGACGCTCTCGCCGCCGGGGGTCGTGGCGCGGATGCCCTTGGCGAGCTCTTCGTAGACGGTGTCGGCGTACAGCCGGGCGACCGCGGGGGAGGAGGCGCCGCTGTACTTGGCGACCGCCTGGTACCACTTGCCCGCGTCCTTGCGGGCGGTGGCGTCGAGCTTGAGCTCGTCGGCGAGGGCACGCAGGACGGCCGCGCCGCCTGTGATGTTGGCCGCGTCGTCCGACTTCAGCGCCGAAGCGGACTTCTTCGTCAGCGTGGCGGCCTTGTCGAGGGTCTTGGCGGTGACCAGGTGCATCACGCCGTACCCGCCGTCGGCGCTGGGCTGGCCCTGGTGGCCGTCCAGGTGGGTTTCGGAGTAGGCCACCGAGACCAGCAGGTCACGGGGCACCTCGTACGTCGAGGCCGCCTTGGTGAACGCGTCGGTCATCGGATCGGCGGCCGCCGCCCCGGCCGGCTGCCCCACCAGCATCGACAGGGGCAGGACGGCGGCGCCGGCCAGGAGAATGCGCAGGTTCACGAGGGTTCAGCTCCCGCAGTGCTCGGACGGGCTGTTGTACGTGCTGGATCCGGCCTTGCCGCCCCACTTGACGC